>VFYY01000097.1 GCA_016871375.1 Acidimicrobiia bacterium
CGAGCGGGTGCCCGGCCAACCCCGCAGCATCACCCTCTTGGTTCCGCCCAATGAATTGCCGCCGCTTCAATCGATCAAAATCCCTGCGACGGGGTACTAGTTGGCGGCGGCTGCGGTGCGATAGGCCAGGCTGACTAACGCTGACTCGAACGCACCCTTGTGACACGACGGTTGGTGCATGTCACCAAGCTCGGTATGCGCGGCAACGGAACATCCGCCGCCGCAGACGGGCATGAACCCGCAGTCCCGGCACTCGTCCTTGCCGGCAGTCAAGCGATCGAAGCGCTGGGCCGCCGCGCGATGCAGCGCGGTCTCGCGGCCGTCGATGCGCCCGATCGACTCGGTCGGATCGCCCGTGAATCCCGGGCACGCATACAGATCGCCGTCGGGGCCGAGCGTGTAGGCGTGCTTGCGGTGGATCTCGCACGGGCCCATGTGCACGCCGTCGGGCGTCGGGAACCCGCGCTTGCGCGTCTCGTCGCGCAGGAAGGACATCTTCTCGTCCACGAAGTGGCACGTGTCGCAGATGCTCGAGCCCTTCGAGGCCCCCGCGCCCGCGCTCGTCATGCACGTGCCGTTGAGCGGCTTCGCCTCGCCCGACACCAGCGTGAGCGGAATCACGCCCTTCGGCGTCTCCGGCGTGGCCTTGATGACCGGCTTGAAGTTGATCTTCGAGATGCGTTCGGCGAACTCCTGCTCGCGCAGGAAGTCGAGCAGCGCCGGATAGCTGTCGGCCGTCTCCACGTCGAAGTTGCCGCCGATGGTGATCGGCACGAGCGGCGACACGAGCCGGACGTTCTCGACGATCTTGTCGAAGGTGCCCTGGCGGCCGCGCAGCGGGCGCATCCGGTTGTGCGTCTCGCGGTCGCCGTCGAGCGTGATCTTCACGCCGCCCAGTCCGTACGGGAGCAGCCGGCGGACCACCTCGGGCGTCAGCAGCAGCCCGTTGGTGATGACGGTGACGAACTGCGGCACGCCGCGCTCCGCGCACGCGGCATGGCACTGCTCCGCCAGGGAGTACGCCACCGGCAGGTTCAGCAGCGGTTCGCCGCCGAAGAGCGTCAGCACGAACTTCTGCGGCCGGACCTCGTCCAGGCGCCGCGCGATCCACTCGACCACCTGGCGCGCCGTCTCGAGCGACATCTTCTTCGCGAACTTGTTGTAGTCGCCGTGGTCGCCCTGGAAGCAGTAGTCGCACGCGAAGTTGCACTGCAGCGTCGTCAGCACGGTGACGCGGAGCTGGTCGGTGTCCTCGCGCAGGTCGGTGAAGAACGTGCGAAGCGCGACGTTCTCGTGCGCGCGGCTCTCGACGACGAAGCCGTTCTCGATCAGGGCGTCGACGGTGTCGCGCTCCTCGTCGGTGGCCACGGACCCGCCGCGCGCGACGCGGTCCAGCAGCTCCGCCACGTCCGTCGAGACGAGCAGCTGCGCGTCGGTGAACGTGTTCATGAGGAACACTTCATCGCGCTCCGGCAGCGGCACTCGGACGTTGAAGCTCGACGCCTGCATGACTGACAACCCCTGGCTCTGAAGGACACAATGCACAGAGAAGAGACGCATTGCTCTTCGCGGAGCGCCGTGTCGATGGTTCGTTGGAAGCGGCGCACAAATAGCCGCCCGCGGTTGCGGCGTGAAGGAGCAACGCGCGTACCGATTCGCGCTTGCACGACTTGCGCGTCGTACCTGGCAGAAATCGCGACGAGAAGTGCGAGATGGGCAAGCCGCTGGCAGTGGTGCCGGCAAGATTCCGTCGGCCAACGTCTTATCGCCTGTCGGACGTTGCCCGCTGCTCGAAAGGTGTTTGCGGCAGTAAATCGCGGACTTTTTTCGGGCGGCTAATTTTCTGGCCGGTCTGGGCAGAGGTTGGCCGGTGCCGCCCCGTCGAGACCTGGCGGCTGTCGACGAAAGGCAGACGGACTAGCGCGGTTTCGACGTTTCAGAAACCGCTCTAATTGCCGCGGATCTTCCTCGCCAGCTCGCGGATCTCGAGCCGGTCCATCTTGAATTTCAGCGTGCTCAGCGGGATCCCGAGTGTGCGGGCGGTCGCCGTGACGTTCCAGCCGGCCTTCTCCAGCGCCCGGATGATGAAGTTCCGCTCGAACGTCGTGACCGCCCGCTCGAGGAGGTTCTCGTTGGCGGGCCCCGCGGCGTCGAGCTGAGCCATATGGAACTCGTACGGCAGGTCCTCGTCGGTGATCCAGTCCTTGTCGGACACCGCCACCAGCCGCTCGATCAGGTTCTCGAGCTCCCGGATGTTCCCGGGCCACCAGTACGCGCCCATGATCTTGAGCGTGGACTCCGCGATGCCCTGAATGTTCTTGTGGAACTTGATGTTGTAGCGTTGCAGGAAGAATCGCGCGAGCTCCGGCAGGTCCTCCATGCGCTCGCGGAGCGCGGGCATGCGGACGGGGATCACGTTCAGCCGGTAATAGAGGTCCTCGCGGAAGTTCCCGTCCTTCACCGCCTTCTCCAGGTCGGTGTTGGTGGCGGCAATCAGGCGGAAGTCGGTCTTGATGGGGTGCGTCCCGCCCACCCGCTCGATCTCGTTCTCCTGGATGGCGCGCAGCAGCTTCGCCTGGAGCTCGTAGCGCAGGTCGCCGATCTCGTCGAGAAACAGCGTGCCGCCCGAGGCGAGCTCGAACTTCCCGAGCTGCTGGCGGATGGCGCCGGTGAACGCGCCCTTCTCATGGCCGAAGAGGGTGCTCTCCACGAGCTCGCGCGGAATCGCGGCCAGGTTCACGGCGACAAACGGCGCCTCGGCCGCCCCTGACTCGCGGTGGATCCGGCGCGCGAGCAGCTCCTTGCCGGTGCCGCTCTCGCCGAGGATCAGCACGGTGGCGTTCAGCTTCGCCACCTTCTGGACGAGCTCGATGACCTCGCGCGTCCGCCGGCTCGGGCCGACGACGAACTCCCGGTCGATCTGCTCGGCGACCTCGGCGCGGAGGCGCATGACGTGGCGATTGAGGTCCTGCCGCTCGGCGGCGTTCGCCACGAGCCCGCGCACGCCCTCGACCTCGAAATCCTTCGAGATGTAGTGATAGGCGCCGTACCGCATCGCCTCGATGGCGGCGTCGAGCTCCTTGAGCACCGAGATGACGATCACCTCGACGTACGGGTAGTTCTCCTTCGTGATCTTGAGGACCTCGAAGCCGTTGATGCCTGGCAGGCGCACGTCGAGGAGCATCAGGTCGACGTCCTCGCTCTCCATCATCTGCAGCGCGGCCTCGCCGGTGGCCGCGCGCAGGACGCGATAGTCGGACCTGAGGACCGCGGTCAGCGTGTCCCGCATTCCTTCATCGTCATCCACGACGAGGACTGTCTTGCGCCGCTCGGGCATGTCGAAGAGCGCGAGTATAACTTGCCGCCCTTCGCTTGCCCGCCCGGTGCGCCTTGACACTTCCGAATTTCCTTCGCTAACGTTGCCCTTTGGATGACTGTCCAGTGGATCGTCATGGGTGTGTCGCTCCTGCTGGCGCTGCTGGCGTGGAGCAAGGCCCGGCGGACGGCCCGGCGGCTCGAACAGCTCTCCCAGATGTACTGGGAGCTCAAGTACCAGCACGGCGAGCTGCGCGTCCAGGTGCAGCGGCTGACTGGTGAGGCGCCTCCTGGCACGCCTGCTCCGCCTCGGCCGCCGGCCGATGCGTTCGTTCCGCTGACCTCGCTTCGAAAATAGATGGCTTCATACGATGTCGTTGTCATTGGCGCCGGGACCGGCGGCTACGTTGCCGCGATCCGCGCCGCGCAGCTCGGCAGGAAGGTCGCCGTTGTCGAGAAGCAGAGGGCGCTCGGCGGCACCTGCCTGATCTGGGGCTGCATCCCGACGAAGGCGCTCCTCGAACACGCCCACGCCATGAAGGTCATCCAGGGCGCCACCGAGTGGGGCGTGATGCTCCCGTACGGGCAGCCGGCCATCGACATGGCGCAGGTGCACGCGCGCAAGGACAAGATCGTCGCCGGCCTCACCAAGGGCGTCGAGTTCCTGTTCAAGAAGAACAAGATCGACTGGATCAAGGGGACGGCGCGCCTCCTCGGCAAGGGAAAGGTCGACATCGTCAACGGTGATGAGCAGACGCTGGAGGCGCCGGAGATCATCATCGCCACCGGCTCCGCGCCGCGCAGCGTTCCCGGCATCACGATCGATCACACGCGCATCATCACGAGCGACGAGGCGATCCACCTGCGGGAGGTGCCGAAGTCGCTGGTGATCATGGGCAGCGGCGCGGTGGGCGTGGAGTTCGCGTCGATCTACCGGCGGTTCGGCAGCGAGGTGACGATCATCGAGCTGCTGCCGCGGCTCGTCCCGGTCGAGGACGACGCGGTATCCGCGGAGCTCGCGAAGTCGTTCAAGAAGCAGGGCATCACCTCGCTGACGGGCACGAAGGTGACGAAAGCGGCGGCCACCGCCTCGGGCGTGGACATCGAGGCGCAGACGCCCGGCGGCAAGACGCAGAAGCTGTCCGCGGACCTGCTGCTCGTGGCGACGGGTCGCGGCCCCGTGACCGCCGGCCTCGGCGCCGAAGAGCTCGGGATCACGATGGAGAAGGGGTACATCCGCGTGGACTCGCTGTACCGCACGTCGGTGCCGAACATTTCGGCGATCGGCGACGTGATCACGGTCGAAGGCGCGCCGCATCCGCAGCTCGCGCACGTGTCGTCCGCGGAAGGGATCCTGGTCGCCGAGCGGCTGGCGGGCAAAGAGGTGAAGCCGATCAACTACGACCACGTCCCGGGCTGCACGTACTGCGACCCGGAGATCGGCAGCGTCGGGTTGACCGAGGCCGAGGCGAAGAGCCGCGGCTACGACGTGCGCGTCGGGTCCTTCCCCTTCGGCGTGCTCGGCCGCGCGAAGATGGCAGGGGAGACGGAAGGCTTCGTCAAGATCGTCGCGGACAGGAAGTACGATGAGGTGCTGGGCGTGCACATGATCGGGCCGCGCTCCACGGAGCTGGTCGCCGAGGCGGTGCTGGCGCTGCGGCTCGAGTGCACGGTCGAAGAGCTCGTGAAGACGATGCACGCGCACCCGACGTTCTCGGAGGCGGTTGGAGAAGCGGCGCACGCGACGCACGGCGCCGCCATTCACATGTAGCCATGCCTACCCCGGTCGTGATGCCCCAGATGGGGGAGTCGATCGCCGAAGGGACCATCGTCCGCTGGATCAAGAAGGTGGGCGATCGGGTGGACCGCGACGAGCCGCTGTTTGAGATCTCCACGGACAAGGTTGACGCGGAGATTCCCTCGCCGGCCGCCGGCGTCCTCACCGACATCGCCGTGCACGAAGGGGAAACCGTCGCGGTCAACAGCGTCGTCGCGACGATCGCACAGCCCGGAGAGTCGGCCGCGGCGCCGGCGCCCGCGACGCCCGAAACAGCGGGGAAGGGGAGCAAGCCGAACGGTCACTCGCAAGCACCCCAGGCACCCAAGGCACCCCAGGCCCATCGCGGCTTCCACGGCGTCCCCGTGCCGTCGATCGACGATGTGCGGCGCCAGAAGTCGTCGCCGCTCGTCCGCCGCATCGCGCGCGAGAACAACGTGGACATCACGCAGATTCCCGGCTCGGGGATCGGCGGCCGCGTCACCAAGCACGACATCCTGGGTTACATCGAGAAGGGCACGCCGGAGGAGGCGCCGCGTCCGGCGCCCGCCGCGAGACCGGCCCCTGTCGGGCCGGCTGAAGCCGGCCCCCACGACAGGCCCGCGCCGGTCTTCGCCTACCGGCAGGGAGCACGCGTGGAGGTCCAGCCGCTCTCCGTGATGCGGAGGAAGATCGCGGAGCACATGGTGCTGAGCCGGCGCACGTCGGCGCACGTGCACTCGGTCTTCCACGTGAACTTCTCGACCCTCGAACGCCTCCGCCAGCAGAAGAAGGCGCAGTACGAGGCGCTCGGGGCGAAGCTGACCTACATGGGCTTCATCGCCAAGGCGGTCATCGACGCGCTGCACCGGCACCCGGTCATCAACGCCTCGCTCGACGGCGACAACGTCGTCTTCAAGAAGGACGTCAACCTCGGCATCGCGGTGGCGCTCGAGAGCGGCCTGATCGTCCCGGTGATCAGGAACGCGGACGAGAAGAACCTGCTGGGCCTGTGCCGCGCGATTGCCGACGTCGCCGCCCGCGCGCGGGCCAAGCAGCTCAAGCCCGACGACGTGCACGGCGGCACGTTCACCATCACCAACCCGGGCCAGTTCGGCGCGCAATTCGGCATGCCGATCATCAACCAGCCGCAGGTCGCCATCCTCGGCGTCGGCACCATCGAAAAACGCCCGGTCGTCGTGGACGACGCGATTGCGATCCGGACGATGGCCTACCTGACGCTCGGCTACGACCACCGCCTGGTGGACGGCGCCGCGGCCGATCAGTTCATGTCGGACGTCAGGCAGCAGCTCGAGAACTTCGACAGCAATCAGGTGTAGGGCCGACGTTCATGTCGGCCCTGCTCGACGTTCGACGCCTTGGCCTGATCGGATACACGGAAGCCCTCGCATTGCAGCGCGCGCTCGTCGAGGAGCGCCGGGCGGATCGCGTGCCTGACCTTCTGCTCCTGCTGCAGCACCCACCCGTCATCACGCTCGGCGTCAAAGGCGACGGCGGCCGTTCCAACATCGTCGCGTCCAGCGACCGGCTGGCGGAGATCGGCATCGAGGTGTCCGAGACGGGCCGCGGCGGCGACGTGACCTATCACGGGCCGGGACAGATCGTCGGCTACCCGATTCTCGACCTGAAGCCGGACCGCTGCGACGTTCACCGCTACGTGCGCGACGTCGAAGACGTGATGATCCGCGTCTGCGCCGACTACGGCGTCACTGCGGGCCGCATCAAGGGGCTGACGGGCGCGTGGGTCGGCGGCGACAAGATCGGGGCGATCGGCATCCGCATCTCACGCTGGATTACGAGCCACGGCTTCGCGTTCAACGTGAGCACCGATCTCGATCATTTCCGCCTGATCGTGCCGTGCGGCATCACCGAGGGCGGCGTGACCTCGCTCGCGAAGCTGACGGGACGCGCGGTGCCGCTCCACGACGTCGAGGAGCGGCTCATCCGGCACTTCAGCGAGGTGTTCGAGCGCGTTCCGGCGGCCCGTGAAGGGCCGCCCTACGTACGCAGCGTGGGGTCGTAGGGCGGGCCCTTACGGCCCGCTGGCGTCACGAGCGCCTCTTCGACGCCGCGTTCCACCACCGACGTCACCTCGAACTGAACGTTCTGCCACACCACGGTGTCACCCACGGCGGCGGGCCGGCCGAGGAGCAGCAGCACGAGACCGCTCACCGAGGTCACGCGCGGGTGTTCGATGACGCAGCCGAGCACCTTGCCCGCTTCGTCGAGGCGCACCGTCCCGCGCACGCGCAGCCGGCCGCCCGCTTCGCGGACGATCGACGTCGGACGCTGGCCGCCCTCCTCGATGTCGCCGATGACTTCCTCGAAGAGGTCTTCCATGGTGACGAGGCCCGCCGTGCCGCCGTGCTGGTCCATCACGACCGCCATCTGCGCGCGCTGGCGCCGCATCGCCGCCATCAGCGCGTCGAGCTGCGTCGGCCCCGGCACGTACGGCACCGGGCGCGCGAGCTCCGCGGTCACCGTCCGTCCGGTGATGACATGGCGCAGCACGTCCTTGATGTGCAGGCTGCCCACGATGTGGTCGAGATCGCCGACGTAGACGGGATAACGGGTATGCGGGTGCGCGTGCACGATCGCGCGCAGCTCGTCGGCCTCGGCGCCGACGGGAATGCCCGCCACGAGCACCCGCGGCACCATCACCTCGCCGGCGTTGCGATCGCCGAACTCGAAGAGCTCGCGCAGGATGCGGCCCGACTCGCCGCGCAGCATCCCGCCCGCCTGGCTCTCCTGGATGATGTACTGCAGCTCTTCCGTCGTGTGATACCGCTCTCCCTCGACTTCCTGGCGGCGGATTCCGATCCCGCGCAGCAGGCCGTTGCCGATGGCGTTGAGCCCGACGACCACCGGCAGGATCGCTGTTTCGATCGCCTGGATCACCGGGCTCACGTAGAGCGCCGTCCGATCGGCGCGCTGCAGCGCCAGCGCCTTCGGCACCATCTCGCCGATGACGATGTGGAGATACGTGAGCAGCGCAACCGCGATGACGCTGGCCGCGGCATGCGCCGCGACCCAGCGCGTGATGCTCATCGGCTCGAGCCAGGCCGCAATCCACGCGGCGAGCACGTGCTCGCCGTACATACCGAGCCCCAGGCTCGCCACGGAGATGCCGACCTGGGTGGTGGCGATGTAGCGGTCCTGGCGCTTCGGGTCCTCGAGGATGTGGGCGACCCGCTGCGCCAGCCGGCCTCCCTGCGCGGCCTGGTGCTCGATCGTCGCCCGCGGCGCGCCGACGATCGCGAACTCGGCCGCGACGAACAGGCCGTTCGCCAGCACGAGCAGCATGATGATCGTGACCGCGACGAAGACCTCCATCACTCGTCCGCCTCCGCGGCCTCAGGCACGAGCCGCCGCGCGACGACCGACTCGATCGCCCGGTTGGCTACGGCTTCCACCTCGAACTCGTAGTCGCCGATCGTCGCGCGGTCGCCCCGGCCCGGCAGATGCCCGAGCGCCCCCAGCACCAGCCCGGCAATCGTGGTCGCGTCCGAGTCGAACTCCGTCTTCAGCAGCGCGGCCGCGTCGTCCACGGTGAGGCCACCGGGGAGCCGCGTGCCGCCGTCGGGCAGCGCTTCGGCGACCGGGTCACCGGCCTTGAACTCGTCGCCCACGTCGCCGAGCAGCTCCGACAGCACGTCTTCCAGCGTCAGCAGTCCGGCGGTGCCGCCGAATTCGTCCACGACGAGCGCCTGGTGCGTGCGGCGCTCGCGGAGCTGCCGCAGCACGCGGTCGGCGGCCACGCTCTCGTGCACGCTCGTGATCGGGCGCAGCAGGCTGTCCAGCGTCACCTCCGGCGGCGCGCCGCTCACCATCCACCGCACGAGGTCCTTGGTGTGCAGGATGCCGACGATGTTGTCGATCGATTCCTGGTAGACGGGCAACCGTGAGAACGGGCTGTGGACCACGACGTCGATCGCCTCGTTGAGCGGCGTCCGGACGTCGAGCGATTCGATCTTGCGGCGCGGCACCATGAGCTGCCTGGCCTGGCGCAGGTTCAGGCGGAGCGCGCGCTGCAGGCGGCGGTGCTCGTCGGGCTCGAGCAGCCCGCCGTCGCGGCTCTCCGCGATGAGCAGCTCGATCTCTTCCGGCGAGTGAATGTGCCGGTGCGCCTGCTGCGGCGACCCGAGCAGCCGGAGCAGCAGCAGCCCGGTGCCGTTCAGCCACTTGATGAACGGGCGGTACACCCAGAGCGACGCGATCATCGGGACCAGCGTGTAGAGCGCCGTCTGCGTCGGGTACTGCAGCGCCAGGGACTTCGGCACGAGCTCAGCGAAGATGACCTGCGCCGCCGTGAGCACGAGCAGGACGACGGCCGCCGACGTGGACTGCGCCGCCACTTCCTGCAGTCCGCCCAGGTCGGCGAAGAGCGGCGTCAGCCAGACCGCGATCGTCCGCTGGGCGTAGGCGCCGAGGACGAGGCTGGAAAGCGTGATGCCGATCTGACAGGCGGCGATGTAGCGGTCCAGCGCTGCCGGCGACTCGACGAACGGCAACAGCCACGCGGCCAGCGGGTTGCCGTCGGCGGCCAGCTGCTGGACGCGGCTGCGGCGCACGCTGACGGCGGCGAATTCGGCTGCGACGTAGACGGCGTTGATGAGGATCAGCGCCGCCATCAGGAGGATGGCCCCAAGGACCATGTGCCCATAAGCATACGGGGTCTGGGGTCTGACCCCATGACACGCCGCGACTCATGGGGTCAGACCCCATACACGGGGCGTGTCAAGGTTGCGGGAATAGGACTGAATGAGTCGGTGTTCTTGGATGGTAGAGGCACAACCCCATGGACAGGACCCAGGACCGCGCGCTCATCCGGCGGCTCCGGGCGTCAGACCCGGAGGCCGTCCAGGAGCTGGCGGAGCGTTTCGGCTCGAGGATTTACCAGCTTGCACGGCGTCACATGCGAAACCCCGAGGATGCGGAAGAGGTTACGCAGGACGTTCTTCTCAAGGTCTACCGGAAGGTGGACAAGTTCCGCGGCGACGCGGCGCTCTCCTCGTGGATCTACCGCATCACGTTCAACACGGCGATGTCGCGCCTGCGGACCGGCAAGGCGGCACGTATGGCGGACGAGGAGCAGCCGGCGATCGTCGTTCCCGTCGACTGGTCGCGCATGCCTGACGAGGAGCTGCTGCGGGCGCAGCTCAGGCACGCGGTGACGGCGGCGATTGCGGAGCTGCCCGAGATCTACCGCGCGCCGGTCGTGCTGCGTGACATTCAGGGGCTTTCGACCGAGGAGGCCAGCACGCGGCTGCGCGTGAAGGACCAGACGCTGAAGTCGCGGCTGCACCGCGGACGCCTGATGCTGCGGGAGCGGCTGCAGTCGTTCGCGACCGGTCTCAGCCTGCATCGCCAGACGAGCCTGATTCCCCAGCCGTCGTAGGGGCACGGCGGCGCCGTGCCCCTACCGGTTCAGCATCGGCGGGCGCCCGCGCGCCGCCGCGAGGCGGGCGGCAAGCTCCAGCGCGAGCGCCGCCACGCGCGCCGTTCCAGGCGCGTCGATCTTGTGCCAGTCGTCGCCCGGCCGATGGTAGTCATCGTGAAAGCCGGTGAAGAAGTGCAGCGACGGAATGTTCTTGTCGAGGAACGACGCGTCGTCGCTGCGCCCGGCGCCGATTGAGCTGCGCCGCACCTCGATGCCGCCGGCGGCCTTCGCCGCCGCGTTGACGTCATCGGCGAGCGAGGGGGACGCCACGAGGCCGCCGACCTCGACGCGCCCCTTCGACCGTCCGATCATGTCGAGATTGATCATCGCGATCGTGTCGCGGATGGCGGGGTTGGAGGCGTAGTGCGCCGAGCCGAAGAGCCCGCGCTCCTCGCCCGCGAAGGCGACGAACACCAGCGACCGCGGGAAGCGCGAGCGGTCGGCGGCGGCCGCGCGCGCGGCCTCGATGATGCCCGCGACGCCGGACGCGTTGTCGTCGGCGCCGTTGTGAATCTCGCCGGTCATGTCCGGAGCGGCGGAGAACCTGCCGCCGAGACCGACGTGATCGTAGTGCGCGCCGAGCACGATGGCTTCGTCACCGCGCTCGGCGTCCGTGCCCCGCAGCATGCCGACGACGTTGCGGATTGTCCGCGGGTTGCGCGAGAGGAACTCGGTGTAGTCCGCCGTGGCGGCGGTGAGCGCGCGCGACCGCGGCGTCAGGTCGGTGTCGATCAGCGCGGCGACGCGGTCGAGGTCCCACGCCTGGAGCAGCGGTGCCACCGATGCGCGCGACACGCGCAGCACGGGGATCGCGTGATCCTCGGCATCGGGCTCGAGCGGAAACACCTCGTAGTTGACCTGGTCCACGCGGTGCGTCGGGTCGGAGACCACGAGGAGCGCGCGCGCGCCGCGGTTGCGCGCGGCCAGCGCCTTGGCATAGAGCGAGGTCTCGCGCAGCGGCCGTGCGCCGTTCAGCCGGCTGTCGGCGCGGTTCTCCTGCGGCTCGTGCGAGAAGATCAGGACCGCCTTCCCGGAGACGTCGATGCCGGCGTAGTCGTCGTACTTCTGCGCGGGCGCCACGACGCCGTAGCCGGCAAACACCAGCGGGACGTTGTCGAGGTCGATCGATGGCTCGCGCGGCGAGTCGTTCGGCGTCACCGCCAGGGGGATGTACGAGGCGCCGAGCGACAACCGGACCGTCTGCCCGCCGCCGCGCAGGATCAGCTCGTTGCCGGCGCCGATGGCCAGGCCGGCGGCGATTTCGAATGGCTGGAAGAACCCGTTGCCGCCGCCGGCCGGCTCGAGGCCGGCGCCCCTGAACTCGGCGGCGATGTATTCGGCGGCCCGCTCGAGGCCGGCCGTGCCGTTGGCCCGTCCCTGCAGATCGTCGGCTGACAACACTTTGATGTGCGTCAGTACCGCCTGCGGGTCGATTGGCGGCGTCGCCGCCCTCGTGGCACCGAACGCCAGCGCGAGCAGCACGCCGATCGACGCGACCCTTCGCATCCTTCGATCCTAACTCACACGCCGAGCGCCGTCTCGATCTGCACCCGTTCCTTCGTCGTGAGCGCCGGCACGCGCACGTGGACGATGCCGCGCGAGGCGAGCAGCGCGGGCACGCTGCCCACGCGGTCGCGCACGCCGAACTCGCCGCCGAGCGCGGTGAGCACGCTGAATGATCGGCGCGACGCGTGCAGGATGGCTTCGGCGGCACGCGCGGCCGCGGCGCCGAGCGCGAACGGACCGGGCGGCCAGAGCTGTGCCACGCGCGCTTCGACGCGCGTGAGCTGCACCTGCGAGAGCACCCGATCGAGCGCGTAGCCGCCGATCGACGCCTCGCTCCACGGCACGACGAAGCCTGCCGGCGGCACGCCGAGCACGGTGAGGTTCACTTCGGTGGACGAGCAACGCGCTTCCATGGCGACGATCGCCCGCACCGCCGAGGCGAGCGCTTCGGGCGCCGAGCCGATCAGCCGCTCGCGGGGAATCCGCGCCTCGCGCGCCAGGTGCCCGATCAGTTCGGCCTGCGCGGCGCCCGCAAACACGATCGGCGCGTCGCCAATCGCCCGCGCCACACGCGTGACCATCGTCAGCGCTTCCTCGCCCTGCCATTCCGCCGGCTTGCCGCCGAAGCGATCCGCGATGATGCACACGTGACAGCCGGTGACGCGGCTCTCGTCGGTCGTGCCCTCGAGGCGCGTGTGATACCCGTCGATCGGCCCGGCCTGCCGGATGTCGAGCGCCTTGCCCGCGGCCACCTGTCCCGCGGCGTCCACCAGCAGCACACGGCCTGTGCGATCGCGCGCCGCGAGCGCGTGCGCGGTGGCGCCGCCCAGTTCCCCCGCGCCGATGATGGCCACCGTGGTCATGTGAGCGTGTATTGTAATGGTCGATGGCGCCGCTCACGGGCAAAGTCGCGGTGGTGACGGGCGGGTCGCGCGGGATCGGGCTCGCCGTGGCGCGCGCGCTGCTCGAGCGCGGCGCGGACGTCGCCATCACCGGCACCTCAGCGGACAACCTCCGCACGGCGCAGGCGGACCTCCAGCGGACGGCGGCCGATCGCCACGTGCTGGCGCTGCGCGCGGACGTGCGCCGCTACGAGGAAGTCGAGGAGGCGATCGGCGCGGTGGCGAGCCGCCTCGGCGGCATCGACATCCTCGTCAACAACGCGGGCGTCGGGATCTTCCGCCGCGTGGCCGACATGGCGCGCAAGGACTGGCACACGGTCATCGACACGAACCTCACCGGCGTCTTTCACTGCTGTCACGCGACGCTGCCGCACCTGAAGGCGCGCGGCGGCGGCTGGATCGTCAACGTCAGCAGCCTGGCCAGCACCAACCCGTTCCAGGAAGCCGCGGCCTACTGCGCGTCGAAGGCGGGCCTCAACGCGTTCAGCGAAGCGCTGATGCAGGAGGTGCGGCACGACGGCGTGCGCGTCGCCTACGTCATGCCGGGGTCGGTGCGGACGGAGTTCAGCGGGCGTTCGCCCGGCGACGACCAGTGGAAGCTCGCGCCCGAGGACGTCGCGCAGGTCGTCACCGACCTCATCGCGCATCCCTCACGCAGCCTGCCGAGCCGCGTCGAGATCCGGCCGTCGCGGCCGCCGAAGAAGCGCTGACGTGTCGGCCTTCGACAAGCATCGCGAGGCGCTCGAGGTCCACGAGACGATGATGGGCGCGGCGCGCGGCCGGCTCGCCGTCGCCCTCGATCTGCTCACGGATGCGCTGTCGATGGTGGGGCAGCACGGGGTCTACTGCGAGAGCACGCGCCTGCCGGGCAAGCCGACGCTGGACATCGCGCTCGTGCTGGAGCAGATCGGCGACGCGAAGGAGCTGCTGCAGAGCGTCATCGAGCTCGACAAGCGATGACGACCGCCGTGCCCGGCCCGATCGGCGTGGTGGCGCACTACAACCTCCTCGAGCGGCTCGAGCCCGCGGGCCCGGGCGAGCTGTACCGCGCGCGCGACACGAAGCTGGGACGGACGGTCGCCGTGCGCCTGCTGCCGCCCGGGTTCGCCGCGGAGCCGGCCGAACGCGAGTCACTGCTCGAGAAGGCGCGGTCGGTCATCGCGCTCTCGCATCCCAACGTCACCACGCTCTTCGACGCCGGCGAAGACGACGGGCGTGTCTATCTCGCGTTCGAGTTCCTGAAGGGACAATCGCTGCGTGCGGAGCTGGCCGGCCGGCCGATGAACGTGCGCCGCGCCGTGGAGCTCGCGATCCAGATGGCCGACGCGGTCGCCGACGCGCACGCGGCCGGGTTCGTCCACGGCGGCCTCAGCCCTGATTCCATCGTGATCACGGCCAAGGGCCACGCGAAGATCCCGGCGTTCGAGCTGGCCGCGCGGGCCGGCTTCGACAAGCACGCCGCCGACGTCCGCCTCCGCGACTACGACTCGCCGGAGGAAGCGCGCGGCAAGGCGGCGGACGAGCGCTCGGACATCTATTCCGTGGGCGCAGTGCTGTACGAAATGCTGACGACGCGGCGCCCGCTGCATCGCGGCGCCTCCGCCCCGGGCGCCTCGAACCCCCACGTCCCCGCCGAGCTCGACGACATCGTCCTGCGCGCGGTCGCGCCGAACCCCGACTCCCGTTTCCAGAGTGCGGCGGCTTTCGCGGCCGAGATGCGGGCGATGGCCGCGATCCTCGACGTCCGCGGCGGCGCGGGCGACGAAGCGGATGACGATGCCGGGCCGCCGGCGACGGTCGGCCGCGTGCTGCTGACGACGATCGTGATACTCGGCGCGCTCGGCGTCCTCATGTGGCTGTTCCTGCGGACCTGAGAATCTCGCCCAGGCGATCGCTGAACGCCGACCGCGCCAGCACCTCGTCGATGCCGGCCTCGCGCGCCATGGCAATCACGTCGGCGTGCACGTGCGAGACGAACCCCAGCGTCCGGATCCCTTTCAGCTCGTCGTCGGCCTTCACCGCGGCAATCACGTCCAGCGGACGCATCTTGCCGCTGTTCAGGTCCAGGATGACGAGCGCCGGCTTCTTGTCGCGGATGCTCGAGAGCACCGTGTCCGCGGCGCGCTCGAAGTAGATCTCCGCGCCGATCGCCTTGGCGGCGGTGGAGATCTTGATCGAGAAGATCAGGTCGTCGACGAGGCACAGGATCACGGTACGATTGTAGCGGTGATTCTCGAGGTCCGCGCGGCACCGCCCTTCCACAAGAACGGCTATCTCGTCGGCTGCGAGCGCACGCACGAGGCCATTCTGATCGACCCGGGCGACGAGGTCGGCGACATGCTCGGCGCGGTCGCCGAGCGCGACGTGCAGGTCCTCTACATCCTCCTCACGCACGCCCATATCGACCACATCAGCGGCGTCGCGCAGGCGAAGGAGGCGCTCGACGTGCCCGTCTACATGCACGAAGGCGATCAGCCGCTGTACGCGCACGCGGTGGAGCAGGGCGCGATGTTCGGCTTCACGGTGCGGCAGCCGCCGCCGGTGGACGTCTTCTACGACATGACGCCCGTCCGCTTCGGCGACTACGAGGTGCGCATTCACCACACGCCAGGGCATTCACCGGGCGGAGTGTGTCTGCAGGTCGGGAAGAAGGGCGCGGCGGGCAGGGAGCTGTTCGTCGGCGACACGCTCTTTGCCGGCTCCATCGGCCGCACCGATCTGCCGGGCGGCGATTACGAGACGCTGATGCGGTCGATTACCGGCGTCATTTTCCCGCTGGGAGACGACGCCATCGTCCACCCGGGCCACGGCTCGGACACGACGGTCGCGCGGGAGCGGACGAGCAACCCGTTCGTGCTCGAGTATCTGGCTGGCAGAAGGGCCTAGAGCGGTTTCTGAAACGTCGTAGTGTCCGGCTTTAGCCGGACCACGTTGATCGGCACCGCCGTGTGTGGTCCGGCTGAAGCCGGACACTACGAAGAAGTCGAAACCGCGCTAGGAGTCCGTCCGAGTAATCGCGGTGAAAGTCATATTCTCTCGTGCTGCGCGCTCACGCTGCCGGTCGCCGCTCCCGGCGATGGCCGCGGAGGTGTCGCGTCGGCGATCGAACGC
>VFYY01000098.1 GCA_016871375.1 Acidimicrobiia bacterium
GACGTGAACCGGATGTGCACCGACCTGCCGATCAGCGCGCAATTCGGGAACATCGGCGCCGGGCTGCCGGGCGGGCTGCCCTACAGCGAGTGGGCCAAGGAGCGGATGGCGCAGCGCAAGAGCTGGACCGATCCGTACACCAACTGCATCACGCCCGGCGGGCCGCGGATGCACCTGCTGCCGACGATGAAGAAGTTCGTGCAGACGCCGGCGCTGCTGCTGATGCTGAACGAGTACAACACGCACCACCGCCAGGTGTTTCTCGACGGCCGCGCGCTGCCGGTGGACCCGAACCCGACGTGGAACGGCTACTCGACCGCGCGCTGGGACGGCGACGCGCTCGTTATCAGCTCGCTCGGCTATCGCGATGACCAGTGGCTCGACACGCGCGCCAGCCCGTTGACGAGCGCCGCCAAGGTGACCGAGCGCCTGCGCCGGCCCACGTTCGGGCGCCTGGAGATCGAGCTCACGGTGAACGATCCGCAGGCCTACACCGCGCCGTGGACGGTCACGCTCGAGCAGGCGATCGTGCTGGACACGGACCTGCTCGACGCCAACTGCTGGGAGAACGAGAAGGACGTTCTTCACCTGAAGAACGCCCGGTAGGTCAGGCCCGTTAGCGGAACAGCGTCACCAGCCGGTGCCACGTGCGCACGACTTCGAAGGCCGCGCACGCGATGACGTAGACCATGAACAGGGCCAGCGCGCCGAGTGCCCGCAGGCTGAGCAGATCGCCCCACGACGAAGGCCACGCGACAGGCTGACCACTCAGCCGGACCACCCAGATCGGCAGCATCATGACCGCCAGCGTCGGCGCGAACGACACCACGTTGTGCAGGAGCCGTGCGGCGTACGACGGGCTCGGCGCCATCGGATCGACGTCGCCCGCCGCGCTGAACGCACCTCTGATCGCCTCCCGCAGTCCATACGGAATCGACACGACCCCCGGACGCATCTCGCGGATCAACGACACAGTGATCCGCTTGGTCGGGCCGCCCAGTCCGAACGTCATGACCGTATCGGGTAGCCGGGCCGTGCCGGTCGTCCACTGCCGCACGACGTAGTTGTGCACGACAACGCTGCCGAGTGAGTGCGCGGCAATCACCAGGCGATCGCCAGGGTTCATGCGCGTGTCGATCGTGGCGAGCGTGCGATCGAGGTGCGCCGAGATCAGCTGTTCGCCGTTCTTGTCGAGCACGAACGTGGCGATGTCCTCGAAGAAGCGGGTGAACAGCGCAACGAGGGTGCCGATGTAGTTGCGGAAGAGGAGCGCTGGAAGCCCGATGATCGGCACGGTGCCCGCCGTGAAGACGCCGGCGGTCCGCTGCAGGCACCTCGCGACGTCTGCGGTCTGCGCCCCGAAGATCGGATCGCGCTCCGGCCGCGTGCGTTGGCTCGCGGAGCAGACGGCGAGGTCGAGGCCGACGAACAGTCCCGTGAGGTCGAGTCGATGGTTGTGCCGGACCACGCCGGCGAAGCTGGAGTAGTTGACTTCGTACATGCAGACCGCAGCCACGCCGCCGGGCGGCGGCGGCACGCGCGGCTCGAGGCGCAGGACCGGCGGGGTGGATCCTTCGTCGAACTGGGTGAGACGCCAGCCGGGAATCTGATCCTCGCCGGTAATCGGCGCTTCGACGCTCTGGAGATTGGCCCGGAACGACTGATAGGTCCGCAGCAGGTTGGAGAGGTGATCGTGCCCGCCGACCCCGTGCACCATCAGCAGGTGGACCGTGGATGTCGGCGGCGCGGAGGCGGCGGTCGTCACGCGTCTACAGCGTGATTTCTCCCTTGGACTCGGACTTCACGACCTGGCCCACGTAGTCCTTCTTGGTGTCGGCGGCGACCTTTTTCAGCCAGTCGAGGTTCGTCAACGGCACCACCGCTCGCACCAGGACGCGCCCGGCGTACCGCTGCCAGATGACGCTGAAGCGGTTGCCGGAGACCGGCGTCAGGTAACTGTGCTCGGCGGGGTCGATTTCGATCGCGCCCTTCTCGGGATCGCGGCCGAATTCCTCGCGAATGGCGTTTCGCGTGTATCGATCGCGGGTCTCCAGGAGCTTGAGGGCGCTTTCTTCCCAGATGACGCTGGAGTCCGCCATCGTTGAATCCTGGAGTCAGTGTACACCCGTTCCAGCCGGTGTTATAGAATCTGTCATTTCAGAGCCCACAGGAGCGCGTGAGAGAAAGCCATGATTAATGTGATCAGCGTCGACAGCAAGCCGAAGGCCCCGGTGGCGGAAGGAACCGTCCGCGAAGTTCTCAGCCCGTCGCAGGACGGCACGCGTGTGCGCGTGGCGATCGAGGAAGTGGAAGCGGGGAAGACCGCGAAGCTGGCGCGCAGCAGCGACCGCACGCAGGTCGTCTACATCCTCGAGGGCACCGGCGCGAAGGTCACCTACGCGTCGAACGGCAGCACCACTGAGAAGACGGCGCCGCGCCGCTCGGGCGTCTATCTCGAGCCCGGCGAGGAAGCGTCGGTCACCGCCGCGGGCGGACCGCTCGAGCTGCTCATCGTCACCGTGCCCAAGCACTCGGGCAAGAAGACGGACACGGCGTCACCCACGGGCTACGTGTTCGAGGAAGCCCAGCTCCGCTCGCTCATCGACGAGAAGCAGTTCCGTGAGCGGACGTTCTGGGTGAACAAGGAAACCGGCCTGTCGAGCTCGTGGGACCTGCAGCTCGGCCGCATGCGGTACGGCCCGCACGCCCACTCGCCGCGCCACGTGCACCATCCGTCGAAGACGAGCACCGTCACGCCGGAGCACTTCTATTTCATCGAGAAGGGCACCGGCGAGGTGAAGCACGACACGGGCACGCTGCCGGTGGGCCCGGGCCACCTCGTGCTGATCCCGGCGGGCGAGTGGCACCAGCTCGTCGCCTCCGAGAGCGGCTTCGACTACATCGAGTTCCAGGCGCCGTTCGACTTCACGACGACGATGGACGCCGACCCGCTCGGCAAGAACTGGTACATCAAGGGGACCGACGACGGGACGGGCAAACCGAAGCTCTGGGTTCAGAGCTAGACGCGCTTGCCGCCGAGGACGGTGGCGCTCGGGAAGAAGCGCTGCCGTCCGGTGATCGTGTTCTTGTAGTTGTCGAGGAACTCGAAGGTCCCGTCCCGCAGCTCCAGCACCGCCACATCGGCCGGGGCGCCCACGTTCAGGGTGCCCAGGTCGTTCAGCATCGGGAACGTGCGCGACGCGTTGAGCGTGGCGCACGCCACCGCCTCGCTCACCGTCATCCCGTAGCCCAGCAGCTTCGACATGCAGTTCGGCAGATCGACGACGCCGGTCGTGGGACTGTTCGTGTTCCAGTCGGTCGAGAACGTATCCGGCCAGAAGCCGGCCTTCATGATGGCGCCGATGGTGTCCCACCGCATGTGGCCGGTCTGGCCGTTGCCGATGTCGAACCAGACGCCGCGGCGGCGCGCGGCGAGCACCTCGGGCAGGATGCGCCCCGTGTCGTCGACGATGCTGTTGGGCGGCGGCGCGAACATGTGGGTGACGACGTCGCCGCGCCGGACGAGCTCGAGCAGGCGCGACATGGGCGAGAAGGTCTGTCCCATGTGGAGCATGACCGGCAGGCCGAAGGGCGCGGCCGCGTCCTGCGCGCGCCGGAGCACCTCGTAGTCGTTCCTGCCCGTCACCGTCTCCGACAGGCGCACCTTCACGCCGACGATCATGTCGCGGTTCTTCGCGATGGCGTCGCGCGCGGCGGCGACGTCGGCGCGCGCCAGATCCATCGTGTCGCCCTCGGGCAGGATGCCGGCGCGCCCGATGTTGATGAGCACGGCGGCGCGCTGCGGCGCCGCGCGGGCCACGGCGATCACCTCGCCGATGCGGTCCGCGCCCTGCGACCCCGCGTCGAGCCAGGCGGTCACGCCGTCCCGCAGGACGCGCCCCGGTCCTTCAGCCGAGCGCCCCGTGTGCGTGTGGATGTCGATCAGGCCGGGGACGACGAGCCTGCCGCGCGCGTCGAGCGTCTCCGCGGCGTCGGCCGCGATGTTCGCGTCCACGGCGGCGATGCGGCCCGCGGAGACGGCCACGTCGCGGATGCCGTCGAGCCGGACGGACGGATCGATGACCCGTCCGCCCCTGATGATCAGGTCGTACTTCCGCGCCTGCGCGGCGCCGCGCAGCGGCGCGCGTCCGACCATCGCCGCGGCTGCCGCGGCGGCCGACAGGAACTCGCGGCGGTTCACTGGCCGCTGCGGAACCGTCCCACGTAGGCGGCCTTCGACGTCGTCTTTCCGGCCATCGCCTTGAGGAGATCGTCGCGACTTGCCGTCGGCGGGAGGTCGAGGTTCGCGTTCAAGCCCCACACCTCGAAGACGTAATGGTGATAGCGCGGTCCGGCGGGCGCGCCCGGGCCCATGTAGTTCGCCTGCCCGCGGATGTTGTTGCCCTGCACGGACCCGGCCGGCAGGCTCCCTTCCGGCCAGCCGTTGGCGGACGCCGGGATGTTCCACGCGATCCAGTGCAGCACGTCGCCGGTGCCGGCCTGCAGCGCGACGTCGAGGTCATGGAAGATGACCGCGAACGCCACGGTGCCCGCGGGCGCGTTCGAGATCTTGAACCCCGGCTGCACGTTGCCGCCGTTGTTCGCGAAGACGTACTTCTGCGGGACGATGCCGCCGTCGGGGAACGCGTCGGTTTCCATCAGCAGCGGCGGCAGGTTGAAGCCGCGGCCGCCGCCGCGCGCGCCTCCGCCCTGAGCAGGCGCCGGTGCACCCTGCGCCGAGACCGAAACAGCCGCCGTGACGACCAGCAGTGCGGTGAGTGTTCTGTTCAGCATGCGCACACTATAGGTGATGTAGGATGCGTGGCGCGAGGTGACGTATGGCGTGGCGCGTTTCCTGGTTCGCCGTGCTGCTTGGCGCCCTGTGCTGCACCAGCCTGCAGGCCCACCATTCCTTCGGCGCGGAATACGACGTGACGAAGCCCTTCACGCAGACGGGCGTCGTGACCAAGGTCGAGTGGACCAACCCGCATAGCCACTTCTACCTGGACGTGAAGGACGCCGCCGGCAAGGCGGTCAACTGGCAGTACGAGGGCTACAACCCGGCCGTGCTGCTGCGCGTCGGCTGGAAGCCCAACACGATGCTCAAGGCCGGCGACACGATCACCGTGTCCGGGTGGCGGGCGCGCGACGGCGGCAACTGGGCGCACGCGCGCGAGATCACGCTCGCCAACGGCACCAGGCTGTTCTTCGGCCCGCCTGCCGGCACCGGCGACGGCGGCAACACGCCCGCGGTGGAGGTGCGGTGATGCGCGCCCTCGCGCTCGCGGCGCTGGTGGTGCTCCTGGCTGCGGGCGACGCCGCCGCGCAAGGCATTCCGCGCGGGGCGGACGGCAAGCCCGACCTCACCGGCGTGTGGCAGGGCGGCAGCACGATTCCCGGGTCCTGGGACGAGGCGAACCGCGGCACCGGCGTGGGCGGCAGCGGCCAGGACACGTCGGCGCCCGTCGTCCTGTCCTCGAACGATCGCCAGCCGGGGCGCGAGGCCGCGCCGTACCAGCCGTGGGCCGCGCAGAAGGTGCTCGAGGCCTTCAACCGCCGCGGCATCGACGATCCGCTCGGTTTGTGCCTTCCCGCCGGCGTCCCGCGCCTGATCATGCTGGGGTTGTTTCCACAGCAGATCGTCCAGACGCCGACGCAGATCGTGATGCTCTACGAGTTCATGAGCGTGTTCCGCGTCATCCCCTTGAACGTGCCGCACGACGACTTCTACCTGCCCGCCTACATGGGCCACGGCGTCGGGCGCTGGGAGGGCGATACGCTCGTGGTGGACTCGGTCGGCTTCAATGACAAGACATGGCTCGCGGGGGCCGGCACGTTTCATACCGACGCGCTGCACACGGTGGAGCGGTTCACGCGCGTCAGCCGCGACCGCATCGACTACCAGGTGACGATGGAGGATCCGAACGTGCTGACGAAGCCGTGGACGCTGACCTCGTCGCTGATGCTGCGGGAGGGCACGCGCCTGCAGGAGATGGTGTGCGCGGAGAACAATCTCGATCCCGGCCGCTACGAGAAGCTGCTCAAGGAAGGCGTCAAGTTCACGAGGTAGTCGTCAAGAGCACGAAGACGTCTTCGCCACAAAGGACGCAAAGACCCCGTCCTTGCACAAAGGCCACGAAGAGTGACGTTCGGCCGCGGGCCTGCGAAGCAGGCCCTGCCGCGGACGGTCGACGCTCGCAAAGCAAGCCGCTCGTGATCGCGCAGCGGTTTGCTTTCGAGCGTCGTCCGTCCGCGGGCCGCCTTCGGCGGCGCGGCCGAACGGCAGCTCTTTGTGTCCTTCGTGTCCGTGATCCGGGTTTTAGACGGCTTTGTGGTTAGACCGTCTTAGTGGTCCTTGGTGACTGCGGCGCGCAAAGAACGCGGCCACCGCCAGCAGCGCCATCTCGCTCAGAAACAACGGGTGGGTGAGGTACCGCACCAGCCACTGGTCCCCCCAGTCGCGGCCGTAGCGCGTGTTCGCCAGATTCAGCCCGTAGAACGCTTCCGAATACGGATACAGCCACATCACGCCCGGGCCGATCGTGATCGAGTCGAGCGCGAGATGGACCAGTACCGCCGCGCCCGCGACGGTCCCCCACAGCCAGCGTTCACGGGTTCGCAGCAGGAGCGTCGCCACGGCGGCCACGAGCGCAAACGGCGGCGTGTGCAGCAGCGACGCGCGATGTTCGGACACCGCCTGCAGAAATGCCCAGTCGGAATCGATGAGCGCGGGCACCATGTCGGCGTCGGGCGCGAACCCGATGGCGAGACCGAACAGTACAAGCGCTGTCATATTCCTGCGCGTCCTGTCTGCTCGCGGTCGAAAGAGTCCCGAGCACGCGATCGTGATGAGGTACGACCCTCCAATATGTCCCGGCAGAAGCATGAAGAGCCGTTAGAGTACACCTGTGAGCGACGGCCGCATCAACCTCGGGCGACGGTTCACCGTGCTCGTCATGGACGACGAGTCGTCCATCCTGCGGATGCTGGGGCGCTCGCTCGACCAGTTCGGCTACGCGACGCTCGAAGCGAAGAGCGCCGACGAGGCGCTGATTGTCCTGCGCGCCAACCGGGTCGATGCCGCCATCCTCGACGTGCGGCTGCCCGGCGGCACGTCGGGGCTCGAGCTGCTGGAGACGTTCCGCACGGACAAGAAGCTGGCGAAGCTCCCCGTTCTCATCCTCACCGGCAACATGCTCACGCTGGCCGAGAGCCAGCGCGTGCGTCAGCTCGACGCGCACCTCTTCTACAAGCCGTCGCGGGTCGAGGCGATCGCGGAAAAGCTCGACGAGCTCCTCAAGCACAAACGGACGTAGGGTCGGATAAGATTCGCGGCATGAAGATCAGCGTGCTGGCGCCGGCGGTGCTCGTCGCCTGCGGCACTGCCGTGGCTGCCCAGGAGTGGAAGACCGCTCCGCCGACCGCCGCCGACTGGGCGGCGATGGCGAAGCTGCCGGACTTCACCGGCGTGTGGGAGGCGCCCACCGTAGGCCGAGGCGGCGGCGCGCGCGCCGGCGGCCCGCCGCCGGTGCCGCAGCTCACGCCCGCCTACGCGGCGAGGAAGCGCGAGCTCGACGCGAAGAACACCGACGATACCGAAGCGGCCAACTGCCTGCCGACCGGCATGCCGGCCATCATGGGGCACCCCTACCCGTACGAGTTCCTGATGACGCCCGGCAAGGTGACGATCGTCGCCGAGGCCTACATGCAGGTGCGGCACATCTACACCGACGGCCGGCCGCTGCCCGCCGACCCCGATCCGACCTTCAACGGCACGTCCGTCG
This sequence comes from Acidimicrobiia bacterium, assembly GCA_016871375.1. Taxonomy (GTDB): domain Bacteria; phylum Acidobacteriota; class Vicinamibacteria; order Vicinamibacterales; family UBA2999; genus VFYY01. The sequence continues at coordinate 7,785 of VFYY01000098.1, forward strand.
GACGCTGGGAGGGCGACACGCTCGTCGTCGAGACCGTCGGCTTCTCGCCGCTCGTCACCATCGCGCGCAACACGCCGCACAGCGGCCGGATGCGCATCGTCGAGCGCTTCCGCCTCACGGGTCCCGACACCATGACCGTGCAGACGACCGTCACCGATCCCGAGGCGCTCGCCGCGCCGTGGACGACGACGAGGACGTGGGCGCGGCAGCGGGGCTGGACGATTCGCGAGTACATCTGCGAGGAGAACAACCGCAACTTCATCGACTCGCAGGGCAAGGCCGGCGTCGTGCTCGACAACCCGGGCGGCACGCCCGCGCAGAAGGAGTAGGCGATGAGGAGCCTGGCAATCTCCGCGCTCGTCGTCGCGCTGACGGGGGCGGCATCGGCGCCAGCATCAGCGCATCACGCGGCGGCGCCCGTCTTCGACATGAGCGCGCAGAAGACGGTGAGCGGCGTCGTGAAGTCGGTGGACTGGACCAATCCGCACATCTGGGTCTGGCTCGACGTGCCGAACGAGGCGGGGGAGCTGGAGACCTGGGGGTTCGAAGGCATGAGCCCCAACTTCCTCGCGCGGCGCGGCTGGACGCGGACGTCGCTGCAGCCGGGCGCGAAGATCACGATCACGTTCCGGCCGCTGCGCGACGGCAGGCCGGGCGGAATGTTCATGACGGGCAAGCTCGAGGACGGCAAGGTCCTCACCAACGGGGGAGCACAGCAATGATGCGGGGAGTGTTCGTGGCGGCGGGCGCGCTGATCCTGTGGGCAGGGCCTGTCGGCGCCCACCATTCGTTCTCCGCGCAGTACGACCGCGCGAAGCCCCACACCATCACGGGCACGGTGACGAAGATGGAGTGGCAGAACCCCCACATTTACTTCTACGTGGCCGTGAAGGACGACACGGGGAAGGACACGGTGTGGGCGGTTGAAGGGATGGCGCCGAACGGTCTCTACCGGCAGGGGTGGCGCCGCGACACCGTGAAGGCGGGGGACGTGGTCAGCGTCGAGGGGTGGCTCGCGCGCGACGGATCCCATCTGCTCAACATGGGGAACGTGCAGCTGAACGGGCAGCGCATCTTCAGCGGCACGGCGCCCACCAACTGAGGCATCGACATGCGACTCCCGCTCACGATCGCCCTTGCCCTGCTGCTCGGATCGGGCAGCGCGTTCGCGCAGACGCGCCCGGACCTGAACGGCCTCTGGCAGCCGCAGTACACGCCCGACCTCACGAAGGCGTACGGCAAGGAGCTGCCGTTCACGCCGCACGGCGCGCAGCGGTGGAAGAACGTCGACACCGCGAACGATCCGACTGGCTTCTGCCTGCCGGTGGGGCCCGCGCGCGCGCTGCAGTCGCCGTATCCGTTCGAGATCCTGCAGACCGCCGACCGCGTGGCGATGGTGTTCGAGTACCAGTGGACGTTCCGGCTGTTCTATCTCGACGGCCGCACGCCGCCGGCCGACATCCATGAGTACCCGGAGTGGATGGGGTTCTCGACCGGCCGCTGGGAGGCCGACACGCTCGTCGTGGACACCGTGGCGATCCACGAGCGCACGTGGCTGGACACGGCGGGGCACGAGCACAGCGACAAGCTGCGCCTCACCGAGCGGTTCAGGAAGACGGCACCCGACGCCATCGAATGGGTCGTGACGTTCGACGACCCGGTGTTCTTCACGCAGCCCTGGACGATCACGCGCACGCTGCGCCGCATGGTGCCGCCGAAGGACCGCGTCATGTCCTACTCGTGCGAGGAGAACAACAAGGACGTCCAGCATCTCGTCCCGAAGGCCAACTGAGCTCACCGAAGGAGCGACCTCATGCGCACGACCATCGCCACGCTCGTCGTTCTTGCCTCGTTCGGCGGCGCTGCGGAAGCGGCCACCTGTGAGTCGTTGCGGACGACGCTGACGCGCCCGCAGACGACGGTCACCACGGCGGAGATCGTGCCCGCCGCGGCGGCCACCGGCGTGCCCGCGCACTGCCGCGTCGTCGCCACGGTGCGGCCGGTGGCGGGCTCGGAGATCGGCGTCGAGGTCCTGCTGCCGGCGGAGAACTGGAACGGCAAGTTCCAGGGCGTCGGCAACGGCGGCTGGGCCGGCACGATTTCCCGCGGCGCGATGGTGGACGCGCTGAAGGACGGCTACGCCACGGCGTCCACTGACACGGGTCACCGGGGCGGACAGGGCGCGGAGTTCGCGCTCGGTCAGCCTGAGAAGGTCACCGACTTCGCGTGGCGTTCCGTGCACGAGATGACGCTGCTGGCGAAGGCCGCGGTGACCGCGTTCTACGATCGCCCGGCGCGTCTGTCGTACTTCAACGGCTGCTCGACCGGCGGGCGCCAGGGCATGATGGAAGCGCAGCGCTTCCCCGAGGACTACGACGCCATCATCGTCGGCGCGCCCGTCTACAACATGAACCGCCTCAGCGCGTCGAACCTCGCGCGACAGGTCCAGATCATCAAGGACCCGTCGCACCGGCTGTCGCCGGAGAAGATCACGCTCGTCACCGACGCGGTGCTGAATGCGTGCGACGCCGGGGACGGCGTGCGCGACGGGATCGTCAACAACCCGCAGGCGTGCTCGTTCGATCCGGCCGTGCTGGCGTGCACGAGCGGCGACGCGGCGGGCTGCCTGACGCCGAAGCAGATCGACACGGTCAAGCAGGCGTATTCGCCGGTGAAGACAAAGACCGGTGAGGCGGTGTATCCGGGCTCGTCGCGCGGATTCGAGTTCGGCCTGCGGATGCCCGAGGCGCCGCTCGAGCTGCATTTCTCGGGCTTCCGCTACATCGGCCGCCAGAACGCGAGCTGGGATCCGATGACCTTCGATCTCGAGGCCGATCTTGCGCTCCTGCAGAAGAACGGCGGATCGATTGAGGCGACCGATCCGAACCTCGCCGCGTTCAAGGCGCGCGGCGGAAAGATGCTCTTCTACCACGGCTGGGCGGACCCGGGCCCGGCGCCCGAGAACACGCTGGCCTACCGCGCGGCGGTGGAACAGAAGCTCGGCGGCACGCAGGACGACTGGCTGCGCGTGTTCCTGATGCCCGGCATGGGTCACTGCCGCGGCGGCCGCGGGCCCGACCAGGCGGACTTCGTCGCCGCGCTCGACAAGTGGCGCGACGGCGGCGTGGCGCCCGCGCGCATCGACGCGTCGAAGGTCGCCAACGGCACGGTGGAGATGACGCGGCCGCTGTGCGCGTATCCGCAGGTCGCGCGTTACACGGGCACCGGCAGCACTACCGACGCCGCGAACTTCAGCTGCGCTCCGTAGAGGCGACCATGCACCTACGGACGATCGATGACGAGTTGACGCCCGAGGAACGTGCCGAGCTGCACGCTTCCCTCGATCGTGCGCTCGACGATTCAGACGGCGGTCGAGGAATCGACGCGTGGGAGTTCCTGGAACGATGTCGTGCGCGTCCCGAAGATCGTTCTGGTAGTGCGTTTTCCGACACGCCGTAGTGTCCGGCTTTAGCGCGGTTTCGACTTCTTCGTAGTGTCCGGCTTTAGCCGGACCACACACGGCGGTGCCGATCAACTTGGTCCGGCTAAAGCCGGACACTACGACGTTTCAGAAACCGCTCTAGCCGGACCAAGATCGAAGCGAACCTCGTGGTGTGGTCCGAAGCCGGACACTACGAAGAGCCGAAACCCTCTACGGGTAGGTAAAGAAGAAATAGTGCACCGCGTTCACGCCCGTGTGCGCCGCGATGGCGCCCACGATCGAGCGCGTGGACGCGTCGATCCAGCCGTAACCGATCCCCGCGACGGTCGCGAGCGCGACGAGCACCGCGATCATCGTCGCGAAGCGCCAGAGGAATCCGGCGACCCGGTTCACGCCGAGAGCAGCGAGGCGAGCGCGCGTTCGTAGATGGTGCTGAGCGGATCGATGTCGGCGAGGCGCACGTGCTCGTCGATGCCGTGCATCGCGCCGTTGGCGTGGCCGAACTCGACGACCTCGCGCGAGATGGCGGCGAGGAAGCGGCCGTCGGACGTGCCGCCGCTCGTCGAGAGCGCGGGCGTGACGCCGGTGACGTCGGCCACGGCGCGGCTGACGACGTCCACGAGGCCGCCGCGCGGCGAGAGGAATGGCGGACCCGAGAGCGCCCATTCCAGGTCGTAGTCCACGCGGTGCCTGTCGAGCACCGCCTGCACCCGCGCCTCGAGCTGGTCGGCCGTTGTCTCGGTCGAGAACCGGAGGTTGAAGAGCACCTCCATCGAGCCCGGGATCGTGTTGTTGGCGCCGGTGCCCGCGTGCAGGTGCGCGATCTGGAAGCTGGTCGGCGCGAAGTACTCGTTGCCGCGGTCCCACTCGGTCGAGATCAGCTCGGCGAGTGCGGGCAGCCCCATGTGAATCGGGCTGCGGCCGCGCTCGGGGTAGGCGATGTGGCACTGCACGCCCGTGATCGTCAGCACGCCGTTCAGCGATCCGCGCCGCCCGTTCTTGATCGTGTCGCCGAGCCGATCCACGGAGGTCGGCTCGCCGATGATGCAGGCGTCGATGCGGTCGCCGCGCGCCTGCATCTGCTCGACGACGGCGGCCGTGCCGTCCACGCCGGCGCCCTCCTCGTCGGACGTGAAGAGCAGCGCCAGCGACCCTCGATGATTCGGCGCGCGCGCGACGAACCGCTCCGCCGCGGTCACCAGCGCGGCGACCCCCGTCTTCATGTCGGTCGCGCCGCGGCCGAAGAGCTTCCCGTCGCGTTCGGTCGGCGTGAACGGGTCGCTGGTCCACTGCTCGAGCGGGCCCGGCGGCACGACGTCCACGTGCCCCGCGAGGCAGACGACCGGCGCGCCGGTGCCGTGGCGCGCCCAGAGGTTGCGCACGCCGTTGCGGTCGAGGCGCTCGCAGGTGAACCCTGCGTTCACCAGGCGCGCGGCGAGGATCGCCATGCAGCCGTGATCGTCCGGCGTGAGCGACCGGCAGGCGATGAGGTGCTTCGCCAGGGCGAGCGTGTCGGACATCAGGCGCGGAGGAGCTCGTTGATGGACGTCTTCGCGCGCGTGGCGGCGTCCACGCGCTTGACGATGACGGCGCAGGCCAGCGAGTACGTGCCGTCGGCCGACGGCAGGCTGCCGGGCACGACGACCGATCCCGACGGCACGCGGCCGTAGTGCACCTCCCCGGTCGCGCGGTCGTAGATCTTCGTGCTCTGGCTGATGAAGACGCCCATGGCGAGCACCGAGTGCGCCTCGACGATGACCCCTTCGACGATCTCGGAGCGCGCGCCGATGAAGCAGCCGTCCTCGACGATCGTCGGGTTGGCCTGCAGCGGCTCGAGCACGCCGCCGATGCCGACGCCGCCCGAGAGGTGCACGTGCTTACCGATCTGCGCGCAGGAGCCGACCGTCGCCCACGTGTCCACCAGCGTGCCTTCGTCCACGTAGGCGCCGATGTTGACGTAGGACGGCATGAGGATGACGTTCCTGCCGATGAACGCGCCCGCGCGGACGGTGGCCGGCGGCACCACGCGGAAGCCGCCCTGCCTGAAGTCCTCGGCGGTGTAGCCGTTGAAGCGGCGCGGCACCTTGTCGAACCAGGAGTTGCCGAGCGCGGGAATCACCGCGTTGTCGTGCACGCGGAAATAGAGCAGCACGGCCTTCTTGATCCACTGGTGCGTGACCCAGTCGCCGTTCTGCTTCTCGGCCACGCGCAGCCGGCCGGCCTCGAGGTCCTTGACGATCTGGTCGAGCGCCTGCGACAGCGCCGGCTCGACGTTCGCCGGGGTGATGTCGGTGCGGCGTTCCCACGCCGCGTTGATCTCGGACTCCATCAGTCGCGCGACTCCTCGATGAACGTCACGATCCGCCGCGTCGCCTCGAGACACTCGTCGAGCTCGGGGACCAGCGCCATGCGGACGTACCCGCTGCCGGGATTGATGCCGTGCGCGTCGCGCGCCAGGTAGCTGCCCGGCAGCACCGACACGTTCTGCGCCCGATACAACTCGCGCGCGAAAGCGGCGTCGTCTCCGCCGGGCACGCGCGCCCAGACGTAGAACCCCGCGTCGGGACAGCGGGCGTCCATGACCGGCGCGAGCATCGGGACGACGGCCGCGAACTTGTCACGGTAGCGCGCGCGGTTGTCGCGCACGTGCGCTTCGTCGCGCCACGCGGCGATGCTGGCGTGCTGCACGGCGGGGTTCATCGCGCTTCCATGATATGTGCGATACAGCAGGAACGGCTCGATCAGCGCTGCGTCGCCGGCGACGCCGCCGGACCTGAGGCCCGGCACGTTCGACCGCTTCGAGAGGCTCGTGAACACCACGAGATTCCGGTAGCCGTCGCGCCCCAGGCGCTCGGCGGCCTCGAGGCCGCCAAGCGGCGGCGTCCGTTCGTCCGGATAGATCTCGGAGTAGCACTCGTCGGACGCGATGACGACGCCGTAGCGGTCCGCGCGGTCGAACAGCGCGCGCCATCCATCGAGGTCGAGCACGCGCCCGGTCGGGTTGCCAGGCGAGCAGACGTACAGGAGCTGCGTCCGCCGCCACTGGTCGTCGGACAGCGCGTCGAGGTCGAGGTCGAAGCCGCGGTCCGCGGTCTGGTTGAGGAAGGCGGGCGCGGCGCCGGCGAGCAGCGCCGCGCCCTCGTAGATCTGGTAGAACGGGTTCGGGCACACCACGAGCGGCGCGGGGCGCGAGGCGTCGATGACCGTCTGCGCGAAGGCGAACAGCGCCTCCCGTGTGCCGTTCACCGGCAGCACCTGCGTCCGCGGATCGAGCGCGCTCAGCGAGTACCGGCTCCTGAACCACGCCGCCATCGTCTCGCGCAGGACGTCCAGCCCGGCCGTCGCGGGATACGTCGCCAGCCCATCCAGGTGGCCGACGAGCGCCGTCCGTACGAGGTCCGGCGTGGCGTGCTGGGGCTCTCCAATCGACAACCGGATCGGCCGCACGGCGGGCGGGGTGACGCCGGCGTAGAGGGCCCGCAGTTTCTCGAAGGGATACGGCTGGAGGCGGCCCAGGAAGGGGTTCATCGGCCCCCGATTTTGACGCAATTTTGCGCGGCTTCGAGGTTAATATCGACCGCATGTGTGTCTCCAGACTGCGTTTGCTGGCCCTGGCGGTAGCGGTCCTCGTGCCGGTGGCGGCCGGACTGGCAGCCGGTGACCCGGCGCTCGTGACCGCCGCCAGAAACGACGACATGCGCGCGGTTCGTGCGGAACTGGCGAAGGGCGCCAACGTCAATGCCTCCGGCGGCGACGGATCCACCGCGATCCTCTGGTCGGTGTACAACTCGAACGTCGAGATGACGCGCGCGCTGCTCGCCGCCGGCGCGCCGGTGAACACCCCGAATCACTACGGGGTCACCCCGCTCCTGCAGGCCAGCCGCGTGGGCGACGCGCCGATGATCGCGCTGCTGCTGAAGGGCGGCGCCGACGCGCGCGCGCGGCACCCCGACGGCTCCACGTCGCTGATGGCGGCCGCGCGCAGCGGCAGCGTCGAGGCCGTGCGCCTGCTGCTCGACGCCGGATCCCTCGTCAACACCAGCGATCACTATCAGGAGCAGACCGCGGTGATGTGGGCGGCCTCCGAAGGGCACGCCGAGGTCGTCAGGAGGCTGCTCGCCGCCGGCGCGGATCCGAACCGCCAGGGACGGCAGACGACGATCGACGAGCGGAAGCACGGTGACCACCCGACGGGCGGGTTCACGGCGCTGATGTTCGCGGCACGCAACGGCCACACCGCCGCGGTGACCGAGCTGATGAAGGGGGGCGCGGATCCGAAGCTGACCAACGGCGATGGCCTCACGGCGACGATGATCGCCATCTCCAACGACCGTCTCGACCTGGCCAAGGCCATGGTCGAGCTCGGCGCGGATGCCAACGACGGGTCGCTGTATTTCGCGGTCGAGATGCACGACGCCACGACGGACATGCGCGCGCACGACGGGTCGCGGCTGCGGGCGGACCACGAGAACGCGATCACGTCGCTCGACCTCGTGAAGTTCCTGCTGGACCGCAAGGCCGATCCCAACAAGGCGTTCACGGGGCAGGTGCACTCCACCACGCTGTGCTGCGCGCCGCAGGCGAACGCCTCGCCGTTCTACCGCGCGGCGATCGCCTCCGACGTCGAAGTGCTGAAGGTGATGCTCGCCAAGGGCGCGAAGGTGGAATGGTCGCCGACCGAGGTCAAGGCGCAGGCCGGCGCGACCGGCGCCGCCGGCGCGGGCCGCGGCGCGAACGCGAACGTCGGCAGGACGCCGGTGATGATGGCGATGGTCGGCGGGCGGGGCGCGGCGTTTGCCGCCGGACCGGGGTTCGGC
>VFYY01000099.1 GCA_016871375.1 Acidimicrobiia bacterium
CGAGGCCATCATGGAAAAGCTGCAGGTCGAACCACACAGCATCGGCGGGCTGCCGTGGGCCGCGGGCTGGTTGTTCACGATCGGGTTCCTGAAACTGACGTTCTGGCAGGGTGTCTGGGCGATCGCGGCGGCCAGTTGCTCGATACGAGCGCCGGTTTCGACCAACGCCGGCTCATCGCTGCGCCGGCGCGCCTGCCGCGCGCTGCTCATCCACCGCGGCTATTTCGAGACTCGTGCCAACCTGTCCGCCGCGAGCTCATCCGTCAGCCGCTGTTCCGCGCGCGCCTCCCAGAGGAAGAGCGCGCCGCACATGACCACGACGACCGCCGACGACAGCACGAGCGACAGGCGCACGCCGATGAGCGCGCCGAGAATGCCCACGGTGAGCCCGCCGCCGGCGCGCAGCCCGAGGAGCGACGTATTGAAGAGACCGACGATGCGGCCGCGCACCGCGGCCGGCGCCAGCACCTGCACCACGGTCTGCGCCATGGACGTGAACGCGATGTTGAACATCCCGGCCACGACGAGCAGCGAGATGGCGAGGCCGTAGCTGCGCGCGACCGGGAAGAGTCCCATCGTGATGCCCCAGACCACCGCGCAGACGATCGCGCTCCGCGCGCTGGGGCGGAGGAGGTGCGACGTCTCGAGCAGGATGACGCCGACGATCGCGCCGGCGGCGTTGGCCGCCAGCAGGATGCTGTACCACGTGCCGTCGGGATCCGCGCCAAGCGCCAGCGCGTACTCGGGCATCTGCGCCTGGAACGCGTTGCCGACGAAGAACGACGTCACCCCCGCGAGCACGATCATCGTCATGATGCGCGGATCGGTGCGGGCGGCGGCGACGGCATCCACGCCTTCGATGAAGCCGATGCGCCGCGAGACCCTCGCGGGACCGAGCTCCGCGTGGCCGTTGTAGGGAATCCGGATCAGGAGGATGGTCAACGGGAAGTAGATCAGGACGTTGACCAGCAGCCCCCATGCGGGCCCGAACAGCAGCATGAGGCCGCCGCCCACCGCGGGCCCGAGCAGGATCGCCAGCTGCCGGCTGCTCGCGTTCAGCCGGATCGCGCTCGGGAGATGCTGCGCCGGCACCATGTCGTGAATCATCAGCTGCAGCGCAGGCGCGTTGAGGACCCCGGCGAAACCGTGCACCAGCAGCAGGACGACGGCGTGCCACATCTCCAGCGTGCCGGTGAGGAACAGCAGGCCCCACGCCGCGGACGCGGCCATGAAGAGTCCCTGGGAGATCTGAATCAGCCGGCGGCAATCGTAGCGGTCGGCCAGCGCGCCGGCGTGCAGCGAGAACAGCAGGAACGGCAGCCAGTGGCTGATGACGGCGAAGCCCGCGAGCGCCGGCGAGCGGAACGTCTGGAACATCACCCAGTAGCTGATCACGTGCTCGATGTTGTCGGCGGTCATCGACAGCAGCGTGAAGGAGAAGTACTGGCGGTAGGCGGGCACGCGCAGCGCGCCGAACCTGGTCAGCTGGCCCGGGCTGTCCATCTCTCCTGATGTTAGTCTGAGGACGCCGTGGTCGAACCCCCCATCGCGCCGATGCTCGCCAAGCTGGTTGACGCGCTGCCCGCCGGCGACGGGTTTCTCTTCGAGCCGAAGTGGGACGGCTTCCGCGCCATCGTCTTCCGGACGAAAGACGGCGTCTACATCCAGAGCCGCGACCTGCGGCCGCTCGATCGGTATTTTCCGGAGCTGCACGACGCGCTCGTCGAACGCCTGCCGAGGGGCGCCGTGGTGGACGGCGAGATCGTCATCGCCACGCCGCACGGCCTCGACTTCGACGCGCTGCAGCTCCGGCTGCACCCGGCTGCCTCGCGCGTGGCGACGCTCGCCACGGAGTCACCCTCTTCCTTCGTCGCCTTCGATCTGCTGGCGGCGAAGGGCGCATCGCTGATGGACGCGCCCCAGGACCAGCGCCGCGAGACGCTGGAAGCACTGCTCGAGCGCGTCCAGCCTCCCGTGTACCTCACGCCGATGACGCGCGACCGCCGCACGGCCGCGAAGTGGCTGGAGCGGTTCGAGGGCGCCGGGCTCGACGGCGTCATCGCGAAGCCGGCCCGGGGCGCCTATCTCCCCGGAAAGCGCGCGATGTTCAAGATCAAGCACGCCCGCACCGCCGACTGCGTCGTCGCCGGATTCCGGTGGCACACGAGCGGCCGGGATGCCGTCGGCTCGCTGCTCCTCGGCCTCTACGACGACAACGGCGTGCTGCATCACGTTGGCGTGACCTCGTCGTTCACGATGGCGGCGCGCCAGGCGCTCGTGGAGGAGCTGGCGCCGCTGCGGAAGAACGCCATGGCGGACCACCCATGGCGCGAATGGGCGGGCGCCGACGGCCTGGGACGACGGATGCCCGGCGCGCGGAGCCGGTGGAGCGCCGGCAAAGACCTGTCGTGGGAGCCGCTGCGCATCGAGCGGGTGGCCGAGGTGAAGTACGACCACCTGCAGGGCAACCGCTTCCGGCACGCGCCCACCTTCCTGCGCTGGCGGCCCGACAAGCCGCCGAAGGAATGCCGGTACGATCGGCTCGACGTCACGCCGCCCTTCGAGCTGTCCAAGGTCTTCAAGGCATAGGTATCAGCCATGAAGCTGACGGAGGCAACGGTCTAACACGGAGCAACGGGGGCACGGAGAGTCCTCTCTCCGGGGTCTTATATCTGACGCGCGTGGCGCGGTACGCCGGGATGCGGATTAATGACACGCTTCACGCCGTCGATGAGCTTTGGCGCGCAGAATTCGCGAGGCTTGAATAGGAAGTAGTAGGGGCCGACCTTCCGGTCGGGCCCTACGTCTTGAAGAGCACGTGCTCGCCGCGCTCGCCGTCGATGGCGGGCCGCGTGTCGGGGATGTCCTGCGCGGCCAGCCGCGCGAGGTTTTCAGGCGTGAAGCCGACGGCGAGAGCAGTCTCCTCGCCGTAGCTGTTCGGGTCGTGCCCCTCCGCCACGCGGTAGGTGTGGCGCACCGTGCCGTCGGCCTGCCGCGTGGACACCACGTGCAGGTTGCGTGCGTGCGGCACCTCCCGCTCCAGGCGCGACGCGATCTCGTGGTAGTGCGTCGTCAGGAACGTCACCACCGTGCGCTGCGACAGCGCGTTCAGCGCCTGGATCGTGTGCTTCACGCCCGTGTCCACGAACGTGCCGTCGTTCGACTCGTCGGAGAAGACGACCGAGCGGCTCATCTTCGTGAGGATGCCGTCCATCCAGCGCGTGAGCGACTTCTCGTAGCGTCCCTTCGCCGAGTCGTCCTTGCCGCCGAAGTTGCTGAAGAGCGACCACGAGATCGACATGCGCGCGCGCGACGCCGGAACCGGCAGACCCGCGTGCGCCAGCGTGATCAGCTGCGCGAGGCCGCGCAGCTGCTGCGTCTTGCCGCCGCTGTTGGCGCCGGTGATCACGTTGATCAGGCTGTCGCGGCCGACGATCAGGCGGTCCTGGACGACGCCCGCGTCGAGGAACATCGGGTGGCGGTAGCCCTCGAGCTCGATGAACGGCTCGCGGCTCTCCACCATCTCGGGCAGGCACCACGCCCGCGAGTCGGCCTCGGCGAAGGCGACGTAGTGCATCAGCGCCTCCAGCAGCGCCAGGTTCCGCACCAGGAAGGCCGACTCCGGCTGGTACTTGTGCTGGTAGCTCCGGAGCATCGTCTCGATGAAGGCGCGGCGGAGCGAGTCGAGCTCGATGCGGTCGTCCTCGGGCGGCGCAATGCCGCTGATGGGAATGCGCTCGCCGCCGACCTCCTCGGGGATGTTGTTCCACTCGGCGGTGCCTTCGGTGAGGCCGCCCGAGAGCCGGAACGTCATCTCCTTGGCGGCCATCAGCTCGTTGAGCGTGAAGATGCCGTCCTTGCAGACCTCGCGCAGGAACGAGTAGATGCCGTGCAGCGCCGGGTCGGCGCCGAGCTCGCGGATGATGCGCGCGACGTTGCGCACCGCCGCGTACTCCCCTTCCCCGATCACCGTGTGGCGGCTCCCCGCCATGGTGGCGAAGGTGTCCAGGAACGAGAGCGTCGCGCCTTCCGACTTGTTCTCGAGAGACGCGTTGGAGAAGAAGTCGTCGAGGCGCTGCCGCCGCGCCTTGTCCTGCAGCGCGCGAATCATCCGCTGGCGATCCTCGATGCCCTCCGGCGTCCGCTCGGGCAGCAGCACCGCCCGCACCAGCATGTCGCGCGCCTGCGACGAGATCACGCGCTCCTGGCCCGGGGTCATGACGAGGTCCACGAGGCCGCGGTGCTCGAAGAGCGTCCGCCTGGCCGGATCGAAGCCGGCGGCGTCGCGCCGCCGCTCCCAGGCGGTGCGCTTCTCCGGCATCATGCCGAGGTCGCGGGCGGTCTCCTCGTCGAAGAGGAAGAGGTTCAGGTGCTGCGCGGGCGTCAGGTAGAGCTCGCGCCCGACGGCGCCCGTGAAGAACACGCCGCCGAAGGCGTTGCTGCCGCCGGCGGCCTCAGCCGCCTGCCAGAACCGGGTGTTGGGGCCCCACATGAGGCCGTAATGGTACCTGCATCTGCCCCGATGGTGCAGGTTTCGCCCCTCAGGAGGGCCCGGCCGGGAGCAGTGGAACTGAAATCAGCGCGCGCGACAGTTGATGCCGGACGCCTGCAGGTTCAGTCCTCCGCCGCCGCAGCAGTAGCGCGTGCACGAGGCCGGCGGCTGATACGTCGTCTGCAGCCTCTTGCGGAACTCGGGGTAGATCGTCGCCGCGCCGCCGTAGGCGGCCTCGAGCGTCAGCCCGTACTGCTTGGCGAACGTGTCGGCGTCGTGATTGGTGCCGGGCAGGAAGTGCGGCACGGCCCCCGCCTGGTCGTAGACCGGGAGCTCCGTGAACGGGAAGCACGTCGGGTTGGTCGCCGGCGCGTTGCCGCGCGGGTTCAGGCGATAGCTGCCGGTGAGCACGAGCTTCTCCTCGAGATACATGGGGTCGTCGATGATGCCCATGATCGTCAGGATGTCGGCGTGCCGCGTCAGGTGCAGGGTCATCGTCGCCTTGTCGCTGAGCGGGACGCCGTTGCGCCGCATGATGCCGCGCTTCATGTGCGTCATGCGGGCGACGAGGCGGTCGCCTTCCCAGTGGCCGGTGGTGAAGCCGGAGAAGAAATAGGGAGCATTCGGCGACGGATGCGGCCGGCCGTCCATCCAGACGGTGATCGGCGCGCGGTCGCTGCCGCCGGCGCTGATCCGCCACGCCAGGATGTCGCCGGTCACGGGATCGTTCACGCGCTCGATCAGGATGTTGTGCGGCGCGAAGAGCAGGTAGTTCTCCGTGTAGAACATGCAGCCGCGCTCGCTCATGCCGAGCACCGCGGCCGTATAGCTCAGGGCCGTGTGGCGCGCCTCGTCGTTGATCGGGAGTCCGGTGTAGTCGGCGAGGTCGGGCCCCGGGCCGCGTCCCATCGCTTCCTGGTGGTTCACCGCACCCCACTGCCCCTGAAAGTCCACCTGCGCGGCGGCCGGCGACGCCGCCACGGCGACGGCGACGACCGTGAGCGCGATGCTGCGGATGACGCTGCGGATGACCATGCCCAGTCTCCTTAGAACTTCGCGTTGCACGGGGCCGGATCCCACTTCGCGTTGTTCGGCTCTTTCTTGAAGTGCACCGGCACCGTCCACGGCTGCTGCAGGTACTGCGGGTCGGTCACGATGATGAGCAGGAGGATCCGCTGCTCGCCCGAGGGCTCGGTGATGAGATCCCAGTACTCCGTCATCGTGGCGTTCGCGCTGTAGGGCACGCCGTTCTTGCGCAGGTAGCCCGGACGCAGGTTCGAGGTGTTCACCAGCAGCGTGCCGCCGCCCGCGCCGCGTCCGCCGCCTTCCCACCGCGCCACCGAGTCGCCCTGCCAGCTCGCCGCCCCGCCGCCCTTCCAGGTGCCGAAGTGCAGCAGCCGCGTCTGCATCCCGTAGTCGCTCTCGACCTTCAGCGTGTTGTCGTCGAGCCACGAGATCTGCAGGCGCGTCGGCGCGCGCATCAGCCCCGGGGCGCCGTAGGCCTTGCACTGCTCGCCGGCCGCTTCGTCCTTTGCCGGATCCCAGGCGTCGCCCACCTTCTGCGCCGCGGCGGTGATCGGGATGCTCTGGTAGTCGCCTCTGGCCGGCGTCACCATGCGCCAGCGCCAGTCTTCGGTGATGACGGCCACCCAGGTGCCCGTCAGATCGATCGGCGCCGTGGCGCGTGCCGTTTGCGGCGCCTGCCCGGCGCCCGCGCCCCGTCCGCGCACCTGCGCGAACGCGTCATCGTGAAACACGAGCGTCGCCGCCATGACGACGAGTCCGACACGTGTGATGCCCATGCTCGTGTCTCCCCTACGACGACTTGCTGGTGAGGCTGCGGTACACAGCCGTGACGAACATGTCGTTCGTCCACCGGCCGGTGGCCGGCCCGTACTGACCGCGGAAGCCCTTGGTCGGCTCGGTCTTGCGGATCTGCTCGAGCGTGAGTCCCTTCTTGACCCCGTCCGCGATCCGGTCGCGGATGACCACCACCATGTCGCGATACTCGACGACGTCCGCCTGGTCCATCACGCGGCCGTACGCCGGCACGACGAACGTCCGGTCCTCGTGCCAGTTGAGCGGCGAGGGCGGGATGGTCATCTCGACGAGGTTGTTGAGCGCGGTGATGAGGCCGCCAATCGAGCCGCCGCGGTCGATGTCGATGACCGGGAACGTGCGGAGATCCACGATCGGGCCCGACGAGATCACGTCCGCCTTCCTGAAGTGCACGATGCTGTCGGCGTCGGAGTGTGCGTTGGGCTGGTGGAAGATCTGCACGCCGTCGTTGTTGAGGTACAGCGACTTCACGCGGTTGCCGGTGAAGGGCTCCGTCGGCCACCCCTCGCCGGGGAACGCCGGCTTGTCGCCGACCGTGGCGCTCATGCGCGTGAGGACGTTCTCCTGCGCCATGATGCCGGCCGCCCCGCGATTGGTCTGGAAGTCGTTGCCCGCGAACCCGCCGGTGTTCGGCGCGTTGTAGCGCAGCAGCGTGCGGCCGGCCCTGGCCAGCGCCGCGTTGCCGCCCACGTGATCCGCGTCGGCAGTGGTGTTGACGATGAAGCGGATCTTCTGGTCGGTGACGCGCTGCAGCGCGGCGAGCACGCGCTCGGAGGCGTCCGCCGACCCGGCGTCCACCAGGATGACGCCCATCCAGCCGACGTGCGCCACGATATTGGCGCCGCCGCCCATCAGCACGTAGACGTTCGGACGAATCTGCAGCGTCTCGATGCCGTTGACCGTTTCCGATCGCACCACCGCTTCCGCGCGCACCTGCGCGCGCGGCCGCTCCGCGAGTCCGGCGATTCCCAGGACCAGCGCCGCGACGAGCCACCCGATCTTCTTCATGGGCGCGCATTATGTCTCAAGGGGCAGGCGCTCACAACTGATATACAATCCGGCGCCATCTATGACACACAGACCCGCATTTCTCGTGGCGCTGCTTGCGCTTGCAGCCGCCGTGCTCTCATCGGGTGACGCGCTGAGCGCGCAGGGCCGCGGACGTCCCGCGCCCACGACCAGCACGACCCCGCCGGCGGGCGTGCAGCCGCTGCCGGTGGACCTGTTCACGTCGAAGAACTTCTACCTCGACGAGAAGTACTGGCTCGATCGGCGCTACACGCGGTGCAACACGCCGCGGCAGCTCACCGACATGATTCGCGACAACCGCCTGGGGCACTGGGGCGACTGCACCCACGACCGCGACGTCGCCCGCATCGTCAGCCCCCATGCGTACACGACCGCGGCCGCGCACTACGCGGCGCTGCTGGCGGAAGCCGACAAGGCGGGCGGGCCCACGAGACACACACGGACCACGCTCCCCGACTGGGACGGGCGCTACCGCCGCGTCAACCCCGACGAGCAGTGGATCTGGGGGCGCAACCTGCAGACCTCCACGATGCTGTCGCTGCTGACGCCGGACTACCGCACGCGCATGGTGCAGCAGAACTACCACGAGACGATCAACAACTCCCCGCAGTGGATGGCGGCCTTCTGCTATCCCGAGGGGTTCATGCGGTGGTGGGCGCAGGCGTCGCTCGGCGGCAACCAGGCGGAGTTCATGACCAACCCGCACCAGTTCCAGATGCTGTCCGGCATCGCCGACAACTTCCTGCGCCGCGTGCTGATCGGCCGCAGCCACGTGCAGAAGGTGCCGCAGTGGTACGGCGAGACCGTCGGCTTCTGGAACGGCCACACGCTCGTCGCCCACACGGCGAACGTGCAGGGCTGGACGCTGTCACACTCGATGTTCGAGTACAGCAGCAGGATGGAGACGATCGAGGTCTTCCGCGGCAGCCCCGACGGGAAGACGATCACCGTCGAGACCACGTTCTACGACCCGGAGGCGTTCACGCGCCCGCTGCACACCGTCACCGTGTGGGAGCGTTTCCTGCCGCTCGACGACGCGGAGGCGCGCTTCACGGTCGTCCAGTGCCGCGTGCAGAGCACGATCGTGAACGGGGCCGACGGCAAGCCCACGCAGCTCACGTTCCTCGACGACGGCTACATCGACTATTTCGGCCGTCCGTGGGCGCAGAACTGGGAGAAACACTTCGAGCAGGGGTGGAAGAGGCCCGGGAACTAGGCCGTCACTGCGTCTGGACCTCGTGTGCGTCGAGCGCGTGCTGCTCGCGCGCGACGCACGCGGGACAGATGCTGTGGCTGAACGTCGCGTCCGTCTTCTCGTCCAGGTACTTCTCGAGCTGCTGCCAGAACCCCGCATCGTCACGGACCTTGTGACACCAGGCGCAGATCGGGATCAATCCCTCGAGCGTCTTGATCTCCCACACGGCCCGCTCGAGGTCCGCCAGCAGCAGATCGCGCTCGTGCGCCACGCGCGTCCGCTCGGCGACGATGCTGGCCAGAAGCAGCACCGAGGCGCTCGCGATGGCGATGCCGCCCTGCGTGCGCAGCACGATGTCGGTGTTCGTGTAGAGGGCGAGCGGCCCCTCACCGCGTGAGGCGTGCCACAGCGCGAGGAAGCCGACGATGAACGTCACGACGGAGCCGGCGCCCGGGCCGAAGCGGAAGACCGCCCACAGCAGGAACGGGAGGATGTAGGCCGGCAGCTGCAGCAGCGGCGGAAAGCGTGCGCCCAGGACGCCCTCCGTGACCACCGCACCGCCGATCGCCAGGAAGGCGATCTCGACGACCTCGGCGGGCCGCAACCTGGCCAGGGCCTGCCGCCGGAGCCGCATCACCGCGAGGACGACCGGCGTCGTCACCAGGATGCCGATGGTTTCCGCCAACCACCACGTGCGCCACACGGAGAGGATCAGCCCCGACTCGCGCGCCATCAGGATGATGGCCGCCAGCAGCCCCCCGAGCAGGGGCACCGCGATGGCGGCCGCCATCAGCGCGACCGCGTGCGGCAGTCGGTCGAGAGCGAACGGGTGATCGGCGGTCTTCCACCGGACAACCCAGGCGGTGACCACCGACTGCAGACCGAAGATGATGGCGGCGACGACCGTCGGCAACAGCCGGCTGCCGTGCAGGACGACGGCTGAGAGCACCATCGCCACGCAGGCGATCGCGACAAGCGGCAGCCACTCGCGGCGCTCGCGCGTCAAGAGCGCCGCCACCACGAGACCCGCCAGCGGCCAGAACGCCGGAAACGACCCCAGGACCGACGGATCGTCGGCGAGCCGGGCCAGCTCGACGGCCGCCAGCGACAACGCCGCAAACGCCGCGAGCGTCAACGGTCGCGTTCGTCCAAGCCCCATCCGTATGAATGGTATGCCTGAACGGGGCGTGGACTATAATCCGTAGCCAGCAAATGACGCCACAGCGCGTCAATGTCGCTCTGTTTACGCTGCTCGCGGCCGCCTTCCTGGCGAAGATCCACCTCTTCACGACCCTCGTCGGCACCCCGGACATCCCATCTCACAGCGCAGCGCTGCCCGCAACGGCGGCGCTGGTGCTCCTGGCGGTGCTGCCGCTGCTGTCGCTGCGTGCGCGCGCCCGTACTCCGGCGCTCCTCGCGCTCAACGGCCTCGTCACGATCCTGCTGCTGGCCGACCTCGTTCATTTCCGGTTCTTCGACGACGTGCTGTCGATTTCGGAGCTCGCGCATGCAGCGCAGGTCGCCTCGGTCGCGTCAACCGTGGCGACGCGCGTCGCGACGACGGACGCGTGGTTCTTCGCGGACATCGCGATCGGCGCGGTGGCATGGGCGCTTCTGAGAGGCACACCCGGCGACGGCCGGCTTCCCGGCGCGGCGCGCGCCGCGCTCGTGTGCGCCGCGGGCCTGCTGGCGATCGCGCCCGCGCGGTTGATGTGGACCGACCCCGACGACGTGTTCCTGTACGCCACCGAGCGGCGTGAAGTGGTGTCGGCGCTCGGTGTGCTGCCGTACCACCTGTACGATGCGGCGCTGCGTCTGCGGCAGATCACCTTCGGCGTGCGGCTCGCGCCCGAGGAGCGGCAGCGCCTTGACGCGTTCTTCGAGGAACGTCGCGCGCAGCCGGTCACGCCGTCGGCCCTCTTCGGGCGCGCCCACCGCCGCAACGTGATCGTCGTGATGGCCGAGTCGCTGACGAGCCTGCCGGTGGATCTCGTCATCGGCGGGCGGGAGGTGATGCCGGCGCTGTCGCGCTTCGCGCGCGAGAGCGTCCGCTTCACCAGCTTCTTCGACCAGACGCACCTCGGTACGACCGCCGACGCGGAGTTCTCGTCCATGCAGGGGCTGCTCCCCTTGCCGGACGCGGTGGTGGCGACATCGTACGGCGCCAACGACTTTGCCGCCCTGCCGGCGATTCTGGCGGAGCATGGCTACGACACCTTCTCCGCAAACGTGCTGCGCGGCGATTTCTGGAACATGCGCGGCATGCACCGGCGCCTCGGGTTCGCGCGCTCGTACTTCCGCGGCGATTTCGCCGACGGCGAGTCGGTCGGCCTGGGGCTCAGCGACGAAGTGTTCTTCGAGCAGATGGAGGGCCGGCTGCAGACCGCGCGCGAGCCGTTCCTCGCCTACCTCATCACGACGTCGCATCACATGCCGTACGAGCTGCCGGCCCACCACCGTCTCCTCGACGTGGGCGCGCTCGAGGGGTCGCTCGTCGGCCGCTACCTGCAGTCGGCGCACTACTTCGACCGCGCCTTCGGGGCGTTCGTCGAGCGCCTGCGCTATTCAGGGCTGCTCGATCGCTCGGTGGTGGTCGTGTACGGCGATCACCGCGGGTTCTGGGAGGAGACGCCGCAGATCCCGGCGCTGCTCGGGTTCGACGCCGGCGACCGGTCCCGGACGTGGGCGGCCGAGCGGCGGCTGCCGCTGCTGATGCGCCTGCCCGACGGCGACGCGGCGCGCATCGTCGACGCGCCGGCTGGCCACGTGGACGTCGTGCCGACGCTCCTCTCCCTCGTCGGCGTTCCGCCTCGCAGCGCGATCACCGTCGGCCGCGACCTGCTCGCGGACGAGCCCCCGCTGGTCGTGTTCCGCGACGGCAGCGTCATTGCCGGCGATGTGCTGGCCACCGGGGCGGGCGCCGGCGGATCGGCCGGGTGCTTTCACCTGTCGTCGGGCGAGCGTGCGTCCTGCGACGGAATGGACGCGGCGCGGCAGACGGCGAGGCGTCACATGGAGGTGTCGGATCTCGTGGTCCGCGCCGATCTGATTGCGGACCTGCGGCAACGGCCGGCGCCGCCGCCACGCGCGCGCGTCATCTGCCACCGCGGGAATTCCGCGGACGCGCCGGAGAACACGCTGGCCGCGATCGAGGCGGCGTTTGCGGTCGGATGCGACCTGTCAGAGATCGACGTGCGCCTGAGCCGCGACGGCGTGCCGGTCGTCGTGCACGACGAGACCGTGGACCGGACGACGAACGGCACCGGGAACGTGGCGGACCTGACGCTTGCGCAGCTCAAGGCGCTCGACGCCGGGTCGTGGAAGGGGAAGCAGTTTGCGGCCGAACGGATTCCGACGCTCGCGGAAGCCCTGCGCGCCGCCTACGGCAGGGGGAAGCTGCTGCTCGACGTGCCCGTGGCAGGCATGGGTGCGGTGATTGCCGGGACGTTCCGCACCGCCGGCATTCCACAGTCGTACGCGCTCGTGGCCACGTGGGACGACGAGCAGCGGCGCGACTTCGCCGTGCACGTGCCCGGGGCCACGATCGTGCAGGCGGAGGCGCCGCCGGAGCGGTGGGACGCGGACTACTTCATGAACCGGCGGGCCCTGGGCGTGGCGATGTTCGACATCCCGACGTGGGCGCCGGAATTCCTGCGGCAGGCGCGCGCAGCCGCCATGCCGGTGTGGGTCTGGACGGTCAACGACGCCGAGACGATGCGTGCGCTCATTCGTCTCGGCGTCGACGGGTTCGAGACCGACGTGCCGGAGATCGGCGTCGCCGTGGCGCGCGCTACCAGACGCCCGGCCAGGGCTTCCCGACCATGAACGCCTGATTCGCGCCCTTCCGCGGCGCGTACTTCTGCACGCGGCCGGCGCGCACTTCCGACGTGTAGAGGTTGCCCTCCTTGTCGGTGGCGAAGCCGTGCACGCCCCACTGGCAGCCCTGGCACGTGCCCCAGGTGCCCCACGAATAGAGGAAGTGGCCCTGCGGGTCGTAGCCGAGCAGCTTGTTCGAGCCCTGGTCGGCGGCCCACAGAATGCCGTCGTTGCCGACGGTGATGGCATGGATGTTCATCGGCGGCCGCGGGCCGAAATCCCACTGGTCGAGGAACTTGCCGTTGGTGTCGAACACCTGCACGCGCCCGTTGTCGCGATCGTTGACGTAGACGCGCCCGAGCTTCGGGTCCACGGCGATGCCGTGCACGTTGTTCCAGTAGCCGGGGCGCCGCTCGTTGCGCGGGGTCCCCTTCTCGCCCCACTGCAGCAGCTTCTTCCCGTTCCTGTCGTACTTGATCACGCGCGTGTTGTCGTAGCCGTCGGCGAGGAACATCGTGCCGTCGGGCATGAAGGCGAGGAACGTCGGCCGCGCGAAGTGCGTGTCGTCGTTGCCCGGCATGTTCGGCGTGCCGAGCTGCATCACCATCTTCTTGCCGTCGTTGGTGAACTTGCCGACGAAGTGCGCGTCGGCGTCCACGATCCAGATGTGCTTCTCGGGATCGTACGGGCTGATCTCGACGTCGTGCGGGCGGCCCCAGATCTTGTCCCACTGCCGCCAGTCGTTGATCATCCGGCCTTCGCGATCGAACTCGACGATGACGTGCTCCCAGCGCCAGTCGACGCCGGGGCGGCCGTCGCTCGCGTCCACCGCGCGGCCGTGGCTCGGCGTCGCGCTCGCGGCCTCGCGCAGCGGCACGCCGATGCCTGCCGGATAGCGGAGGCTCGGCCCGAGCTGCGGCAGCCACGTCGTCTCGACACGCTGTGGCAGCACCGGAAGCTCGCCCTTCTGCGCGACGATCACGCGGTCGGCACTCTCCGGGAAGACGTCGGTCGCCTGCGACCACGTCCAGCCCTTGTGATCCGGCAGGCTCTCGGCCAGCGGCTTCGGCCAGTTCTGCACGGGATCGTACGGCCCGAAGGCGTCGTGCCCGCCCTTGAGGCCCGGCACGGCCGCAAATCCTTCACCCGGCGTTCGTCGCTGCTGCCCCTCGAGGGGATCGATCAGGCTGCCGGCAACCACGCCGGCCAGCAGCGCGATGACGAGGGCTGCTCCCTTTGGCGTTCGTACGCTCATACGTGCCTCCCGAAAAGAGTGCGAGTGTGCCGGAACGATACGCTCGCGACCTGTTTGAGTCAACGCCGCGCGACGACCGTGGCGCGAGGGCGGCCTCTATAATCGGTCCGCATGAGAACCAGCCGACACGGCAGGCCGCTCACCGGCCAGGTCGCGCTCGTCGCCGGGGCCACGCGCGGCGCCGGGCGCGGCATTGCCAGGGCGCTCGGCGAGGCCGGCGCCCTGGTCTACTGTACCGGTCGCAGCGTACGGGGACGGCCGTCGCCCTACAAACGGCCGGAAACCATCGACGAAACCGCCGCGATCATCACCGACGCCGGCGGCACGGCGGTTGGGGTCCGCGTCGATCACACCGTCGAGCGCGAGGTGCAGGCGCTCGTCCGGCGCATCGACCGGAAGCACAAGCGCCTCGACATCCTCGTCAACAGCATCGCCGGCGAGGACCCGATGATGGGCCAGTGGGGCAGCTTCTGGCAGGTGAACGTGAAGAACGCCGATGCCATCTTCCGGCAGGCGCTCACCTCGCACATCATCACCGCGAAGCACGCCGCGCAGGTCATGCTCCGCCGGAAGCGCGGGCTGATCGTCGAAGTCACCGAGAACGACATCCTCTCGGCCGGCGGGAACCCCATGTCGCAGGTGGTCAAGGCGGGGCTCAAGATCCTCGCAGTGAACATGGCGACGGAACTGAAGCCGCACGGCGTCGCAGCGGTCGCGGTCACGCCGGGGTTCCTGCGATCGGAGTCGATGCTGCAGCACTTCGGCGTGACCGAGGCGACCTGGCGCGACGGCGGCAAGAAGGATCCGAACTTCCTCGTCTCGGAGTCACCGCTCTTCGTCGGGCGCGCGATTGCTGCGCTGGCCGCCGACCCAGGCGTGCTCGCGCGGACCGGGCAGCTCCTCAGCTCGTGGGAGCTCTCGCGAGAGTACCGGTTCACCGACTACGACGGCCGCCGTCCTGACTGGGGGCGCCACACGATCGACTGGTCCGTCGTCCCGCCCGCGATTGCCGACGTCTACCGTACCGGCGTCGACCTGCAACTGGCCTGGCTGACGACGCTCGCGCAGCGCACACGGAGGTTCCGCAGGCAACTGCCCGCGTGACGAGGCTACAATCGCGCGCATGGGATTGCTGTCAGCGCTTCTGGGGAATGCGTGGGAAGCGGACATCGAAGACGTCGAGCAGGCGCTCGAGAAGATTCTCGCGGCGGACGAGCGCGTCGAGCGCGCGTTCCGCGTGGTGCGCGACCTGCTGATCTTCACCAACCGCCGCTTCATCATCGTGGACCGGCAGGGTGTCACCGGAAAGAAGACGACGTACGACTCGATTCCATATCGGGCAATTGCCCACTTCGCCGTGGAGACCGCCGGACACTTCGACCTGGAATCCGAACTGAAGGTCTGGATCTCGGGAACGGACCAGCCGATTCAAAAAACCTTCGCTCGCGGCAACGCGATCCTCGAAGTGCAGAAGGCGCTCGCGTCGTACGTCGGTCGTTAGGTGATCTGACCTGCGTCTCTGAAATTTTTTTTTGAAAATTTCTTCGCGCGCACGTCGCAATTCGCTTGACTCGCGCGTGACGAGTCACTACATTGCACAACGCTGCGCGCGCCGGAAGGTGACGAGCCAGCTTCGCGGGTCCGGTCGTGCGATGTGGATTCGGTCCTGTCGCGGGGTACGTCTTCGCAAGAAGATGCGCCGCGCGGCAAAGATGGAGGACGCACCGCGCGGGCGGAAAAGAGACACGAGACGGTTCTCGGTCAGGAAGTCGTGGAAGGCGGGAGCCGGTGAGCATGCGCAAGCGTGTTCGGCGGTGACGGCGGGAAGCGGTTTTCTGAACGGGAATCGGCCGGGTCTCTGAAACTGAAGACGCGTAAGTGTCTTCGACCAGCAGGCCGGCGACTCAATTTCCGTCGCGCGTAGTTTTTTTTGTACGGGACAGTGCCTGTCGCTGTCCTGAGCCTCCCGCCATCCAGCGGGTTCCTCACCATGGCCTTGCCGAGGAACCCCTGCGCGTCGCCCACCCGAACAGTTCGACCCGTGTCCTTCAGCCAACAGCTCCTGTCAGGCGATGTGGCGTGCAGCGCGAGCGCGGTTTCGACTTCTTCGTTGGGCGCGCCCATTCGTAGTGTCCGGCTTTAGCCGGACCACACACGGCGGTGCCGATCAACTTGGTCCGGCTCAAGCCGGACACTACGACGTCTCAGAAACCGCTCTAGCCCCTCGGTGGACAGGGCAAAACCGGCCATTTGTCGACACTTCAAAACCGGCCATTTCCAGTGGGCGGGATCGAGGCCGAGTGAGTTCTACCGCACGCTGTC
>VFYY01000100.1 GCA_016871375.1 Acidimicrobiia bacterium
GGCGCCGCGGCGCTCCGCCGCGCCGGGCTCTCCCCTGCCACGCTCGCCGCGAAGGAGGGGCTGGCGCTCATCAACGGCACGCAGGCGTCCACGGCGCTGCTCGGCCTCGCGCTCGACGGCGCGCGTCGCCTCGCGCGTGCCGCCGACATCGCGGCGGCGCTGAGCATCGACGGGCTGCAGGGGTCCACGCGCCCGTTCGACGCCCGGATTCACGCCGCGCGCGGCTTCGCCGGGCAGGCGACGTCGGCGTCCAACCTGCGCACGCTGCTCGCCGGGAGCGGGATCAATGCCGCGCACGCCAACTGCGGGCGCGTGCAGGACGCGTACTCGATGCGCTGCACGCCGCAGGTGCACGGCGCGGCGCGCGACGGGCTTCGATTTGCCTTCGACGTGTTCCGGATCGAGGCAAACGCGGCCACCGACAACCCGATGGTGTTCGCCGACACGCGCGAAATCGTGTCCGGCGGGAACTTCCACGGCGCGCCGGTGGCCATGGCCGCCGATCTGATGGTGATGGCGCTCGCCCAGCTCGCCACGATCAGCGAGCGAAGAGCCGAACGGCTGGTGAACCCGGCGCTCAGCGGCCTGCCGGCGTTCCTCACGCGGCACGGCGGGCTGCAGTCGGGGCTGATGATGGCGCAGGTGACGGCCGCCGCGCTCGCCTCCGAGCTCAAGACGCTCGCGCATCCCGCCGGCGTGGACACGATCCCGACCTCCGCCAGCCGGGAAGACCACGTGAGCATGAGCATGGCGGCCTCGCTCAAGGCGTCGCGCGCGGTGGAGCTCGCGCGCCAGGTGCTCGCGGTCGAGATCCTGTGCGCGTGCCAGGCGATCGACCTGCTGCGGCCGCTCGCGACCTCGGCGCCGCTCGCGCGCGCCCATGATTTCATTCGCGCGCGCGTGCCGATGCTCGAACACGACCGTCCGCCGTCGCGCGATCTGGCCGCGATTACCGCAGCGATCGCGTCCGGCGATCTGGAGACCGCGTGCGCGCTGATTGTCAACTGAAAATTTTTTTTGATTTCATTTGACAAGCCGCCGCTCGACTCCTAGCCTCTGATCTTTCGTTCGGGACGTCCTTCCAGTTCGTTACAACGCATGACGATCAGCACGCGCATCATCCGGGCGCCACGCGGCACTGCACTGACGTGCAGGGGCTGGCTCCAGGAAGCGGCGCTGCGCATGCTCATGAACAATCTCGATCCCGACGTCGCCGAGCGTCCCGACGATCTGATCGTCTACGGCGGCTCCGGCAAGGCCGCACGCAACTGGGACGCCTTCGACGCCATCGTCGGCGAGCTGCGGCGTCTCGGCCACGACGAGACGCTCGTCGTGCAGTCGGGAAAGCCGGTGGGCGTGTTCCGCACGCACGCGGGTGCGCCGCGCGTCATCATCGCCAACGCCCTGCTCGTGCCCGCGTGGGCCACGTGGGAGACCTTCCGCGACCTCGAGGACCGCGGCCTGACGATGTACGGCCAGATGACCGCCGGCAGCTGGATCTACATCGGCACACAGGGGATTTTGCAGGGAACCTACGAGACTTTCGCCGCGGTTGCGCGTCGCCATTTCGGCGGCACGTTGAGCGGACGCGTGGTCGTGACGGCCGGACTCGGCGGCATGGGCGGCGCCCAGCCGCTCGCCGCCACGATGAACGGCGCGGCGGCGCTCGTCGTCGAAGTGGACCGCGAGCGCATCGCGCGCCGGCTCGCCACCCGCTATGTCGACGAATCGACGACAAATGTGAGCGAGGCGCTCGACAAAGTCGAAGGATGGCGGCGCCGCGGCATCGCGCGATCGATCGCGCTCGAGGTGAATGCCGCGGATGCGCTGCCGGAAATTCTTCAGCGTGACGCAGTTCCGGACGTGCTCACCGATCAGACGTCGGCACACGACGCGCTCAACGGCTACGTGCCGCACGGCATGTCGCTTGCTGAGGCCCGCGTCCTGCGCGAGCGCAATCCACAGCAGTACATGTCGCGATCGACGGCGTCGATGGCACGCCACGTGGAAGCGATGCTGGCGTTGCAGGCGCGCGGCGCGGTGACCTTCGACTACGGCAACAACATCCGCGCTCAAGCGCAGCGCGGCGGCGTCGAGAATGCGTTTGACATTCCGGGCTTCGTGCCGGAATATGTGCGTCCTCTCTTCTGTGAGGGCAAGGGACCGTTCCGCTGGGCCGCGCTCTCCGGAGATCCCGACGACATCCGCGTGACCGACGATGCCGCGCTCGAGATGTTTGCGCACGACGAGGCGCTGTGCCGGTGGATTGCGATGGCGCGCGAGCGCGTCGCGTTCCAGGGACTGCCGGCGCGCATCTGCTGGCTCGGCCAGGGCGACCGCGCGAGGTTTGGCGTGACGATCAACGAGCTCGTGCGCACCGGGAAGGTCAAGGCGCCGATCGTCATCGGCCGCGACCATCTCGACACCGGCTCGGTGGCCTCGCCCAACCGCGAGACCGAAGCCATGCGCGACGGCAGCGACGCGATTGCCGACTGGCCCATCCTCAACGCGCTGCTGAACGCCTCGGCCGGCGCGACCTGGGTGTCGGTCCACCACGGCGGCGGCGTCGGCATCGGCTACTCGCTGCACGCGGGCATGGTGATCGTGGCCGACGGCACGGCCGAAGCCGAGCAGCGACTCGAGCGCGTGCTGACCTGCGATCCGGGCATCGGGGTGGCGCGGCACGCGGATGCCGGCTATCCCGAGGCGATCGCGACGGCGCGCCGGCATGGGGTGAGAATCCCAATGAGCGGGGGGAAAAGGGAATGACGGTTCCACAGGCTGGGTTCGAACGACGGGTGCAGAGCGCACTGGAGGCCTCGCCTTCCCGAATCCCGGTCGTCCTGGGCGGCTGCGGCACGGGCCGGACCTGGCTCCTGCAGCGCCTCCGGGACCGCATCGGCCGTGGCGCGGCGCAGTACATAGATGTCGAGCGGTGCGCCACCACGCCCGAGCGCTTCCTGCAGGCGGTGACCGGGGCGTCGCCATTCCCGTGGCACCGGCCCGACCCCGCGCCCGCGACCGCACGCGAGGCGTTCGAGACGCTCCGTACCTACTTCGATACCGCCCGCGCGCCCGGCGGCGAGCCCTGCACGTTCCTGCTGGACGAGGTGCTCGAGCTGCGCACGTTCGAGAGCTTCCCGGGGCTGCGCCACGTGCTGCGCGATCTGGTCGAGTCGCTCTCCGCCAGCCCGAACCGCTTCGTGCTGACCACCCGCTACGTCGCGCGTGCGCACCGGCTGCTGCGCGACGCCACGTCGCGCTTCGAGGTCATGCACCTCCCGCCGCTCACCGCCACCGACGCCACCGATCAGCTGGCGCCGACCTTCAACGGCTACGAGCAGATGGCGACCGAGGATCGCGACTACCTGGGCCGGACGGTGCAGGCGCTCTCAGACGGCCGCGCCGTCTACGTGCGCGCGCTGGGCGAGACGATGGGCCAGATGGGCCGCACCGCGGATCCCATCAGCGCGCTCACCGCGCTGATGACCGTGGACGGCGCGCTCAACCACTGGTGCCGGTTCTGCTACGAGCTGCGCCTGCACCGCGCGCGCGGCTACGGCGCGCTGAAGGCCATCCTCGACATCCTCGCCGACGAGGAACCGCTGACGCTGACCGAGATCTCGCTGCGCCTCCACCGGACGCCGGGCTCGACCAAGGACTACCTGTCGTGGCTCGAGGACGTGGACCTTGTCACCGCGCGGCAGAAGCGCTACAGCTTCACCGATCCCCTGCTCCGCCTCTGGGTCCGCCTGCACTGCCGTCCGGTCCCGCCGGGCGAGGAGGACGTCGTCCGCGAAGTGCAGCAATACGCGCTCGCGCGCGTGCCCCAGGCCGAGCCGGCGCCCGCGCTCGCCTACGCGGGCGTCGAGGCGACGCCCGACGAACGCAAGGGCTGGGGCATCATCGAGATCGATTGATCCGGCGCGTCTGCGTCTTCTGCGGCTCGAGTACCGGGGCTGATCCCGAGTACGCCCGCGCCGCGGACGCGCTCGCGCGGGAACTCGTCGGGCGCGACGTCGCGCTCGTGTTCGGCGGCGGCGGCGTTGGCCTGATGGGTGTCATCGCCGACGCCGTGCTTGCCGCGGGTGGGACGGCCATCGGCGTCATCCCCCAGCACCTCGTCGATCGCGAGATCGCCCATCGCGGCCTCACCGAACTCCGCGTCGTCAATTCCATGCACGAACGCAAGGCGGTCATGGCGGAGCTGTCGGATGCATTCGTGGCCTTGCCGGGCGGCTTCGGGACCGTCGAGGAGTTCTGCGAGGTGGTGACGTGGACGCAGCTCGGCCTGCACCGGAAGCGCTGCGGGCTGCTGAACGTGCGCCGGTTCTACGACCCGCTGCTGGCGCTGTTCGATCGCGCGGTCGCCGACGGCTTCATCAAGCCGTCGAATCGCGAGCTGGTCGTGTCACACGAGACGCCGGCCGCCCTGCTCGACACGCTCGCCCGTCCGCTCGAGAACATCGAACCGAAGTGGATTCGTTCACCTGAACAGACTTGAACCGGGAACCCGAACCCGAACCCGGAACCCGAACCCGGAACCCTGAACTCGGAACTCGGAACCTGCGCTCATGCGAGCCTCGCGAGAGCGAGGCGAGCGGCCTCCTGTTCGGCTTCCTTCTTCGCCCGGCCGGTCGCCGCGCCCAGCACTTCACCGGCGACGACGACTTCGATGTTGAACTCCTTGCGGTGATCCGGGCCGGCCTCGCCGGCCAGGCGGTACTCGGGCAGCGGCTTGCCCAGCGCCTGCAGGCGCTCCTGCAGCGCCGACTTGAAGTCCTGCCCGACCACCGTCTGCACGGAGCCCGCCTCGATCGCATCGGTGAGCTCCCGCTCGAGGAAGGCCGCCGCCGCCGGCAGTCCGCCGTCGAGGTAGATCGCCGCGATGAGCGCCTCGTAGGCATCGGCCAGCAGCGCCTGCTTGAAGCGCCCGCCGGTCTTCTCCTCGCCGCGGCCGAGAATGAGGTGCTCGCCGAGGCGCAGGCGTTCCGCATGCCGGCCGAGCGACTGCGTGGAGACGACGGCCGCCTTGATCTTCGATTTCTGCCCCTCGGTGTAGCCCGGATAGCGCCGGAAGAGCAGGTCGGCGACGACGAGCCCGAGCACGGCGTCGCCGAGGAACTCGAGCGACTCGTTGTCGGCGACGCCGCCCGAGGCGTCCTCCGCGGCGCGCGACTTGTGCGTGAGCGCGTGCTCCAGCAGGCCGCGGTCCCTGAACCGGTGGCCGGTCCGGCGCTCGAGGTCCTCGAACTCGTCGCGCAGCCGGACGACGCGCGTGCCGACGTCCTCGCGGTGGCTCTCGATGATGCGCCGCGACGACTCCGCGTTCTCCTCCGCCACCGCGATGCGGATCTCGCCGAGCGCGTGCACGGTCATCGGCAGGATGGCCTGCGGATTGCCGGAGATGCGGAAGCTGGCAATGCCGTGGCTGTCCAGGAGCGCCGTCACGACGCTCGCTTCGATATCGGACGTCGTGCTGAAGACGACAACGGGAAGGGTCATTTGTGATTTGTGATTTGTGATTTGTGAATGATCGCGTTAATTGCACAATCGCAAATCACAACATTGCAAATCGCACATCATGCCTCAACCCGCATCAGCAGCATCGTCATGTCATCCTGCTGCGGCGCGCCGCCGACGAACGACCGGATCTCCCGCAGGATGCGCTCGCGCAGCTCGTCCGACGGCAGGTCGCCGTGCTCCTCGACGAGCGCGCCGAGCCGCTGATCGCCGAAGCAGTCACCGGCGGCGTTCATCGCTTCCGTGATGCCGTCGGTGTAGAGCACGAACAGATCGCCGCCGGCGATCGGCACCGTGACCTCTTCCAGCAGGCTGGTGAACATGTCCCCATTGTCGATCTGCAGCCCGAGGACCAGCCCATCCGGGCACAGGACGCGCACGCGGCGCTCGCCGTTGCCCTCGCCCTGCCGGTACAGCAGCGGACAGTGCCCGGCGCGCGCGTGCGTCAGCGTCCGTGCCTCGAGATCGGCCACCGCGTAGGTGATGGTGATGAAGCTGCGCCGGTCGAGATGCCGGGAGATGATGCGGTTGGCGTCGATCAGCAGCTGGCGCGGCGACCGGTGGAGCTGGCTGAGCGCGAGGATGAGGCCCTTCAGCTCGGCCATGTAGAGCGCCGCCGACGTCCCCTTGCCCGCCACGTCGGCAATCAGGATGCCGAGGCGGTGATCGTCGATGGGCAGCACGTCGTAGTAGTCCCCGCCCACTTCGCGCGCGGGTTCGCAGTGCGCGGTCAGCACGAGGCCCGGCATGCGCAGCGGTCCCTGCGGCAGCAGCGACATCTGGATCTCGCGCGCGATGCGCAGCTCCTGCTCGAGGCGCTCCTTTTCGGCCTTCTGCTGCAGCAGCTCCTCGACGCTGGCGGTCATCGAGTTGAACGAGTCGGCCAGCTCGCCGAACTGATCGCGCGTCCGGATGGAGATCTTGTGGGTGAAGTCGCCCTGCCGGACGCGTTCCGTGCCGGTGAAGAGCTCGTGGACCGACCCGGTGATCGAGCGCGCGAGCCCGAGCCCCATGCCGAGCGCCACGATCTGGATCACCAGGAACAGGCCGCCCACGACGCCCAGGAGGATGAGCAGCACCTGGCCGAAGTTGAAGTTGCCGATCTGCGCCACCGGCGTCGCCGAGATGCGGTCGTAGATGTCCGCAATCGTCGTGCGAATCGCCATCGTGACCGTGCCCGGCCGGCCGCTGTCCCAGTCCACCGAGTCGAGGAACACGACCCACTCGCGCGGGCGACGCAGCATGCCGGCCCGGGTATCGGCCGGCGGCGGAAACGCCGCCTCGCTCGGGTTGCCGCCGATATCGACCGTGATGTCGGGGTTGCCCGGATCGCCCCGCTCGTCGGCGATGAGCGTGGTCGTGTCACCGAGCTCCACGCCGGTGTCGCCGCGCAGCTCCTCGGCGATGGCGCGGGTCAGCGGCAGATCGACGAGGACCGCGTAGCGCGGCGCCGCGACCGGCGGGAACGCCACGGCGCGGACCGCGACACGCGAGGCGGTGCCGTCCGGGTAGACGATCAGTCCCGCGTACCCCGCGCAGGTCACCCACTCCGGCAGCGCCCCCGGGGCCGCGAGATGCGACCACGGGCCCGCGACGAGCACGTCGCGCACGGCGGCGCTCGTGCCGCGCGGGTTGCCGCCGCACGCGCGCTCGGCCGCGATCACGGCGTACGACGTGTCCGGGTGGCGCTCGAAGGCGCCGGCCTGCCGCCGCGCGAGCGTTTCGGCGAACGCGTCCGCACCCGGCGAGCGCTGCAGCTCGAGGGCCGCGGTCTGCGCCAGGAACGCCGTCTGGTCCACGAGCGCGCGGATGCGGCTCTGCATCAGGTACGAGCTCACGTTGAAGAACAGCAGCAGCCCCGCCAGCAGGAAGAAACAGATGATGAGCAGCGCCGGCACGACGCCGATGAAGATGTACGACAGCGTGAGCTTGCGGCGCACGCGCCACAGCAGGCGGCGCTTGGCGGCGACAAACAGCCGGTACGCCCAGACGGACGCGCCGACCAGCAGCGCGATGCCGCCGCACGCGTCGATGAGGCCGAGCATCCCCGTGAGCGGGACGCCCGCGGCGGCAAGCGTGAGCGTGGCGCTCTTGATGAGAAGGCCTGCGAGGAGCGCGCGGCCGGCGAACGTGCCGGTCAGCCAGTCGCGGAGGCGGGACACAGCGCGGATGGGCGCAACCAGGAATGCCGCGCTGTGTCCTCGGACCAGCGCAGCCACGCGCGTGACACTAACGCGCCTGAAAGTCTTTGTAAAGAGAACGACATCTGGCGTGTTCGTGTCACGCGGTTGTCCGCGAGATGATATCAGAGTACTCTCGTACGTCTGTGACACTGCGCGACACCGCACGCTTCAGTACGATCTGCATTCACGCGGGCCAGGAGCCCGACCCCTCCACCGGCGCGATCGTCACGCCCATCTATCAGACGTCGACCTACGTGCAGGACGCGCTCGGCGTCCACAAGGGCTACGAGTACGCGCGCACGCAGAACCCGACGCGCGCCGCGCTCGAGGCCAACATCGCCGCCATCGAGGGCGGCAGGGCCGGGTTCGCGTTCGCGTCCGGCATGGCCGCCGAGGGCGCGATCATGACGCTGCTCGAGGCGGGCGATCACGTCGTCGTGACCGACAACACGTACGGCGGCACCTACCGGCTGTTCGAGCGCGTGCTGCGGAAGTTCGGCCTCGACTTCACCTACGTCGACACCTCGCAGCTCGACCTGATCGAGCGCGCGATCACGCCGGCGACGAAGATGCTGTTCCTCGAGACGCCGACCAATCCCGTGCTCGGCCTGACCGACCTGCCGGCCGCCTGCGAGATCGCGCATCGCCGCGGCGTGGCGGTGGTCGTGGACAACACGTTCGCCAGTCCGTACGTGCAGCGGCCGATTCGGTTCGGCGCCGACCTGGTGGTCCACAGTACGACCAAGTTCCTCAACGGGCACTCCGACAGCGTCGGCGGCGTCGTCGTCGCCGTGCGCGACGACCACATCGAGTGGCTGCGGTTCGTGCAGAACGCCGAGGGGGCGATCCTCGGCCCCATGGACGCATGGCTGGTGCTGCGCGGGACCAAGACGCTGCCGATCCGCATGGAGCGGCACAACGCGAACGCCATGGTGCTGGCCGAGTACCTGGCCGCGCACCCGAAGGTCGCCAAGGTGCACTATCCAGGCCTGCCGTCTCACCCGCAGCATGCGCTGGCCCGTCGGCAGATGTCCGGCTTCGGCGGCCTGATCTCGTTCCAGGCCGGCTCGCTCGAGCGCGCGCGCACGGTGCTGAACGGCGTCCGCCTCATGGCGCTCGCCGAGAGCCTCGGCGGTGTCGAGACGCTCATCAGTCATCCCGCGACCATGACGCACGCATCCGTGCCGCCCGAGCGGCGCGCGCAGCTCGGCATCACCGACGACCTCGTGCGCGTGTCGGTCGGCATCGAGGACATCGAGGACCTCCAGGAAGACCTCGCCCAGGCGCTCGATCGTGTCTGAACTGGTTGACCTGTTCCTTCACGTCGACCAGCACCTGCTCGAGATCGTCGCCGCCTACGGCGCGTGGATCTACGCCATCCTCTTCCTGATCATCTTCGCGGAGACCGGCCTCGTCGTGACGCCGTTCCTGCCCGGCGACTCGCTGCTGTTCGCGACCGGTGCGATTGCGGCGACGGGCGCGCTCGACGTCCGGGTCGCCACCGTTCTGGTCCTCGTGGCCGCCATTGCCGGTGACGCGGTCAACTATGCGGTGGGACGGTTCGTCGGCGTGCGCGTCATCCTGCTGGCCAGGACCGACGCGCGCTGGGGGCGATGGGTGAATCCGGTGTACATCGATCGCGCGCACGACTTCTTCGAGCGGCACGGCGGCAAGGCCATCGTCTTGGCGCGCTTCGCGCCGATCATCCGCACCTTCGTCCCGTTCGTGGCCGGCGTCGCCGAGATGTCCTATCCGTCGTTTGCGTTCTACAACGTGACCGGCGCCCTGGCGTGGGTCGGCGTCTGCGTGGGCGCGGGCTACGTCTTCGGCAACGTGCCGATCGTGAAGGACAACTTTTCGCTGGTGGCGCTCGGGATCGTGTTCGCGTCGCTGCTGCCGATGGTCTTCGAATACCTGCGCTACCGCCGCGACGCCTCGGCCACCCAATCCAGGTAGGCCTTCGAGCCGGAGGCCGACAGCACGAGGAACTCCGGGAGCTCGTAGGGATGGAGCTCGCGCAGCCGCGCCTCGAGCGCGGGCAGCTGCGCGGGGGCCGTCTTGATCACGAGCTGCTGCTCGCGGTCCTGCTCCACCGCGCCTTTCCAGCGGTAGACGGAGGTCATCGCCGGCAGCACGTTGACGCACGCGGCCAGGCGCTCCTCGACGAGCGTGCGCGCCAGCGCCGCGCCGTCGGCGTCGGCGGCAAGCGTGGTGAGGACGACGAGCGCGCCCGGGTCTGCGGCTGAGCTCACGATTTCTCTTGTACTCGCGTGATTTCTCTTGTACTTTTGGTTCGACTGCGGTAATAAACGACTTGTACTCGCGATCGAAACGCGGTATTGTGGCACGGCCGGTGAAGAAAAAGACTGCGACGCAGACCGAATCGACGACGATTACGCCGCGCCGCCGCCGCGGGCGGGCCGTCCGGATTGCGCTCGTCGTGGTCGGCTGCGTGCTCGTGATCGACTCGCTGGTGGGCGACAAGGGGCTGCTGGCGATGATTGAAGCGAGGCAGCAGTACAGCCGGCTGGAGCAGTCGCTGGCCGAGGCCCGCGCCGAAAACGCCCGTCTGCGTGAAGAGGCGCGCCGGCTCCGCGAGGACCCCGACGCGATCGAAGCCATCGCCCGCCGCGAGCTCGGTCTCATGAGGCCCG
Organism: Acidimicrobiia bacterium; assembly: GCA_016871375.1. Classification (GTDB taxonomy): domain Bacteria; phylum Acidobacteriota; class Vicinamibacteria; order Vicinamibacterales; family UBA2999; genus VFYY01. The sequence goes on from VFYY01000100.1 coordinate 10,361, forward strand.
GCGAAAAGCTGTTCATCATCAAGGACCTCGGCGCCGCGGGCACATCGCGCTGACGCGCGTCCCCGGATCTTTACGCTTCCCGATCCGCGTGTTACATTGGTAGTTCGCACACAGTGACGCGGGGTGGAGCAGTCCGGTAGCTCGTTGGGCTCATAACCCAAAGGTCGGGGGTTCAAATCCCCCCCCCGCAACCAAATTCTGAAAGGCCAGTCAGCGATGACTGGCCTTTTTCTTTTGGCGCCCGGCTCTTCCATCCAGTCGCGCCATCGCGCATGGCGCCGCGCATCCCTTCGCGGGTCTCCACGACGAGACGAGTTTTGTCCGGACTGCGGACGCAGCATGGCGGAGCCGTGTCGACCCGGAAACTCGTCTACTCGGGCCGTCTATGGGATTACCCGCTACTGCTTCCTGTTGGTCCATCAAGGAGAGACTGTTCATGAGGAACGCGCTGTATGCCGCCATCGTCGGGACTCTCGCATTGCTTGGCGTGGCGAGCCGAGCCAGTACGCCGGATGCGCTCAGCATGCCGGCCACGACGGAGATCGCACGGCTTCCGATGGCCGCGCAGGCGGGCATTTCGCAGGCGCTCGGCCGGGATGACGGCGCCTATCACGCCGTTGCCGACGATGGGCACATCCGTGCCGAGAACGCGCGCCACGGCCTGACCGCCCGGTTCAGCGCGGCGGGCGTGGAAGTGTCGTCGGCGAACGAGCGACTGACGCTGGCGCTTCGTGCGTACGGCTACGGCGAGGCGCTTCGCCCGGTCGCCGGCGCGGAGCCCCGGGCGGAGGCGAATCGCGTTGTGTACCGGCGCGGCGCGCTGGACGAATGGTACGTCAATGGCCCGCTCGGCCTCGAGCAGGGCTTTACGCTCGACGCGCCGCCGGCAGGACGCCGAGAAGGCCCACTCACACTGTCGCTGACCGTGGGTGGCACACTCGACGCGCAGCTGGACGCCGTCAACGACGGCCTCGCCTTCGCGTCGTCCTCGATTCGGTACCAGGGCCTGTTTGCGATGGACGCCGACGGACGTGACCTGCCTGTCTGGCTCGAGCTCGAGGGGCGCACGCTGGCGCTGCGCGTCGATGACGCGGGTGCCCGCTACCCGCTCACGATCGACCCCTTCGTCCAGCAGGCGTACCTCAAAGCCTCGAACACGGACGCTGGTGACAATCTTGGCCTGAGCGTCGCCATTTCGGGGGACACGATCGTCGTGGGGGCCCCCGGAGAGGACAGCGACGCGACGGGCGTCAACGGCGACCAGGCGAACAACCTCGCGACCAATGCCGGGGCGGTCTACGTGTTCGCGCGGACCGGCGGCGTCTGGAGTCAACAGGCGTACCTCAAAGCCTCGAACACCGGCGCTGGCGACGGCTTCGGCTCCAACGTCGCCGTCTCGGGCGACACGATCGTCGTAGCGGCACCCTCCGAGGACAGTGACGCGGTGGGCGTCAACGGCGACGAGACGAACGACTCCACGCCCGACGCCGGGGCGGTCTACGTGTTCACGCGGACCGGGGGCGTCTGGAGCCAGGAGGCGTACCTCAAAGCCTCGAACACCGACGCTAATGACCTGTTTGGCTTCAGCGTCGCCATCTCGGGCGACACGGTCGTCGTGGGGACATCCAGAGAGGACAGCAACGCGATCGGCGTCAATGGCGACGAGACGAACAACTTCGCGTCGAACGCCGGGGCGGCCTATGTGTTCACGCGGGCCGGCGGCGTCTGGAGTCAGGAGGCGTACCTCAAAGCGTCAAACACCAACGCTGGTGACCAGTTCGCCAATAGCGTCGCCGTCTCGGGCGATACGGTCGTCGTGGGAGCATGGGGAGAGGACAGCAACGCGACGGGCGTCAACGGCAACCAGGCAGACAACAGCGCGGACATTTCTGGAGCGGCCTACGTGTTCGCGCGGATCGGCGGCGTCTGGAGTCAGCAGGCGTACCTCAAGGGCTCGAACACCGAGGCTGGTGACTTTCTCGGCGATTTCGTCGCCGTGTCGGGCGACACGGTCGTCGTTTCGGCAACCAGAGAGAAGAGCAGCGCGACGGGCGTCAACGGCGACGAAGCGGACGACTCCGTGTTCAACGCCGGGGCGGTCTATGTGTTCAGGCAGGCCGGCGGCGTCTGGAGTCAGGAGGCGTACCTCAAAGCCTCGAACACCGGCGCTGGTGACGAGTTCGGCTACACCGTCGCCATCTCGGGTGACACGGTCGTCGTGGGGACAGCCTCTGAGGACAGCGACGCGACGGGGGTCAACGGCAACCAGACGAACAACTCCGCCGACGGTGCCGGGGCGGCCTACGTATTCACGCGGACCGGCAGCACCTGGAGTCAGAAGGCGTACCTCAAGGCGTCGAACACCGGCACTGGTGACCAGTTTGGCGCCGGGAACATCGGGGTCTCGGGCGGCACGGTCGTCGTGGGAGCGTTTGGAGAGGACAGCAACGCGACGGGCGTCAACGGCAACCAGACGAACAACCTTGCGGAAAACGCCGGGGCCGCCTACGTGTTCGGCCTACCGAACCAGCAGCACCAGTGCAAGAACGGCGGCTGGCAGACCTTTGGCGTCTTCAAGAACCAGGGCGACTGCGTGAGCTTTGTATCGACCGGCGGCAAGAACCCGCCTGCGAACCTGCCGTAAGGGGAAGACCATTTGGGGACGGCCCCCCGGGTCCGTCCCCGAATCCCATCGGCCAGGTCAGAAAACCGGCCTGAATTCAAGGTCGGACAAGGCCTGTCGATTAGCGGGCAAATGGCCGAAACGCTCGCCATCGACGTCCTCTGGCTCGTCGAGCACGTGGTGCGCGAGCTGGATGTCGCCTGCGCGGCGAGCCTCCACCTCGCCGCACAGGGGCGTTCGGTGGCCATTGAGCCCGTCCACGGCAACGCCGACCGCATCCGCGCCGCCTACGCGCCAGGCGTCGTCGTCACGCCGTATTGCTACTCGGCGCGCGAGTTCGGGGTGCGGGACTTCGTCGCCGGCTGGGCCGAGCCACCCACCTTCTTCAACCTCTCCTGGGAACAGCTCTACTACGGCGCGTACCTCGAGTACAAAGCGCCGCACGACGCCTTCGCCAGGGAGCAGGTGATTCACCACGCGTGGGGCGGCTTCTTCAAGGAGTACCTCGCGAGGTTCGGCGTGCCGGAGCACCGCGTACGCGTGAACGGCAATCCCGCCTACGCCCTCTTCGAGCAGCCGTACCGCCACCGTTTCAAGACGCGCACGGAGCTTGCCGCCTCCGCCGGTCTGGATCCGGCGAAGCGGTGGGTGTTCTTCCCCGAGAACTACCGCTGGGCCTTCTACCAGGACGTCGAGCTCGAGGGCATGATCACGCGCGGCATGTCTCGCGAGGACGCCTACGGCATGCGGGCGTTCTGCTGCGACTCGCTGGTGCAGACGATGCTGTGGCTGATCGCCGCCGCGCGCGACGGTTCGGTGGAAGTCATCCTCAGGCCGCGCCCGACGTCGGACGTCGAGTCGTTCGAAGCCATCCTGCGGGAGCTGTCGCCCACCGGACGCGTGCCGCGCCGGCTGCACGTGATCAAGAGCGACTCGGTCCGCGAATGGCTGATGGCGAGCGACGTGGCGTGCTCGTCCTACAGCACGACGATGATCGAAGCCGCTATCGCCGGCAAGCCCGCGTACTTCCTGGAGCCGATTCCGATTCCGACGCCGCTGCAGGCGTCGTGGCATGCGCGGGTCCCTCGCATCCACACGCGGCAGCAGTTCCTCATGACGGCGGTGACAAGGAAGCCTGACCCGTCCGCGAGCGCCGAGCTGGAACGATGGGCCAGATCCGAGATGCTCGGCCACGGCGACCCGATTGCCGGACTGGCGCGCATCATCGGCGACCTCTGCCCCGCCGCGCGGCCGACCGCCGCTCCCGGCGTCGTGCTGGGTCCGCCTGAGAACATCCCGCCGTCGCCCGACCGGTTCACGCAGCGGGATATCGACGCGATTGCGCGGGCATTCGATCGCGCACGCCTGTCCTCCGCGGCATAACGCGCCGGTTCGAGCGGCGGCCGAACTCGCTGAGAATCGACTCGAGCGCCGGCAGCATCATCCCTGCCCGCTTCGCGCGGATGACCGCGTCCCACAACGGCTCGAACTTCTTCCACCCCGCGGCGTAGGCGAAGTGCCGCAGACCGGAGAGAACATCGCCGTGCGCCGCGGCGCCGCGCGCGATGGCGCTCCAGCAGCGAGTACTTGATCGGCCGCCACAGCGGGCTCGTCGCCTCCGTGAGCGCGGGCAGGATCAGCTTGATTCTCATTCCGCGACGTCACCGAGGATCAGCACAGTCACCTCGCGCGTGCGAGGGCCGTCCAGCTCGACGAGAAACACGCGCTGCCAGCGTCCGAGCTGCACGCGGCCGCCGGCGACGTTGAGGCACGCCGACATCGCCAGCAGCAGCGCCCGGCAATGCGAATGGCCGTTCGGCCGCTCGCCGAGGACGCAGTTCGTCGTCCGCAGGCTGACGTTGTCGTGCCGGTAGACGGCATCCTGCGGCGCCAGCCGCTCGAGCATTGCCGCCATGTCCGCCAGCAGCAGCGGTTCGTGTTCGTTGACGACGATGGCTGTCGTCGTATGCAGCGTCTGGATGTTGACGAGGCCGGCGCGGACCCCGGATGCGGCGACGGCGGCCTGAACCCGCTCCGTCAGATCGATGAATTCGGTCGGGTGGTCGGTCTCGATGCGGATCGTCGTGTGGCGGCTGGTGGCACTGCGCGCGATCGCCTGCCCCGAGTGGAATCGAGGGGTCTCCATGGCGGCTCCTCCACGTGGAGGATCGCCGCGCCCGCGCGGGAAGTCTTCAGGATCGGGTGAGCGACTCCTGAGATCCTTGTGAGGAAGGCCGCCGCAGCAGGCCGAACGCGAGTCCCAGGCCGAACAGGGCGCCCTCCCCCGTGCCGATGAGCGCCTGCGTGACCGGCCCGAAGTCGGGCTCGCCGAGCATCCGCGCCAGCGGAGTCAGCGTGATCTGCGAGCCACGGGTCTCGCGGGCCAGGGCGTGCAGGGTTCCGCCGACCAAGGGCCGGCCGGTGCTGGTCAGGGCGAATGCCCCCACCCCGCACAGGATCGCCATGAGCGCCGCCGCCTGCAGTCGAGCAGCGTGCCCCGGGCCAAGTCGAGGCGTGGCCACCGCGTAGCCAAGCCCGGCCGCTGCGCCGAGGATGAGTCCTTCGATGCCGCCGCCAACCTCGAGCGTGACGCCAAACAGCGCGGCCAGGCTCCCGCGCGCGATCCACTGCGCGGCCGTCCCCACCGCGGCTCCGCCGGCGGCCGCGCCGACGATGAGCGCGGCCGTGCGCTGTGACCGCGTGCTGGCCTCGCCGACCGAGAGACCCGCCCCGACGCCGGTGCCGCCGATCGCACCACACATTCCGCCAACCACCGCAAGCACCGGGATCACGCCGGACGGCGCCGAGCTCGCGGGCGCCAGCG
>VFYY01000101.1 GCA_016871375.1 Acidimicrobiia bacterium
GACGTCGTTGTAGCGCGCGCCGACGACCGTGCGCTCGTTGATGAGCGTGTCAAGGCGCCGCACGACGGCGGCGTCGAGACGGACCGACACGGCGCCGAGATTCTCGACGACGCAGTCCGGCTTCCGCGTGCCGGGAATCGGTACGACGATCGGGTCCTTCGCCAGCAGCCACGCCAGTGCGAGCTGAGGCATCGTGCAGCCGGCCTCCCGGGCGATGGCCGCGTACTCCGTCAGCAGGGCGCGGTTCCTGGCGTAGTTCTCCGCCTTGAATCGCGGCATGCCGCGGCGGATGTCGCCGGCCTCGAGCTCCGTTGCCGGGTCGTGCAGCGTGCCACAGAGGTAGGCGCGCGCCAGCGGGCTGAACGCGACGAAGCCGGCACCGAGCTCGCGGCAGGCGTCGAGGACGGCAATCTCAGGATTGCGCGTCCACAGCGAGTATTCGGACTGCATGGCCGCAATCGGGTGCACGGCATGCGCCCGGCGAAGCGTCGCGGCCGACATCTCGGAGAGCCCCAGCGCACGGACCTTGCCCTCGCGCACCAAGTCGGCCATCGCCCCAACGCTCTCCTCGATCGGCACGCGCTTGTCGAGGCGATGCAGGTAGTAGAGATCGATGACGTCGGTCTGCAGCCGGCGGAGGCTGTCCTCGCACGTCTTCTTCAGCGTGGCGGGGCTGCCGTCCACGTGCCGCCCGCCTTCCGCGTTCTTGAAGATGCCGCACTTGCTGGCGAGCACGAACTTCTGGCGGTGCGGCTTGAGCGCGCGGCCGAGCAGCTCTTCGTTGGCGCCGAAGCCGTAGAGCGGCGCGGTGTCGAAGAAATCGACGCCGTGATCCAGCGCGGTGAGGAGCACGCGCTCCGCCACGTCCGGGGGCGGTGGCGCGCCGTAGGCGTGGCTGAGGTTCATGCATCCCAGGCCAATCGCCGAGACGCTGAAGGGGCCGACCGTGCGCCGCTCGATCAGATGGCGCTCGATCAGACGGCCGCTCCCGAGAGCTGCTGCTCGAGGCGGTCCATGATCCGGTAGCACGGCAGCACGCTCGCCACCGAGGAATTGGGCTCGCGCCCCTCGCGGATCGCGGCGAAGAACTCGCGGTCCTGCAGCTCGATGCCGTTCATCGAGACGTCCACCTTGGAGAGGTCGATCGGGTTGTCCTTGCCATCGGCGAGGTCGTCGTACTTGGCGACATAGGTCCCGTTGTCGCAGATGTAGCGGAACGTGGTGCCCTGCGGCCCGTCGTTGTTGAACGAGAGCGCCAGCGAGCAGACGGCGCCGGTGCTGCTCCTGAGCTGGATCGACATGTCCATCGCAATGCCGAGCGTCGGGTGAATCGGGCCCTGCACGGCCGCGCCCGAGACGATGTCGCCGCCCGTCTGGTACGCGAACAGGTCGATCGTATGCGCGGAGTGATGCCACAGCAGGTGGTCGGTCCAGCTCCGCGGCTCGCCCTTCAGGTTCATGTTGGTGCGGCGGAAGAAGAACGTCTGCGCGACGAGGTGCTGGATCTTCAGCTCGCCGGCCTCGATCTTCTTGTTGACGAACTGGTGGCTCGGGTTGAAGCGGCGCGTGTGCCCGCACATGGCGACGAGCGTCGTCTTCTTCTGCGCGGCGAGGACGGCTTCGGCGTCGGCGACCGAGTCGGCGAGCGGAATCTCCACCTGCACGTGCTTGCCCGCCTCGAGGCACGCGATGGCCTGCTGCGCGTGCATCTGCGTCGGCGTGCACAGGATCACCGCGTCGATCTCCTTCTTCGCCAGCACGTCGCCGAGCTCGGTGGTCACGTGGCCGACGCCGAACTTCGACGCGACCTCCTTGACCTGGTCCAGCCGGCGGCCGACGAGCGAGACGACTTCCACGCCGTCGATCTTCTGTATCCCTTCCAGATGCTTGGTGCCGAACGCGCCCGCACCCGCTATCGCAACCTTCATTGATTCTCCAGAATCAGATGTCCCACGGCGGTGTTCGACGCGGGCACGTGGTAGAAGCGGTGGACGACCTTCGGCGCCTTGTCGCTCATCGCGCCCCGGGCGATGAGCCACATCACCAGCTCGATGCCCTCCGAGCCCGCCTCGCGCACGTACTCGATGTGCGGCATGGCCGACAGCCCCTCGGGATCCGCGATCAGGCGATCGAGGAACGCGTTGTCCCACTCCGTGTTGATGAGGCCGGCGCGCGGGCCCTGGAGCTGATGGCTCATGCCGCCGGTGCCCCACACCTGCACGTTGAGGTTCTTGTCGAAGCTGTCGATGGCCTTGCGGATCGCCTTGCCGAGGCTGTAGCAGCGCTTGCCCGACGGCGGCGGATACAGCACGACGTTCACGGCAAACGGGATGATCGGGCATGGCCAGGCCTGCGGCTGCCCGCACATGAGCGACAGCGGCACCGTCAGCCCGTGATCCACATCCAGCCGGTTGACGACCGTCAGGTCGAAGTCGTCCTGGATGACCGACTGCGCGATGTGCGCGGCGAGCTCGGGATGGCCGAAGACCGGCGGCACCGGCCGAGGTCCCCAGCCCTCGTCGGCGACCTCGAAGCGCTCGGCAGTGCCAATCGCGAACGTCGGCACCATCTCCAGGCTGAACGAGGTGGCGTGGTCGTTGTAGACGAGCACGATCGCGTCCGGCGTGTGCTGCTGCAGCCACGCCTTCGACGGATCGAACCCGGCGAACACCGGCTTCCAGTAGTCCTGCGTGGACTTGCCCAGATCGAGCGCGGCGCCGATGGCCGGTGTATGCGACGAGTAGACGCTGGCGCTGACCCTAGCCACGCTTCTTCTCCTCTCCCACGTAGCGGTTGCCCTCGGGCGACCGTCCGCCCTTGATCATCATCTGCAGGTACTCGTCCTGGCTCAGGCCGGTCATCGTGGCCGCCATGTGCTGGAAGCTGTGGCCGCTGGTGGCGCCGAGCTTCGACACGAAGTAGATGTTGCCGCCGAGCTCGAGCATCCGCTTGTAGTTGCGGTCGAGCACGGCCTGCTTCTGCTCCTCCGTCATCGGCCACTCGTCGAGATAGGCGCGCTCGTTCGCCTTGAAGCGCTCGCGGTTGGCGGCCTTCATCAGCGACATGCAGAACTGGTTGAGGTGGTAGCCCTGGCGCGCCATGTCGGTGTCGAAGATGATCGTGCCCGGGACGTCGGTGTACGGCTTGTCGAGTGCCACGTCAGTCTCCCCAATACAACCGCATTGGATTGTCTACGAGCAGCTTCTGCTGCAGTTCCGGCGTGATGGCGATGTCGGGAATGAAATCCACGAGCAGCCCGTCGTCGGGCATGTGGTCCTTGAGATTGGGATGCGGCCAGTCGGTGCCCCAGAGCACGCGGTCCGGGAACGTCTCCACGAGCCGGCGCGCGAACGGGACGACGTCGCGGTACGGATGGCGCTCGCCGTCGAGCGCGCGCGGCCCGGACACGCTCAGCCGCTCCGGACAGCTCACCTTCGACCAGACGTTCGGGTGCTCCCGCAGCAGGCGCACGAACCGCTCGAACTCCGGGCCGTCCACCGGCTTGGCCACATCGGGACGCCCCATGTGATCGACGACGACCGTCGTCGGCAGCGACGTGAAGAAGTCCCAGAGCTCGGGCAGATCCGCGGCCTCGAAGTAGACGACGACGTGCCAGCCGAGCGGCGCGATGCGCTGCGCGATCTCCATCAGCACCTCGCGCGGCGTGAAATCCACGAGACGCCTGACGAAGTTGAAGCGGGTGCCGCGCACGCCGGCCTCGTGCAGGTCGCGCAGCTCGCGGTCGCTGATGTCGCGGTTCACGGTGGCAACGCCGCGCGCCAGGCCGTGGGACACCTTCAGCGCATCCACGAGCGCCCGGTTGTCGCTGCCGTGGCACGTCGCCTGGACGATGACGTTGCGCGAGAAGCCGAGGAAGTCGCGCAGCGAGAAGAGCTGGTACTTCGAGGCGTCGCAGGGCGTGTACTTGCGCTCGGGCGCGTACGGAAACTGCGCGCCGGGGCCGAAGACGTGGCAGTGCGCGTCCACGGCGCCCGCCGGCGGCGTGAACGTCGGCTTGGACGGGTGGGGATGGAATACCAGCCAAAAGGGGTCGGGGGTCATTTAAAGAGGACACCTCACATGTCGGCGTCGGGTGTCCTCTCTAAATGACCCCCGACCCCATTTTTCTCAGTCGATGTATTTCAGGCCGGCCTTCTCGAGCGGCTCCCGCATCTTGTACATGTCGAGCCCGAGCACGCCAGCCGCGAGCCTGGCCCGCTTCTCCGCCTCGTTGGTCTCACGCGCTTCGGAGGCATCGGCCGTCTTCTGCGCAATCGCGGCGGGCACCACGACGACGCCGTCGTCGTCCGCAATGACGACATCGCCCGGATTGACGAGCGCACCGGCGCAGACGACCGGGATGTTGACCGACCCGAGCGTGGACTTCACCGTCCCCTTGGCGCTGATCGCGCGCGCCCACACCGGAAACTGCATCGCGGTGAGCTCTTTCACGTCGCGCACGCCGCCGTCGATCACCAGCGTCTTCGCGCCGCGGGCGCGGAACGACGTCGCGAGCAGCTCGCCACAGAACCCGTCGTCCGAGTCCGCGCTGCAGGCGGCGACGATGACGTCGCCCTCCTGGACCTGCTCGGCGACGACGTGCAGCATCCAGTTGTCGCCGGGATGCAGGAGCACGGTGACCGCCGTGCCGCAGACGTGCGCGCCGGGATAGATCGGGCGCATGTAGGGCTTCATCAGCCCCACGCGCCCCATCGCCTCGTGAATCGTCGCGACGCCGAAGCGCGACAGCTTCGCGACGGCCGCGCGATCGGCGCGCGTGATGTTGCGTTTGACGACCCCGAGCTGAGTGCCACGCTGCGTCACGCCGGAATCCTCCGCGCCTGGAGCGCCGCGTCGAGCCGCGGATAGACGCGCCGCGCGTTGCCCTCGTAGACCTTCGCGCGATCCTCGGCGCTCAGGTTCGGCGTCGCCTCGATGTAGCGCTTCGTGTCGTCGTAGTTGTGCCCGGTCTCCGGATCGACGCCCTTCACCGCGCCAATCATCTCGGACGCGAAGAGGATGTTGTCCACCGGTATCACGCGCGTCAGCAGGTCGATGCCCGGCTGATGGTAGACGCAGGTGTCGAAGAACAGGTTGTTCAGCAGGTGGTCCTTCAGCAGCGGCTTCTTCAGCTCCTGCGCCAGGCCGCGGAAGCGGCCCCAGTGATAGGGCGCGGCGCCGCCGCCGTGCGGGATGACGAACCGCAGCGCCGGGAACCGCGTGAAGAGGTCCGAGGTGAGGCACTGCATCACCGCCGTCGTGTCCGCGTTCAGGTAGTGCGCGCCGGTCGTGTGGAACGCCGGATTGCAGCTCGTGCTGACGTGGATCATCGCCGGGATGTCGTACTCGACCATCTTCTCGTAGATCGGGAACCAGTGCGGGTCCGACAGCGGCGGCGAGTTCCAGTGGCCGCCTGACGGATCGGGGTTCAGGTTGATGGCGACGAACCCGTACTCCCCGATGCAGCGGTCCAGCTCGGGGATGCAGGTCTTCGGGTCCACGCCAGGCGACTGCGGCAGCATCGCGCAGCCGATGAACCGGTCCGGCAGGAGCCGCGTGATGCGGTAGATCAGCTCGTTGCAGATGGCCGCCCACGTCGAGCTCGTCTCGAAGCCGCCGATGTGGTGCGCCATGAAGCTGGCGCGCGGGGAAAAGATCGTCAGGTCGCTCCCCCGCTCCAGCATCTGCCGGAGCTGGTTCTTCTCGACGCTGTCGCGCAGCTCGTCGTCACTGATCCTGAGCTCCGAGGCGCGCGGGGTCTGCGAGGGATCGTTCAGCCCCGCAATCTGGCGGTTGCGCCAGTCCTCGAGCGCCTTCGGCGCGGTCGTGTAGTGGCCGTGGCAATCGATGATCATGGGTGTCCGTCGTGCCCGCGCCACACCGCCGACGGGATGAGCACGTCCCCGCGCATGAGGAGACGCGCGGTCCGCAGGAGCGCGGCGCGCGTGACGTTCTGGGGGTTCGCGGGATCGATGCCGAGCTCGACGGTGAACTCGCCGGTCGGGTGCTCCACCGAGATCGGCTTCACCTCTCCTGGCGGCACCTGGGCGATGCCTTCCGTGATCGATCCGTCGAGCACGCACGCGGTGCCGACGGTCACCGCGGCCAGCACGCCAATCGCGTCGTGGCACACGTGCGGGATGAAACAGCGCGTCGCAATGCTGCCGCCGTCCTTCGGCGGCGCGATCAGGCACATCTTCGGATACGTCTTCTTGCTGACGTCGCCAAGGCCCATCGCCACCGCGGCGTTCAGGCGCAGCGCCTCGACGCGGGCCTTGAGCTCCGTATCCGCGTTCATCTGGTCGACCGTCTCATATCCCGTGCGACCGACATCGCTCGCGCGGAGCATGACGAGCGGCATGCCGTTGTCGATGCAGGTCACCTCGAGGCCGTCCACGCAGTCGCGCACCTTGCCCGTGGGCAGCAGCCCCGAGCAGACCGACCCGGCGGTATCGAGAAAGTTGATCGTGATCGGCGCCGCGCCACCGGGCACGCCGTCGATCCGTGCGCGGCCCTCGTACTCCACGCGGCCGCCAGGCGTCTGCACGGTGATGTCGCAGCTCATGCCCGTGTTCAGCGTGAGCACGCGCATCGTGGTCGTCTCGCCCTGCGGCCTGACGAGACCGACCTCGAGCGCGAACGGGAGCACCGCGGCGAGCATGTTGCCGCAGTTCGGCGTCGTATCGACGATGGCCTGATCGACCATGACCTGCGCGAACTGCCACTCGAGGTCGACGCCCTGCTCCTTCGCGCGGCGGACGATGCCGACCTTGCTGGTGAGCGGGTTGGCGCCGCCGAGCCCGTCGATCTGCCTCCGGTCGGGAGAACCGAGCGCCGCGAGGAGCACCGTGTCGCGGGTCGCGACGTCAGCGGGCAGGTCGGACTCGCGGAAGAACGGCCCCCTCGAGGTGCCGCCGCGCATGAACAGACAGGGAATAGCGGTCTGCATCAGGACAGAACCGCCATTCTAACCTCAGCGCTCGCTGGTGTTGTCGGTGGTAGCGGCGCTGTCCCGCCGAAGGGCCGGCGAGCAGTAGCATAGTCCGCCCGCCGTTAGAACACGTACTTGACCGCGACCTGCATGATGCGGGGGGCGGTGCCCGGAGCCAGCGCGATGATGCGGCCGAAGTCGGGACTGTTCAGCGTCGACACAGGGTTGTCGGGATTGACCGTGTTGAGCAGGTTGAACGTCTCGAGCCGCAGCTGCAGCTGCTGCGTGCCAAAGCGAAGCGCGCGTGAGAGCGCGACGTCGATGTTCCAGCGGCCCGGGCCCTGAATCGCGTCGATGGGCATCGTTCCGTACGCGCCAGCCGCGGGCGCCTGGAACGCCGCTGGGTTCAGCCACCGCGCGAAGCTGCGGTTCGACGCGAACGCGTCCCCCGCCTGGATCGCGCGCTGGTTCGGCTGCCCGCTGAGCGCACCGTCCACGCCGGTGACGACCGTGAAGTAGGAGCCCGAGCGCGCGCTCAGGATCCCGGAGAGCTGGATGCCGCCCCACGCCTGGTACACCAGCGACGCGTTGAGGCTGTGCTCCGGCGAGTTCGGGCACCGGCCGCGGTCGGCGCCGCGGTTGCCGGGAATCATGTACGGCTGACCGGACACGCCGGGCTCCTGGTTCCAGCGGTCCGTCGTGCAGCGCGAAATCGTGTAGTTGCCCTGCAGCGAGAACCCGTCGGCGCGGCGGCGCTGCACCTGCAGCAGCAGCCCGTGGTAGTTCGACGTGCCGTTGGGGTCGAGCTCCTGGATGCTCGCGTAGTACTGCCCTGCCGCCGGGTTCTGCAGGCTGAGCACGCGGCGCGCCTGCGTGTTGGCGACCGTCGCGCCGGGCGCGAACGCGGCGGGGTTGATCTGGTTCGCGGTCCAGACGTTCTTCACGAGGTTGCCCACGTAGTTCGCCGACACCATCCAGTCGGCGGCGACCTGGCGCTGGTAGCTCACGTTCCACTGGTCGGTGCTCGTCGCCGGCAGGTCGAGCGGGAACGTCGTGTAGTTGGCGCCGAGCGGGAACTGCGTGCTGGCATTCGCGCCGTTCACCAGCGCGGGGATCGGGTCGCCGCCCGCCACCGCCACCCACGGATCGTCCCAGCCGTTCGGCATGTTGTTGACGGCCACCGTGTTGCCCCACGGCGCCATCTGCGCGAGCGTGGAGAACGTCTGCATGTGCGGCAGGTCGTAGAGCCGGCCGTAGGCGGTCCGCAGCGTCTGCCGCCCCTCGCCTTCCGGATCCCACACCATGCCGAGGCGCGGCGCGAAGTTCCACAGGTCGCGGCGCGCCAGCGAGTTGCCCGGCATCCCCTCGTCGCCGGGGAACATCAGTCCCGGCGGCGCGTTCGGGAAGCGCGTGCTGCGGACGCCGCGGTCGAAGCGCTCGCGATCGAAGCGGGTAAACCGTCCGTCTTCGTTGTAGACGGGCAGGTATGGGTCCCACCGCAGGCCCGCGTTCACTGTCAGCCTGGGCGACATGCGCCAGCTGTCCTGCGCGTAGATGCCGATGTAGTGCGACCGGACGACGGTTCCGGTGAGCGTGCCCGCCGTGAACGTCGCCGCGCGGCCCAGCATGAAGTCGGCGAGGCCGAGACCCGTCACCTGGCCGGTGAACGTCGTGTTCCCCGACGCGGCGAGGTACGACGTGGAGTCGTAGCGGTTGTGGATGTACTCGCCGCCGATGCTGAACTGGTGTCCCCCGCGCACGATGCTGAGATCGTCGGCGGCCTGGAACGTCCACGTCGGCGTGGCCGTCGGCAAGGCGCCGGGCCCCATCAGGCTGAAGCCGCCCGTCACGCTCATGCGCAGGTAGTCGGGCATCAGCGTCGTGGCGCGAATCCCGAGGTCGCTGTAGTCGAAGAGCGGCGAGTACGCCTTGGTGTAGTTGCCGCGGTTGACCGTGGCGCGCAGCGAGTTCACGGTGTTGTTGCCGAAGAGCATCGTGTCGCCGACGACGAGCGAGGAGACGCGGTTCTTGAACGCCGACGTGCTGAACGACATCGGCGTCCTGCCGTCGTAGTTGGTCGGCGAGTCGAACCGCTGCCCGAGCAGCCGGCCGAAGATCGAATGGCTGTTGCCGAACGTGTAATCGAGCTTCGCGGTGTAGACGTCCTCGTCGCTGTTGTCCACGCGATCGAAGAACACCTGCCCGCACGGGTTGTCGGGCGTCGGCAGCCGGCCGGCAAGGTTCACCGAGGCGCGCGAGAAGAGCGCGGGGGTGACGCGGTTGTCCACGAACGGCGCCCGCAGCGCGATCTGCCGGCCGCCGTTGCAGGCGGGCGAGGTGATGCCGGTGAAATCGCCGGCCAGCATCGCCGGCGTCGGCACGAACTGGAACGACGACGTCGGCGTGCGCCGCACGCGGGTGCGCTGGTAGGCGGCGAAGTAGAACAGGCGGTCGCGGACGATCGGGCCGCCCAGCGAGCCGCCGAACTGGTTGCGGTTCAGCCCGTCGCTGCGGCGCTTCCCGTCCGGCCCGAGCGCCCCGAACGGGTCCCTCGCGTTCAGCGCGTCGTCACGCAGGAACTCGAAGAGGCTGCCCGAGAGGCGGTTGGTCCCCGACTTGGTGATGGCGTTGACGACGGCCGCCGAGTGATACCCGTACTGCGCGGGCAGCGCGCTCGTCTCGACCTTGAACTCCTGCAGCGCCTCGGGGAATGGAAACGGCATCGCCGCGTTGTTGTACGGATCGTTGTGCGTGGCGCCGTCCAGCACGTACGTCGTGCCGTTGGGGAGGCCGCCCGCCACGGCGATCGTCCCCGGCGATCCCGGTCCGGCCGCGCCGCCGCGCGCGCCGCTCAGCGTGCCGCTGGGCGCCGCCATGCCGGTCATGTAAATGAGGTCCAGGCTCTGCCGGCCGTTGAGCGGCAGCTCGAGGACGCGCTCGTTGTCCACGACCATGCCGATGCCGGAGCTGCGCGTCTCGATGAGCGGCGCCTGCGCCTCGACCTGGATCGTCTCGGCCAGCTCGCCGAGCTCCAGCGTCGCGTTGATGGTGGGGTTCGTGTTGACCTGCAGCACGATGCCCGTCTGCGCGAACGTGCGGAAGCCCTGCAGCGAGAACTCGAGCCGGTAGGGGCCCACGGGGAGGCTCGGGATGGTGTAGCCACCGCCCTCGTCGGACGCGACCGTCCGGGTCAGGCCGGTGTCGAGATGCGTCGCCGTGACGGAGACGCCGGGCAGCACGCCGCCGCTGCTGTCGCGCACCGTGCCGGCGATCTGCGCGGTGGAGACGGCCTGGGCGCTGGCGGCCGCGGCCGCGAAGAGGACGAGAAGGACACCGGCCGCGAGATACCGCATGGAACCTCCCCTGACGCCGGGTCCGGTGGCGCCGCCGAGGCCGTCGATCGGGCGCCGATCGGGCGAGCCGAGCGCGGCGAGGAGCACGCGATCGCGCGTCGCCGTGTCCGCGGGCAGATCCGACTCGCGGAAGAACGGCCCCCTCGAGGTGCCGCCGCGCATGAACAGACAGGGAATGGCGGTCTGCATCAGGACAGAACCGCCATTCTAGATCGCCCGCCTCAGAAATCGATGGTCGCGCTGAACCTGACGAAACGTGGCGACAGAATGGCGACGGGCTGCAGCCACGTGCCGCCGGGCACGAAGGTGAAGTTGTTCGTGATGACCGGATTGCGGTTCAGGATGTTGTAGACATCGAATCCCACGTTCGTACGCGTGCCGGCGAAGCGCAGGATCTTGGCGAACCGCATATCCAGGACGTTGAGCCGGTCGGCGTACATGGTGCCGGGCTTGATCAGGTTGACCGTCGTGTTCCGCGCGCCTCCCGCAAGCGGCCGGCCGAGCGTCTGGCTGACTTCCGCGGTCGGAAATCCGCGGTTCGCTTCCAGCTGCTGCCCCTGATCGCTTCGGAACGTCGTCGACACCGACACATCCACCTTTGGCACGAGATACGACGCCAGCCCGGTGATCCGCATCTCGACCCCCGTGCTCCATTCGCAGTACGGACTCTGCGGCGCGGTGGTACTCGCGACGCCGGCAGACGTGAACCGGATTTCCGGCAACGCCGCCCGGATGTTGCAGGTGTCGAAATGCGTCTTGCCCAGATTCATCCCGAACTGTGCGGTGAGCTCACCGGTCGGCCGCGCGGAGACGGTCGTCAGGAACCCGTTGTACATCTGCGTCTGGCCGCCGTAATTGCTCGCCAGGGTGGCGTAGTTGTCCTCCTGCCCGAACCTCGCCGGCCTCACGTCGACCAGGCCGGAAATCGTCTGGCCGGCGTTTGGCAGCCGCGGATCGTTGGGCACCCGCACGCTGAAGGTGTCGAAGTCGGCGGGCGAGACCGCGAGGTTGTCTCTGACGGAGAAGTTCACCAGCCAGCGGCGATAGTACCCGGCTTCGACCGACACACGCGGCAGGACCTGCTGCTGGATGGAGGCGCTGAACTGCCAGTCGCCCGGCCGCACGCCCCAGCCGCCGAGCAGTGCCGGGTCGTACCTGGTGCTCGGATTCGGCGTGCCGAAGTTCAGGTCGCTGACGGTGCCGCAGACATCGCCGCCCGTGGCCCGGCGGTCCTGCTCACGGAGGTTCGTCAGATCGCAGTCCGGAGAGAAGTTGTTGTTGGAGTCGATCCAGGAGCGGGTGACGCTGACGGGGATGTCCCCGAGCGGGTTCGTCCCTGAATAGAGGTTGTCGGCCACGGCGTTCTGGAGATACCGGCCGCCGTTGATCTTGACCGCCGTTCTGCCGGTGCCGAAGAGGTCCCACGCCACGCCTCCCCGCGGCGTCAGGTCGTGGAATCCGGTCACGCCGATCGTGCGCGGAATCACGAGATCGTTCCGCAGGAAGCGGTTCGCGCCGATCCGCTGTTCGGGGAAATAGCTCATCGCGTAGTCGTAGCGCACCGCGCCCTGATACGTCAGCCGGCCGGCGGTCCACTGCTCCTGGACGTACACCGAGTTCGACCACACCCGGTTCTTCGTGATGTACGAGCCGGACATGTTCTGCGTGAGCTGGTTGGGAACGCCGTTGTCGACGCGGAACTGCAGGTTGTGCGAGTTGGTGAACGGGTTCCCGTTCGTGTAGTGGAAGGCCCCCTGGTACCCGACCTTGAGGGTGGAACGGGCGTTGACGAACGACGTCGACGCCTTCCAGTTCCGCATCTTCTGGACGTTGTTGGCCCAGTTCTGCGACCGGTAGGTCAGCCCGGCGATGCCGCCATTGGCCGCGCACCCGGCGGTGCACTGCTCCACGACCCGCACGATGTCGCGGGTCGGGTTGCCCGGGATCTCGTAGCCGCCCCAGTAGTTGATGTAGGTGCCGTAGCCTGCCTCGAGCAGGATCCGGCTCGAGAGCGGCGACGTCCAGGAGGCCTGCTGAACGCGCAGATGGTTGCCGCCTGAATACGAGGAGGCTTCCGGCGCAATCGTGGCGGTCGAGAACGGAGAGGACGAACCCGGCGACCCGCCGAGCACGTAGTTGTCCTTGGGCTCGCGGCACGCCTCGACGCCCGGGGCCCAGCTGCCGCCGTGACACGGAACCTGCTCGTCCCAGAAGATCCCGATGCGATTCCGCGCGGTGAGCTGATTGGTCAGCCGGATGCTCGCTGTCCGCCAGTTTCCTGCCCCTCTCGCGGGGCGGCTCAGGTCCGCCTCGTACGTCCGCTTCGACGGGTCGCCGGCGTTCCTGTTGGCGAACATCCCGGGGATCGAGCGATACGCGCCCTGGTCCCGCAGGACCGAGAAGAACCACAGCCGGTTCCTCACGATGGGTCCGCCCAGGCCCAGGTTGTAGTCCCACAGGCTCTCGATGTTGCCCGAGCGGCGCAGGCCGCGAGCGATGAGCTCCTGCGAGAGGTTGCTGCCGACCATCCATTCGCTGACGTTCGCAACGAAGAACGACCCCTGGAACGTGTTGCCACCGGTGCGAGGCAGGATATTGATGGCCGGCCCGCCGACGGCGCTCTCGCCAAGTCCGCCTGTGCTCGTCTGGGTGATTTCGGCGGCGTTTCCTACATCGGCGTTGTAGCTGCTGGAGCCGCCGCCGGCCGTGGGTGGGCCGACGCTGAGCCCGTCCACCTCGATTCGGCCCTCATTGGCGCGGCCGCCTGCCCCGCTGAAAAACTGCCGCCCGGGCGTCGCCTGGACGTCCCTGTTTTCGGTGGCCGTCACGGTCGGGTTCATCTGCAGCAGCGACCCGTACGTCCGGGCAACGGGCAGTTCCCTGAGCGTTTCGCCGCCCAGCACCGTGATCCGGCGCACGCTCTGGACGTCCACGACCGGCGACTCGCCGGTGACGACGAGCGTCTCCTCGAGGCTGCCGATCCGCATCTCGGCGTTGATCGTCGCGATGAAGTTGTCCGGCAGCTCGACACCCTCGCGCCTGAACGTGCTGAAGCCGGGGAGCGTGAACGCGACGCTGTACACGCCGGGACGCAGGTCGACGAGGCGATACCGGCCGGCCGCGTCGGTCACGACGTTGCGCGCGCCCTCGATCAGCGCGGCGCTCGAGGCCTCGACGGTGACCCCCGGCAGCACCGCGCCCGAGGTGTCGACGACGGTCCCCGTGATCTGCGCCTGGGCAGACGCCATCGACGGGATGAGGAGCAGGCACGCGAGAATCGACAGAGACACCTTCCGCATACGCATACGGTCTCCTCTCAATCGGGGCCCAAGGGGAGCCGGGCGACGCCTGCGTCGCCCCTACTTTTCTTTGACTTCGAGGCCGCCGGTGATGCCATCCACCTGATGGCCGATCTGAATCGCCCGCATCCGCGCGATTTCCGCCGGGGTCGCCACCTTCGGGTCCACGTTGGCTTCGGCGCAGGTGAAGCCGCGCAGCGTGCACTCCGAGGTCGTGTGCGTGATGCCCCGCTCCTGCATCAGCCGGAACATCAGCTCCACCGCCTCCTCTTGGATGATGACCGCGTTGTTCGGCACGAAGGTGCCGACGCCGATCGCGTAGTCCACGGGCATGAGCGGCTCGACGCTGGCGCCGAACGCGCCGTCGTTCTTCTTGCCAAGGTCGTAGGCGCCGAGGTCCGCGCCCACGTCCACGAGGTACTGGATGATGCTGGTGAGCCCGAGGTTGGCGGCGGCCATCAGCGGCGTGATGCCGTAGTCGTCCGCCTGGTTCACGTCGGCGCCGAGCTCGACGAACAGCTTCACGACCTGCAGCCGCTCCGCCTCGCTCTTGCCCTTCTGGTAGCCGTTGATGAATCCGAGGCTGGCCGCGGCCTCGACCATCGTCTCGCCGTCCTTCGAGATGATCGTCGGGTCCGCCTCGTAGGCCAGCAGGAGCTTCACGAGCTCCAGGTCGCCGGCGAACGCCGCCCGCATCAGCGCGGTGGCAAAGACGATGCGCGGCGAGCCGGCGCGCATACGGGCGCGCGGCGTGTTGTTGACGAGCGCGTTCGGGTTGGCGCCGGCCTCGAGCAGCTTCTCGATGAGCGGAAGCGGATCGGCCGTCACCATCCACGGGAAGTTCGGCGCCGTCTCCATGTTGCGGCGATCGACCGCCCAGAACAGCGGCGTGAACCCCTGCGTGTCGGCCTGATTCACATCGGACTTCCGGTCGATCAGGAACGACGCCATCTCGTAATTGCCGTTGAAGATCGCCAGGCCGAGCGAGTCCTTGCCGTCGCCGGCGATCGCGTTGACATCGGCGCCGGCGTCGAGCAGGAGCCGCGCCGTTTCCACGTCGCCTTCGCGCGCGGCGAACATCAGCGGCGTCAGCCAGCCGCTGGCGAATTCCTCGACCGTCTGGTCCTCCCTCGAGGCCGCCGGTGTCCGGCCCTCGAAGCCGCGCCCGTTGGCCGCGCCCACGAAGCTCGAGCGCGCGTTGACGTCCGCTCCGGCGTCGATGAGCACCTTCACCGCCGCCGGATGGCGTTCGGCCGCCGCCCACATCAGCGCCGTCGTGCCGCCCCAGGCTTCCTTCTCGTTGATCCGGGCGCCGCTCTCGAGGAGCGAGGCGATCGCGTCGGCCTTGCCGGTGCGCGCCGCCATCATCAACGCGGTGTCGCCGAACTGCGTCAGCCTGGCGTTGGGATCGGCGCCGGCAATCAGCAGGCGCCGAATCATCTGCTGGCTGCCGTTCATCGCGGCCAGCTGCATGGGCGTGACGCCTTCGCGGTTGGCGGCGGACACGCGGGCGCCCGCGCGCAGCAACCGATCGGCCATGTCCAGATCGTCCACGCGCACCGCCCAGTGCAGCGCGGTCGTGCCGTCCACCTGCGGCGCGTTGACGTCGGCCTTGCGCTGCAGCAACGCCTGCACCGCCGCGCGGTTGCCCTTCATCGCCGCGTCGGCCACCTCGCTCGTCGCCGCGGCGGCGCGTCCAGGCGGAAGCCACATCGGCAGCGTGGCGAGCAGACACCAGGTTGCAGTGCGCATCGACATGACCATCTACCTCTGACCTACCTCTTGACGTTCTGCAGGATCGCGGCGGCGCCTGCGTAGTTCTCCAGCGCCAGCGTCCGTGCCTCGTTGTCGGTGACGACCCGCGTCAGCAGCGACGTCTTCGCTTCTCCCGTGCCCTTCGCGTCCAGCCGGATCTCGAACAGCGTGAAGTCGTACTCGGTCGCCGTGCCTTCCTTCGCCGGTTTCCATCCCGGCGTGTGCGCCCCGAGCCGGCGATCGGTCACGAGCACGATGCGCTCGCTGCCGCCGGGCTGGGGGGCGCGCCAGGCGTACTTGATCGAGTGGCCGGTAATGTCGTTCGTCCAGATGTAGCCGATGGTGGGCGCCCGGCCGGCCGCCGCGGCAAGCGCCTGGGCCGGCGTCAGCGGAGCGGCTGGACCACGCGCGCGTCCGCGCGCCGGCGCGGCCGCGCGGCCT
>VFYY01000102.1 GCA_016871375.1 Acidimicrobiia bacterium
AGAAGCGCGCGCATCCGGCGAGTATAATCGCCACTGGCCGCCAGGGGTATCCCGCCTGCCATTGAGGGGAGGGGGATTGAGACAGACCCTTGGAACCTGAACCGGTTGAAACCGGCGGAGGGAGCGCGGCGATCCCGCCTCACACGTCCATGATCGATTTCTCGACTGCATTCCCGAACTCGCGGAAGGTGTCTGAAGGACCGCTGCGCGTGCCGATGCGCGAGGTCACGCTCGGCGGCGGCGAGCCGCCAATCCGTCTGTACGACACGAGCGGCCCGCAGGGCCACGACGTGCGCGACGGGCTGCCGAAACTGCGCGCACCGTGGATCGAGGCGCGCCAGGCGACCGGCGTCGTCGGCACCCAGCTCTACTACGCCCGGCGCGGCGAGATCACGCCGGAGATGGAGTTCGTCGCCGCGCGCGAGGGGCTGCCGGCGGACTTGGTCCGCGCGGAGGTGGCGCGCGGACGCGCGATCATCCCCTCGAACATCCGGCACCTCGAGCTCGAGCCGATGATCATCGGCCGCAACTTCCTCGTGAAGATCAACGCCAACATCGGCAACTCGGCGGTGCGGTCGTCGATCGAGGACGAAGTCGAGAAGCTGCAGTGGGCGACGCTGTGGGGCGCCGACACGGTGATGGATCTCTCGACGGGGAAGGACATCCACGAGACGCGCGAGTGGATCATCCGCAACTCGCCAGTGCCGATCGGCACGGTGCCGATCTACCAGGCGCTGGAGAAGGCCGGCGGGCGCCCCGAGGACCTGACGTGGGAGGTCTATCGCGACACGCTCGTCGAGCAGTGCGAGCAGGGCGTGGACTACTTCACCGTGCACGCCGGCGTGCTGCTGCGCTACATCCCGATGACGGCGCGGCGCGTCACCGGCATCGTGTCACGCGGCGGCTCGATTCTCGCCAAGTGGTGCCTCGCGCATCACCAGGAGAACTTCCTCTACACCCGCTTCCGCGAGATCTGCGAGATCATGCGCGCCTACGACGTCTCGTTCTCGCTCGGCGACGGCCTGCGGCCCGGCTCGATCGCGGACGCGAACGACGAGGCGCAGTTCGCGGAGCTGAAGACCCAGGGCGAGCTGACGCGCATCGCCTGGGAGTACGACGTCCAGGTGATGAACGAGGGCCCCGGCCACGTCCCCATGCATCTCATCAAGGAGAACATGGAGAAGCAGCTCGCATGGTGCGACGAGGCGCCGTTCTACACGCTGGGGCCGCTCACCACCGACGTCGCGCCCGGCTACGACCACATCACCTCCGCCATCGGCGCGGCGATGATCGGCTGGTACGGCACCGCGATGCTCTGCTACGTGACGCCGAAGGAGCACCTCGGGCTGCCGGATCGCGACGACGTGAAGGCCGGCGTGATCGCCTACAAGATCGCGGCGCATGCGGCGGACCTCGCCAAGGGCCACCCGCGCGCGCAGGCGTGGGACGATGCGCTGTCGAAGGCGCGGTTCGAGTTCCGGTGGGCCGACCAGTTCAACCTGGCGATGGACCCGGTGACCGCGCGCGCCTACCACGACGAGACGCTGCCGGCCGAGGGCGCGAAGGTCGCGCACTTCTGCTCGATGTGCGGCCCGAAGTTCTGCTCGATGGAGCTGACGCAGCAGATCCGCGACGCGGGGATGCAGGAGAAGTCGGTCGAGTTCCGGAAGACCGGCGAGATCTACGTCAACAAGTAAGCAGCTGGCAGCGGGCAGCGGGCAGGAGAGACACGGAGCTTTTCTGCCGGCTGCCTACTGCCGGCTGCCGGCTGGAGCGGGGACGATCATGATGATGGTCGGGAACCGCGCCGGCTGCGCGCCGAGCCTCGGGTTCGGATAGCCCGCCGATCCACCCCACGTCCAGTCCTTCACCGTCACGCCCGGCGGGAACGCCATCGTCTCCTCGCGGAAGCGGCCGATGCTGAACATGTGCGTCGGCGGCTGCTCGAACACCTGATCGCCGCGCTCCTTCAGCGTGGTGCGGTAGTAGGCGACGAGGTCCGCGTACGGCGCGGTGGCGCCGAAGACGAAGTACCGCTGCCCGCGTCCCGCATCGTACGAGGCGAGGAACTGCGCGGTCGGATAGATCGGAAATCCGAGCGAGGCCTCCGTGGGTGCGCCGGAAGTCGCTGGCGCCGCCTGTTGTGGAGCCGGCGCGGCGGGCGGTGCCGGCGCGGCGGGCGGCGGAGTCGTACCGGGCCGGGGGAACGGCTGGGGAGTCTGGGCCACAACGGGTATCCCTGCCTGAAGCACTGACGCCACCGCGACAGCCCCCGCCAGCCGCCCGACCCTGCCCCCTGCCATAGGCCCATTATAAAGAGGACAGTCGGACGTACCTTTCGCCAGCCCTTCCATCCGCCTCAACCGTAGTTGTAGGAATCCGCGCACTAATTGGTGACGTCTTACCGACAGGGGCACTGGATCGAACCTTGCTCACGGCGAGGTTGAACGCGCCCCCGAGGGCGCACCGCAGGAGGCGGCGAACGGTCGTGGACGACTTCGATATCGCGCAAAGCAAGATTGGCGAATCCGCGCAACGCGTGGTGGACCGGGCGGTCGAGGAGACTCGCCGGCGCGATCACACGCTGCTCACCAACGAGCACATCTTTCTTGCGTTCGCCCAGGTGGAATGGGACACGTTCGCGCAGGTCATGCGCGATCTCGAGCTCAATCCGCACGAGATCCTGCAGGCGCTCGAGGAACATCTGCAGCTGATGCCGGCGGTGAGCGGCCGCGAGCTGCGCGTCGCCCCGGCGACGAAGCTGGTGTTCAAGCTGGCGTTCCATCAGGCGAGCCGCGCCGGCCGCCAGACGATCGAGTCCTCGGATCTGTTCTCGGCCATCTTCGAGGAGAGCCAGGGCGTCCCGGTCTCCATCATCCGCCGCCACGGCGTCGAGCCCGAGGTGCTCGTCACGCGCATCGCGACCCGGATGCGCGACAACGAGCTGCGCGAGGAGCGCCTGCGCAAGCGCTTCGAGCTGCCGCCGTTCCTGAAACACTTCGCGACGAACCTGAACCTGCTGGCGCGGCAGGACCGCCTCGCGCCGGTCTACGGCCGCGACCTCGAGATCGAGCAGGTCGTCGAGATTCTCTGCCACCGCGAGCGGTCGAACTCCGTGATGCTCGTCGGCGAGCCCGGCGTCGGCAAGACGGCGATCGTCGAGGGCCTCGCGCGGCGCATCGAGTTCGAGCCCGACACGGTGCCCGTGCGGCTGCGCGACTGCCAGGTGATCAACCTGCAGATGAACACCATGGTCGCCGGCACGATGCTGCGCGGCATGTTCGAGGACCGCATCCAGAACGTGATCCGCGAGATCAAGGAGCGGCCGAACCTCATCCTGTTCGTGGACGAGGCGCACACGATGGTCGGCGCCGGCTCCGCGCTCGGCGCGCCGTCGGACGCGGCCAACGTCTTCAAGTCGGTGCTCGCCCGCGGCGAGGTGCGCATGATCGGCGCCACCACGCTGAGCGAGTACAAGGAATACATCCAGGAGGACGAGGCGCTCGCCCGCCGGTTCCGCACCGTGCAGGTGGCGGAGCCGACGATCGAGGAGACGCGCCGCATCCTCTACAGCCTGCGCCCGCGCCTCGAGCGCAACTACTCCGTCCGTCTCCTCGACGACGCGATCGAGACGGCGCTGGAGATGTCGCCGCGCTACCAGCGGCAGCTGCGCCTCCCGGACAAGGTCATCGGCTGGCTCGACACCGCCGCCGTGCGCGCCGAGATCGACCGCCGCTGGGAGGTGGCGAGCACGGACGTCATCGACGTCATCTCGCACGCCGCGTCGATTCCCTCCGACATGGTGTTCCGCGACGTCGGCGACCGCTTCAAGGACATCGAGAAGCGGCTCGCGCGCCGCGTCATCGGCCAGAAGAAGGCCGTCGAGGCGCTCGCGCACCGGCTCGTGCTGAACAAGGGCCCGCTCAAGGACGGCTTCGATCGTCCCGACGGCGTGCTGCTCTTCCTCGGCCCGACGGGCGTCGGCAAGACGGAGCTCGCCAAGGCCGTCGCCGAGTTCCTGTTCGGCGACGAGAAGAAGATGATCCGCATCGACATGTCCGAGTACCAGGACGGCGGCGTGTCGGTGGACAAGCTCATTGGCATGCCGCGCGGCATCGTCGGCAGCGAGCGCGGCGGGCTGCTCACCAATCAGCTCAAGGACAACCCGTGCTCGGTGGTGCTGCTCGACGAGATCGAGAAGGCGAGCCCGAGCCTGCTGAACCTGTTCCTGCAGGCGTTCGACGAGGGCTGGCTGACCGACGGCCGCGGCAAACGGTGTTACCTCTCCGACGCCATCGTCATCATGACGTCGAATGCGGGGTCGGAGCACTTCCGCAAGCTGACGAGCCCGTTCGGCTTCCGCGCCGGCGAGGTGCCGGTGGAGCAGGTGCAGTCGGAGATCAACCGCGAGCTCGAGCGCCGCTTCCCGCCGGAGTTCCGCAACCGCATCGACGCGGTGGTGCTCTTCCAGCCGCTGACGAAGGACGAGGTGCGGCAGATCGCCATCAAGTACGTCGACGAGGTGGCGGCGACGCTGCGGCGCTGGAACAAGTCGCTGACGATCGAGCCCGAGGCGATCGAGCAGCTGGTGGCCGACGGCCACAGCCTGGCGTATGGCGCGCGCTTCCTGAAGCGGGTCATCGACGACCGCATCAAGCTGCCGCTCAGCCAGCAGTGGAAGGACGCCAACAGCTTCCGCGCCACCGTGCGCGACGGCCAGATCGTCATCGAGACCGTGGGTCCGCGCCTGATCGCGAGCGCCGACCCCGACGCCATCGCCGTCTAGGTGGTAGGTGGTAGGGGTAGGTAGTGGGTGGTAGGTGGTAGGTGGTAGGTGGTAGGTGGTAGGCAGTAGGCAGTAGGTGGTTGTAGGGGCCGACTTCAGGTCGGCCCTTTCTCTTTTCGTTTCCAATCCAGCATCTGCTGCACGGCCTCGCGCGTGACAGACGTCGCGTCCTCCGCGTCGTCTTCATTGCGGCCACTGACACCGTACTTCTTCCTGAGGAGCGTCAACACGTCCTGCACCTCCTTGCGATACGACGCGGGCGCGTACTTCGAGGCGTACAGCTGCTGGTAGCCCTCGACCATGTGCGGGAACTCCTGCGCCAGCCAGCGCATGAAGTGGTCGCGGGTGCCGCCCTCCAGGAACATCACGTTGCAGCCGATGAAGCGCGCGCCGTGGTCCGCGATGGTCTTCACGGTGCGCTCGAGCATCGCCGGCTTCGAGGTGATCCCGGGCACGATCGGGTTCATCAGCACGCCCGCGCGGATGCCGGCGTCCACGAGCTCGCGCACGGCGCGCAGCCGCTGCACGGGCGGCGCGGTGCCGGGCTCGAGCGCCTGCCACGCGTCCTCATCCACCGTCGGGACGCTGATGTAGACGCTGCAGCCCGGTCCCCTCGTCAGATCGGCCAGCACGTCCTTGTCGCGGACGATCATCGGCCCCTTGGTGATGAGGCCGACGGAGTTCCGGAATTCCAGAAACGCCTCGAGCGAGCCGCGGGTCAGCTTGTAGTGCCCCTCGATCGGCTGGTAGCAGTCAGTGGCGGCGCCGATGACGACCTGGTCGCCCTTCCATGAGGGCCGATCCAGCTCGCGCCGGAGCACGTCGACCAGGTTCGTCTTCACGAAGATGATCGACGCGAACTCGTCACCCGACCCGAGCTCGAACTGCGTCTGATAGCGGCGCGCGTAGCAGTAGTGGCAGCCGTGCGTGCAGCCGCGGTACGGGTTCAGGCTCCACTCGAACGGCATCCCCTTCACGTGGTTCAGCGCCGACCGGCAGCGCACTTCCTGGTAGCGCGCGGCATCGGCGCGGCGCAGCGCGTCGCTCAGCGCGGCGTCCGCGCCGGCGGCCTTCACCAGGTCCGCGAACTGGCGGGTGGTGGGCCTGGGCTTGCCGAGATCGAAGAGGAGGGGGGCGATTTCCACGGCGAACTGACGGTCTTTCGTCGTATGTTCGCTGGAGTCTACCATGGGGCGAGTGGGGCGAGTGGGGCCAGTAGGGCCAGTGGGCGGGTACGGCTCACCCGCCCCACCCGCCTGACACGCCCGACCCGCCCTCAGGAGACGCGGGCGGGGTTCAAAGCACGTCTGGTGCCCCCCGCCAGTAATCGAGGAGGTCGTCGAGCATCCGGTCGAAGGGAATGGCCGGAGCCCAGCCGGTGGCGTTGCGCAGGCGCGTGGCGTCGCCGACGAGCACCGGCACGTCGCTGGGGCGCAGGCGGTCGGGGTCCACGTCGAGTCGCACGGGGATACGCGCGCGGTCCACCAGTCCCTCGAGCACCACGCGCATCGGCCGGCTGATGCCCGAGGCGACGTTGTAGACGGTGCCGGGAACGGCGTGCTGCATCAGCAGCGCGTAGGCGCGCACGGTGTCGCGCACGTCGGTGAGGTCACGCTCCGTGTCGAGGTTGCCGACCCTGATGACCGGCTCGGCGCCGCGCTCGATCGCGGCGATCTGCCGCGCCATGTCGGGCGCGAAGAAGCCGAGACTCTGGCGCGGGCCGGTATGGTTGAAGGATCGCGTCAGGATGACGTCGAGGCCGTCTTCCGTGCACGCGCGCAGGCCAAGCTGCTCCTGCGCGAACTTGCTGACCGCGTACGGGCTCGTGGGCGCGACGGGGTCCGCTTCAGTCCGCGGCGTGGTCGCGGGACGGTAGATCGTGGCCGATCCGGGAATGAGCACGCGGCAGCGGTTGCCGGCGCGGCGGAGCGCGTCGAGCACGTGATGCGTGGTGAGGACGTTGCTCGCCAGCGGCATGGCGGTATCGGTCCAGGACGAGGCCACGTGCGCGGCGCCGGCGCAGTGATAGACCGCGGACGGCTGCAGCTCGCGAATCGCGTCGCGCACCCGGTTGCGATCGAGCAGATCGATGAGCTGCCACGTGGCGCGGCCGGCGAGCTCCGGCGGCGGCGCCGAGCGCGACCAGGCGACGAGATCCGTCCCGCTGACGCCGGAAGCCGCAGTGTCGAGGTGTTCGAGCAGATGGCTGCCGGCGAACCCGGAAGCGCCGGTCACGAGTACGGCTCCCGGCACGTCCTCAGCCGCGCGTGTCGTACTGCGCCTTGTAGTACGCCTTGAAGGCGGGGTCGTTCTCCTTGATGGGCCGCCACCACCAGTCGTTGCGGCGATACCAGTCCACCGTCTGCCGCAGCCCGTCCTCGAAGGGCACCTGCGGCGCCCACCCCAGGCCGCGGAGCTTCGTCGTATCCAGACAGTAGCGGCGATCGTGGCCGGGCCGGTCGGCGACCGGCTCGATGAGCGAGGTGGGTTTCCCCAGCTCCTTCAGGATGCGGTGGGTGAGGTCCACGTTCATCACGTCGTTGCCGCCGCCGATGTTGTAGACCTCGCCGTCGGTCGCCTTGTCGATGAGCAGGTCGATCGCGCGGCAGTGGTCGTCCACGTGCAGCCAGTCGCGGACGTTCCTGCCGTCGCCGTAGAGCGGCACCGGGATGTCGTCGATGGCGTTGGTCACGAACAGGGGAATGACCTTCTCGGGAAACTGGTACGGGCCGTAGTTGTTCGACGCGCGCGTGACGATCACCGGCAGGCCGTAGGTCGCCCAGTAGCTGTAGGCAAGGCGGTCGGCGCCGGCCTTGCTCGCGGCATACGGGTTGCGCGGCTTGAGCTCGTCGGTCTCGCGGCTGGCGCCGGTCGGCACGCTGCCGTACACCTCGTCGGTCGAGATCTGCACGAACCGCTGCAGATTGCCGGCGCGCCGCGCCGCCTCGAGCAGCACGAACGTGCCCTCGACGTCGGTGCGGATGAAATCGCCGGCCGCGAGGATGGACCGGTCCACGTGCGTCTCGGCCGCGAAGTGCACGACGAACGTCGAGCGCTCCACGAGCGGGTGGCTCACCCCGGCATCCGCGATGTCCCCGTGCACGAACTCGTGCCGCGGGTTGTCCATCACGTCGTGCAGGTTCTCGCGGCGGCCCGCGTAGGTCAGCTTGTCGAGCGTGGTGACGCGCCAGTCGGGACGGCTGGCGAGCGCATGGCGGACGAAGTTGCTGCCGATGAAGCCCGCGCCGCCGGTGACGAGGACCTCAACCATCCTTGCGCGTCCAGTCGTACGGAAGCGTGCCGTGGGGCGCCACGCGGTACTCGTCGGGCTCGGCGTAGTGATACGGCTCGGTCGGCACGTTCACGACCAGCGCCATGTCGCTGCTGATGCACTTCCAGCCGTGGTAGACGAGGTTCGGCACCTGCACGAGCGTCGGATTCTGCGTGCCGAGGAAGAACTCGTTCACCGCGCCCCTGGTCGGCGAGTGCTCGCGCGTGTCCACGAGCACCAGCTTCACCATGCCGGCGACGCACACGAAGTGGTCCACCTGCTTCTGGTGGTAGTGCCACGCCTTGACGACCCCGGGGTAGGTCGCCGAGACGTAGACCTGCCCGAACGTCGTGAAGAGCTCGCGGTCGTCGGCGCGCAGGATCTCCATGAGGAAGCCGCGCTCGTCGGGGATGAGGCGCAGCGATTTCGTCTTCACGTCGTGAATACGCGGGTGCTTCGTGACGGCGTCCGCGTAGGCCGTTGGGTTGGTCATCTCACCCGGTCTCCCCTCACCCTGTCTCCCGGAGCCGCCTTGCGGCGTTCCTCACCCTGTCTCCCGGAGCCGCCTTGGCGGCGTTCCTCACCCTGTCTCCCGGAGCCGCCTTGGCGGCGTTCCTCACCCTGTCTCCCGGAGCCGCCTTGGCGGCGTTCCTCACCATCTGATGCCCACTTCCGAGTTGTCGCCCAGCATGAACCGGTAGGCGCTGGGCTTCACCGGGATGCGGTAGATCCGCACGTTCCGGCCGATGAGGCTGTCGATCACGCGGTTCGCGAGGTCCCGGATGGACGAGCCCTCGAGCACGATGCTGTGCTCGACCTCGGAGTCGCGGATCTCGACGTCCGCGCCGATCGACGTGAACGGTCCGACGTAGGCGTGCGCGATCTGCGCGCCGCGGCCGATGATGGCGGGGCCCCTGATCACCGAGCGCTCCACCTTCGCGCCCGCTTCCACCACGACCTTGCCCTCGATCCGGCTCTCGGCGTCGACCTCGCCGTCGACGCGCCGCTCCAGTGTATCCAGAATCAGCCGGTTGGCCTCCAGCATGTCTTCGAGCTTCCCGGTGTCCTTCCACCAGCCCTGGACGATGTGCGGGCGGACGGTGAGGCCGCGGTCGATGAGGTCCTGGATGGCGTCGGTGATCTCGAGCTCGTTCCTGAAGCTCGGCGTGATGTTGTGCACCGACTCGAACACCTGCGGCCCGAACATGTAGACGCCGACGAGCGCCAGGTCGCTCTTCGGCTCCTTCGGCTTCTCCACCAGCCGCACCACCGCGCCGTTGTCGAGTTCGGCGACGCCGAACATCTGCGGATCGGGCACGCGGGTCAGCAGGATCTGCGCGGCGGGCTTCTCGCGGACGAACTCCTCGACGAAATGGGTGATGCCCTTGTTCAGCAGGTTGTCGCCCAGGTACATGACGAACGGATCGTCGCCGATGAACGGCCGGCTGATCTTGACCGCGTGCGCCAGCCCGCGCGGCGCGTCCTGCTCGATGTACTCGATGCGCACGCCCCACCGCGAGCCGTCCCCGACCGCGGCGCGAATCTCCGCCTGCGTGTCGCCGACGACGATGCCGATGTCGCGGATGCCGGCGGCGGCAATGGCCTCGATGCCGTAGAAGAGGACGGGTTTGTTCGCCACCGGCACGAGCTGCTTCGCGCTCGTGTAGGTGAGCGGGCGCAGACGCGTGCCCTTGCCGCCGCTGAGAATCAGTCCCTTCATGTCGGATCAGGGGCCTACGCCCGTCAGGCCGCCGAACGCGCCAAACAGGTTGGAGAACGTGCCGAGCCCCGCCAGCACAAACGATACGTTGAAGCGGCGGTCCGAGGAAATCCCGGGACTCACCTGCTGCGGGAGCTGGTACCGCTGGTATTCGAGCTGGATGCCGCAGCACTGCGCCAGGTAGGTCACGCTGCCCCCCTGGTTGAGGATGTCGCCCTGGCTGATGTTCCAGTTGAGCGCGTAGGAGCCGACCACCCGGTTCTCCAGGAAGTTCAGCGACGAGCTCGCGTTCAGCGAGCTCTGCGCCTCGGACAGCCGGTTCGGCCGGCTGCGGCTGAAGCCGACATTGATCGTGCTCCGGCCGGCGCGCGTGGTCGCGTTGGCGTTGGCGACCTGCAGGAACCCGCGCTTGAAGTCGTACTCGAAGCGCGCGCCCGATTCGAGCCGCGCGCCGGGCGAGACGCGGACGGCCAGCGCCACCGGCGAGAAGTGATCCGGCGCCGTGCCGCGCTGGCCGCTCTGATACTGCGTGTCGATCTGCCGCAGCTGCGGATCGGTGTAGTAGGACTGCTGCACCGTCACCGTGACGAACTCGACCGTCTGGCCGCGCGTCCCGTCGGTCGTCCGGGCGCGGTAGAACAGCCGGTTGTTCAGGCTGTAGGTGAAGCGCGTCGCGCCGCCGATGACGACGTCGCTGGAGTCGGCCTGCGTCGGGATCTGCCGGTAGTTGCCGACCTCGGTGAGGTACTCGAGGCCGAACACGGGCTCGATGACGTGTTTCATGCGCTCGGTGGCGACGCGCTCCGGCGTGTCCCAGATCTTGGCGACCACCGGTCCGATCACGTCCGACTTCAGCGACAGGTAGCGCCGCGAGATCGGCTCGTCGACCATGGTGCCGTCGGTGTTCTGGCGCCGCGTGTAGTAGGTGTTTCGGTACGAGGCGGTGCTGTTCACGGTGAGGAAGGTCAGCCGCGACAGCGCGGCGCGGACCGAGGGCTGCACGTCGACGCGCGCGAGGCTGCGATCGTCGGTGACGCGGCCGCCGCGGATCTGGCGATACGGCAGGTACCCGACGTCGGTGTTGAGCGAGCCGTAGACGGTGCCGAACAGCCGCTGCGGCGCGAGCGACGCGGTCACCCGCGGCGTGCCGCCGTAGATCTGCGAGTCGCCCCTCGCCACGTCGGCGAACGTCTCGGTGCGCTGGAACAGCGCGCCCGCATAGACCTGGCTGAGGTTCGCGGTCACGGCGCCTTCGATCGTCCGCGTGGCGTTGGACGCCTGGTAGAAGTTCTGCTGATAGAGCTGCTGGGTCGTGATGTCGGAGCTGTAGTCCACGCGCTGGCGGAACCGCAGCGCGGTGCCGAGCGCCTGCGTGCCGGTGCCGCGCAGCTGGAAGCTCGACTTGGCGGGCAGCACGCTGACGGTGCCCGCCTGGCGGAACTCCGCTTCACGCTGCTCGAAGCGGTAGAACCGGACGTCGCCGTAGGACTGCGCGGCAGCCACGTAGCGGTACTCGGCGCCGGCGCCCTGGCCGGTCTGCGTGAACCAGTCGTGGAAGAACGTGGCGTCCTGGCTGCGGCCGATCGCCCAGAAGAACGCGTTGCTGATCGCCTGGCCGCGCAGCGTGGACGTGCCGTAGGTCGGCAGCAGGAACCCGGTGGCGCGCGCGTCCTCCTGGATCGGGTAGTAGATCACCGGCAGGTACATCAGCGGCACGCCCTTCACGCGCAGCAGCATGTTGCGCGCGATGGCGTAGTCGTCGAGGTTGAGCGTGACCGAGCTGCTGACGACCTCCCACCGCGGCGTCGGCTGCACGCACGTGGTGAAGCCGCCGCGGCTGATCTTGTAGGACTTCGGCCCAACCTTCTCGATCGTCTCGCCGTAGAAGTAGACGTCAGGGTCCTGGCCGGCGAACTGCGCGCGGTCGGCGATGGCGCCGAGCGACATGCTGCCCGACGCCTGGTGGAACGTGCCGGTGCCCGCGGCGATGTTGTACTCGACCTTCTCGGCGGCCAGCCGTCCGCTGGGCGTCGTGAACACCACGTTGCCCGTGGCGACCAGCCGCGCCGACGGCTCGCTGAAGAAGTCGATCTGGTCCGCGAAGAACGACATCTGCGGGCAGTTCACCTGCACCTGGCCGGTGAGCCGCAGCTGGTTCGGCCCCACGCGCTCGAACTTCCACTGCGTGTTCTCCGTGCAGTCGCCGAGGAACGGGTCGTTCGGCAGCGGCGCGGCGACCGGCAGCTGAGGGAACTGCGCCCACGCGGGGGCGGCGGCAAGGCAGACGAGGCAACAGAGCACAAGACGAAGAGAGCCCATCGATGCAGCGGATTACCGCAGGATAGCACGCTGCTTCAGCACGTCCCGGACGTCCCCGGCGAGGAAGATCGACCCCGCGACGCAGACCGTGTCGTGCCGTGCGAGCGCGTCCTCGACCGCGTGCACCGGATCCGGGTCGGCGTGCACGTCGGCGCGGCGGGCGCGCACGCGCGCGGCGAGCTCGTCGGCGGGGATCGCGCGCGGCGTCGCGGCAGCGGTCGCGGTGACGGAGGAGACGACCGGCAGCAGCACGTCGATCATCCCTTCCACGTCCTTGTCCCGCATGACGCCGATCACCAGCGCCGGGCGATCGGCATGCCAGCGGGCGAGGTACTCGGCGAGCGCGCGCGCGCCGTCGAGGTTGTGGGCGGCGTCGAGCAGGACCTGCCGGCCGTCGGCGCGGGTGATCAGCTCGAGGCGTGCCGGCCACTGCACGCCGCTGAGGCCGCGCTCGATCGCGTCGCCGGGCAGCCAGATGCCGGTGGCGCGGGCCGCCTCCAGCATCCGGACCGCGACGAGCGCGTTGCCGCGCTGATGCTCGCCGCGCAGCCCGAGCGTCAGCGGGCCGTAGCGGTCTTCCGGCGTGTCGATGACCAGCGTGGCGCGCCCGTCCTGCACGTCGCCCTCGACGCGCGTGCCGGCGGCGGCGTCCACGACGCGCGCGCCCCGGTCGCCGGCCACCGCCTCGATCACCTGGCGCGCCTCGTCGGGCAGCGCGCCGGTGATCACGGTCATCCCCGGCTTGATGATGCCCGCCTTCTCGAAGGCGATGGCCGCGATCGTGTCGCCGAGGTACTGCTGGTGATCGAGGCCGATCGACGTGATGGCGCCGACCGGCGGGTTCAGGATGTTGGTGGAGTCGAAGCGCCCGCCGAGGCCCACCTCGATCACCGCCACCTGCACGCCGGCACGGCGGAAGAGCTCGAAGGCGATCGCCGTGGTCGCCTCGAAGAACGTCGGAGACACCGAGAGCGTGCCGTCGGCGTGCAGCCGCTCCGCGCAGTCGAGCACGTCGTTGGCCGCCTGCTCGAGCGCGGCCGCGTCCACCGGCGCGTCGCCGATGACGAACCGCTCGCGCAGATCGACCAGATGCGGCGACGTGTAGCGCGCGGCGCGGACGCCCGCCGCGACCAGCCCCGTGTGCGCCATGGCCGTCACCGATCCCTTCCCGTTGGTGCCGGCGACGTGGAGGGAGGTGAACTGCCGCTCGGGATGGCCGAGCGCGGCACACAGGCGCGTGATGTTCTCGAGGCCCAGCTTGATGCCGGAGGCTTCGAGCGCGAAGAGGCGTTCGAGCACCCTGCTCTCCGTGCGTGGCCGGAACGCTAGGCGTCGGGCGTGGCCGCCGCCGCCGCGGCCAGCGGCTGTTCGACCGGCGCGGGCTCGGCGCGCATGAAGCGCAGCGCGCGCGCGATGGCCGCCTTCATGTCGCGGCGGTCCACCACGAGGTCGAGCATGCCGTGCTCGATGAGGAACTCGCTGCGCTGGAACCCCGCGGGCAGTTTCTGGCGGATCGTCTGCTCGATGACGCGCGGCCCCGCGAAGCCGATGAGCGCCTTCGGCTCGGCGATGTTCAGGTCGCCCAGCATCGCGAAGCTCGCGGTCACGCCGCCGGTCGTCGGATCCGTGAGCACCGAGATGAACGGCAGCCGCGCGCGGTCGAGCCGCGCGAGCGCCGCCGACACCTTCGCCATCTGCATCAGCGACAGCACGCCTTCCATCATGCGCGCCCCGCCCGAGCACGAGACGATGATCACCGGCAGGTTGCGGTCGAGCGCGATCTCGATGGCGCGGGTGATCTTCTCGCCCACGACCACGCCCATGCTGCCGCCGATGAACGAGTACTCCATCGCGGCGACGACGACCTCGATCCCCTCGAGCCGGCCGGTGGCGATGAGGACCGCGTCGTTGACGCCCGTGTTCTTCCTGGTGGTGCGGAGGCGGTCGCGGTACGGCTTGGTGTCGGTGAACCGCAGCGGGTCGTTCGACGAGAGGTCGGCGAAGTGCTCGGTCCACGCACCGTCGAGCAGCGCGCGCAGCCGCTCCGCGGCGCTGATGCGGAAGTGGTGCGCGCACTTGGGGCAGACGCTGAGGTTCTTCTCGAGGTCCTTGTTGTAGATGAGCTGCGCGCAGTCGGGACACTTGACCCACAGCCCCTCCGGCACCCGGCTCGGCTTGTCCGCCGTGGACGAGGCCATGGGCTTGCGGGTCTTCTTGAACCACGCCATCGGGCCTGATTATTACGTACGCGGCACGTAATAGCGCGTCCCGCGGTTCATCGACCGAATCTGCCGGATCAGGTCCTCCACGGCCTCGTCGCGCGCGTGCAGGTCGAACTGTGACGTCTCGACCACGAGCAGCGGCGTGGCCGAGTAGTGAAAGAAGAAGTGCTGATACGCCTCGTTGAGCTCGCGCACGTAGTCGGCCTCGGGCACGAGCGCCGGCGCATCCGCATCGTCCCTGTGCCGCGCGTGCAGGCGATCGAGGAGCACGTCGGTGGGCGCCTGCAGGTAGATCACGAGGTCCGGTGACGGGACGTCCTTGACGAGCAGGTCGTAGAGCCGCTGATAGATGAACAGCTCGTTGTCGTCGAGGTTCAGGTAGGCGAAGATCTTGTCGCGGTCGAACAGGTAGTCCGCAATCGTCGTCTGCGCAAACAGGTTCGCCTGGCGCAGCGAGATCTGCTGGCGATGGCGGTTCAGCAGGTAGAAGAGCTGCGCCTGCAGCGCGGCGCCCTGCCGGCCGCTGTAGAAGTCGGCCAGGAACGGATTCTCGGCATCCTCGAGCACGGCCGTCGCATCCAGCTTCGACGCCAGCCGCGCGGCGAGCGACGTCTTGCCTGCGCCGATCGGGCCTTCGACGGCGATGTGCTGAAACGACATGAGGGCCGGAGCCAGATGCTATCATCCGAACACGTCTGTGAAGCAGCTCACGCTTGCCGTTCTGTGCGTGGCGGCCGTGTCATGTGCGACCGCGGAGCCGCCGCCCCCTGAAGTTCCCGTCATCTCCTTCGAAGAGAAGCTCGGTTGGATCCTGCGGCTCGAGGACCTGCGCATCGTCCGCGATCCGAATCCGCCGGCGCCGGTCGTCCTGGCGCCCGCCACGCGTCTCCGGCCGGCTGTCGTCGCGCCGCCGCCGCCGTCCGATCTGATCCGCCTGCTGCGTGATCCGGAGGCGCGCGTCCGCCGCCGCGCCGCGCTCGCGCTGGGGCGCGTCGGCCTGACGGAGCCGATTGAAGCGCTGTCGATGCTGCTGATGGAGGATACCGACGCCGAGGTGCGGCAGATGGCGGCGTTCGCGCTGGGACTCATCGGCGATCCGTCGGCGCGCACGCCGCTGCTCGCCGCGCTCAAGGACGCGAACCCGATCGTGGCGGGACGCGCCGCCGAGGCGCTCGGCAACATCGGCGACCGCAACGACGCCGTCGCGGTGAGCGACATGGTGCGGACGTACACGGCGACCGGCGCGCTCAACGGCATCCCGCCGGACGAGGTGAGCTACCCGCTGGCGCCGCAGGTCGAGGCCGTTCGCCTTGGACTGTACGCGCTGGTGCGTCTCGGGTCGTTCGATGCGCTG
>VFYY01000103.1 GCA_016871375.1 Acidimicrobiia bacterium
GCAGATCCTGCTCAGGCACATACGGACGATAGGTTTTCGCCATCGCCGGCAGTGTAGTACATCTGTGGCACCAGCGCGCAGCACGAACAGACACATGTCACAGGCGATTACTCGGACACGCTCCTAGTGTGATGCAGACGCGCCTGTTTCGCTCCCTTCTGCTGGCCTGCGCGGCGGCCAGCGTCTGCACGCCCCCGGCGTTCGCCCAGCCGACGCTCAGCGTGTCGTTCGGGCATTTCATGCTCCGGCACCACCGTTCGGCGGCGGACATCTTCCGGATCGAGCACCACGACCTTGCGATCGAGGCCGGTGATTTCAATGGCCTCAGCCTCGGCGGCGAGCTTCTCGTCCCGGTCCCGTTGAGGGCCGCCCTGGGGACATTTGAAGCCGGCGTGGGTGCGTCGTATTCGAGTCGGACGGTTGCCGCCACGCACTCGCGTGTCTTCAATCCCGATGGCAGTCCCATCCATCGGACGCTGGGTCACAGCCAGTTGCCTCTTGCTCTCACCGTTCGCTGGCTGCCGCTCGGGCACCCGTATCGAGTCCAGCCGTATGCCGGCGGCGGCCTCGCGCTGATTCGCTTTCATGTTCTGGAATCGGGCGATTTCGCCGCGCGCGGCACTCTCTTTCGCGACGAACGATATGAGACGACCAGGACCGCGGTCGGCCCGGTTGTGGTCGTTGGGCTTCGGGTCGTGAGCGATCGACTTGCGCTCGGCGTCGAAGGCCGCCATCAGACGGCGCGAGGCAGCTTCGCGCCTGTGTTTGCCCGCGTGCGCGACGCGGAGATCGACCTGCACGGGTGGACGCTCAACGGGACGATCGGCCTGAGACTGGGGAGGCGGCCCTGACCGCCGGCACAGCCAAAGCCCCCGCAACCCCATACGGCTGAGCACTTTCTGGTCTCGAAGACCTGGCGCGGTTTCGACTTCTTCGTAGTGTCCGGCTTTAGCCGGACCACATACGGCGGTGCCGATCAACTTGGTCCGGCTAAAGCCGGACACTACGACGTTTCAGAAACCGCTCTAAAGCTCCGCGCGCGCGTGGCCGGGACGCACCCTATGGCGCATCGTGAAGCGGTCCCTGGGCGAGGCTGAATCCGAGATAGGTGGTAGGGGGTAGGGGCGACGCATTGCGTCGCCCGCTACCATCACGTCGAGTGGCTTACTGAGTACGCGGGCTGTTCGAGATCTCCAGCAGCCCGACCTTGTTGATCCCGCTGCAGGCCAGCACGATGTTCCCGTTCGCATCCGCCATGAAGTGGCGAAGGACGATGCCGCCGGACGGGACGATCACCGACTGGAACTGCTCGGTGCGCGTGTCGAAGCGCACCAGCGTGTTCGGCCGCGGCCCCGACTCGTTGTAATAGAGCACGTTGCCGACGGCCGCGATGGCGTAGGGCGCCGACTGCGGGCCGCTCGGCGACAGCCATTCCTTCGTCTGCTTCGTCGCGGGGTCGAACCGGCCGATGTAGCCGCGCGGGAAGTCCGTGTACCAGATGACGTCGTC
The DNA here is from genome assembly GCA_016871375.1 of Acidimicrobiia bacterium. Classification (GTDB taxonomy): domain Bacteria; phylum Acidobacteriota; class Vicinamibacteria; order Vicinamibacterales; family UBA2999; genus VFYY01. The sequence continues at coordinate 1,510 of VFYY01000103.1, forward strand.
CGGCGTGATCTCGATGCGGCGCGGGCGGGCGTCGGCGTTCGGGAGCGTGTACTCCGTGATCTGCATCGTCACCGGATCGACGCTGCCGATGCGCGGGCCGCGGAAGTCCACGTACCACGGCACGCCTTTCGAGTTGATCTGGATGCCGTAGGGATAGGTGCCGTCGGTCGGCGTCTTCTGGATGCGCACCTGGCCGGTCGCCGGGTCCAGGCGTCCGACGTGCCCCGACTGCAGCGTGAACCAGAGGATGCCCTTCTGGTCGAAGATGGGCGTGTGCGGCCCGCGCGCTTCGGGAATCGGCATCGGGTACTCGGTGTACTGGCCGGTTCTCGGGTCCAGCTTGCCGATCACGTTGATGTTGATGCCCGTGTACCAGATGTTGCCGTCGCGGTCCTCGTCGAGGCCGTGCGGCGTCGCCTTGCCGGTCGGGAACTCCCTGATCGCGCCCGTCTTCGGGTCGACGCGCCCGAGCCGCATCGTGAACTGCCCCGTCCACCAGATCGAGCCGTCGCGCCCCGCGTGCGCGTCATGCGGCCGCGACGCGAGCGTCGGCACGTCCCATTCCCGGACGCGCATGTTGACCGGCCCGTTCACGAGGACCGGCTTGATCGCGTTCGGCTTCACCGGGAAGTGCTGCGCGAGGTAGCCGCTGATCTGCGCCTTCTGATCCGCCGGGAGCGCGATCATCGAGGCCATCAGCGCTTCCCAGTTCTCGCGGCTGTTCCCCTGCGAGTTGGCAATCATGTTGAGGCCGTGGCATGTCGCGCACGCCGTGGAGACGAGCTCCTTGCCCGGACCGTCGGGCAGGTTCACCGGTTGCTGGCCGCGTCCCTGCGCGCCGCCGGGCACGACGGAGTAGCACAGCGCGGCAATCAGCACGGCGAAGAGTGCTCCAAATCGCATACGTCCTCCCCCTATGAATAGGGACAGATCTCTCAGAGAATCGGTAGGGTAACATACGACCTCGATGCGCGCGGCGTTTCGTTCAGCTGCCGGGATGCTCCTCGCCGCCCTGGCAGTCGCGGGGGCGGTTTCGGCCCAGACTCAGCCTCGGTTCGCCTCCGGCTTCGCCGGCGTCGATAGGGCGGCGCGCACGCTGCCGCGCCTGCACAGCCTGCTCGTCAGCCGCCGCGGCGAGCTCGTCTTCGAGCAGTACTACAACGGCGCCCGGCGCGACCGTCCGGCCAACATCAAGTCGGCGTCGAAGAGCGTCATCTCCGCGCTCGCCGGCGTCGCCATCGACCGGAAGATCATCCCCGGCGTCCGCACGCCCATCACGACCTGGTTTCCGCAGGTCGCCAGGGACGCGGATCAGCGCAAGCGGTCCATCACCGTCGAAGACCTGCTGACGATGCGCTCGGGGCTGGAGGGGACGAGCAACCGGCACTACGGCGCGTGGGTGCTGAGCCGCAACTGGGTGCAGCACGCGCTGGCGCGGCCGATGTTCGCCGCGCCGGGCGAGGAGATGGAATACAGCACGGGCAACACACACCTGCTGTCGGCGATCCTCACGAGCGCGACGGGGCAGAGCACGTGGCAGTTTGCGAACGAGGCGCTCGGCAGGCCGCTCGGCTTCTCGCTGCCGCAGTGGCCGCGGGATCCGCAGGGCGTCTATTTCGGCGGCAACGACATGCTGATGACGCCGCGGCAGATGCTCGCCTTCGGCGAGCTCTACCTGAACGGCGGCCGCGCCGGCGGGCGCCAGGTCGTCTCGCAGGCGTGGGTGACGAAGTCGTGCGAGGGTCGTGAACGGCGCTTCCGCCGCAACAGCCCGCTGTTCAATCCCGACGGCGTTCCCGATCCGATGCGCGATCGGAAGTACGGCTACGGCTGGTGGGTCCGCGACTTTGGCGACCGGGAAGTGTGCTTCGCCTGGGGTTACGGCGGCCAGTACATCTTCGTGGTTCCCGATCTGCGCCTCGTCGTCGTGACGACGTCCTCGCCAGACGTCAGCGAAGAACGCCGCGGCCATCGCCGGACGCTCTTCGAGATCGTCGACGGTCTCATCTCAGATTCGTAGAAACCACTTCTCGATCAGATAGCGGCGCGTGAACGCCGGCGAGCGCAGCAGCCGCCGTCCGATGGCGCGTGCCGCCCCGGTGAGTGCGGCCGGCGTGGGGCGCACGGGTGGATACCGCCGCCGCAGCGCGGTTTCGTACGGCCGCAGATCGGCCGCGGACACCCGTCCGCCGGCGGCGATGAGCGTCTCGGCCGCGAGCCGTCCGGACTCGACCGCCGGCCTGATGCCTTCGCCGCTCTCCGGATACGCAAGGCCCGCCGCATCGCCCGCGATCAGCACGCCGTCGCCGGCGATGGGGCGCTGCCCGGCGCCCCAGGCGAGGTAGGCGTGCCCCTTCCAGCGCACGGCCGAGGCGCGTCTCGCGCGGCCGGTGCGCTGCAGGAACCCGATGAAGTCGTCCACGTGCGCGTTGAGGTCGCCGTGGTCGCGGCGGCCGATGCCGATGTTCAGGTAGTTCCCCTTGCGCACCACCCAGCCGTAGCCTTCGAGGTCGCGGCAGAAGAACAGCTCCGGCGTCTCGCCGGCGACGTCGCTGTCGCCGGGCTCCACGGGAAACTCGGCTTCCTTCGCCACGACCGGGCGCGCCTTCCCGCCGCCGCCGAGCTGTCGCGCGACGGGGCAGAAGTGCCCGCCCGCGCCGACGACCACGCGCGCTTCGATGTCGCCGTTCGCGCGCCAGACGTCGCCGCGCTGCTCGAGCGACGCGAGTGCCGTCCCCTCGAGCACGCGCGCCTGCGACCGCCGCAGCAGGTAGTGGTCGAACTCGAACCGGCGGATGGCGTAGCTGACGACGCGCGGGTAGCGGGTGTCCACAGGCGGCGCGCTTGTCGCGAGCGAAGTCGAGGGGCCTGCCCCGAGCGAAGTCGAGGGGCTTGCCCCGAGCGAAGTCGAAGGGCCTGCCCCGAGCGAAGTCGAGGGGCTTGCCCCGAGCGAAGTCGAGGGGCCGAACACGGACGTGCGAAAGCCGGTGATGTCCTGGATCGTCAGGCCGGTGGCGCGGTACTCAGCCGGATCGAGGTCGAGAAGCCGGAAGACGCCGGGCGTGACCCAGCCGGCGCAGACCTTGTCGCGCGGAAAGCGCGCGCGATCCATGACGAGGACGTTCCAGCCGGCCCGGTGCAGGAGGCGCGCGCACGTCGAGCCGGCGGGCCCGCCGCCGACGACTAGCGCGTCGCAGCGAACCACTGATCGGCCGTCTCGACGCCGCGGTAGACCTCGGTCCGCGACCAGTACGGCGGCGGCGCTTCGGCGGGGGAGAACACGATCTGGAAGAGCTGCAGGCTGCTCACCGCGAACGCCGCTTCCGACCCGGCGAGGTACAACTCCCACGCGCGGCGGAACTCCTCGCCGTAGCGCGCGCGGACCTGGCCCTCCATCGCCGCGAAGCGGCCGCTCCAGTGGCGCAGCGTGCGCGCGTAATGCAGGCGCAGGTTCTCGACGTCGAGCACCGACATGCGCGCCGGCGTCAGCACGCGCGTGGTCACTTCGGCCAGCGTCGGCGCGTAGGCGCCGGGGAAGATGCGGCGGCGGATCCACGCGTTCAGCGGCCGGCGGAAGTCGCGGCCGATGAAGTGGAGCAGGCCGCGGCCGGTCGCCCGGCGCACCACGCGGCGGAGCACGGCCGAGAGGCTGTCGTAGTGCGCCAGGCCGACGTGCTCGAGCATGCCGACGGAGACGAACACGTCGCACTCGCCCTGCGCGTTGCGGTAGTCGTCGTCGATGAACTCGACCTGGCCGGCCAGTCCTTCGCGGGCCGCCCGCGCGCGCGCGTAGGCAATCTGCTCGCGCGAGACGTTGAACGCCTTTACACGGGCGCCGTAGGCGCGCGCCATGTGCAGCGCCAGCGCGCCCCAGCCGCAGCCCGCTTCGACGACCGTGTCGCCCGGGCGCAGCCGGACCTTGCGGCAGACCAGGTCCATCTTCGCCCGCTGCGCCTCCTCGAGCGAGACGTCGGGGTGCTCGAAGTACGCGCAGGTGTAGAGGAGCTGCTCGTCGAGCCAGCCGCGGTAGAAGTCGTTGCCGAGGTCGTAGTGGTGGTGCACGTTCTCGCGCGCCCGCGACGGCGAGTTGCCGACCGACAGGTACTGCGAGAACCATTCCCGCCACGTCATCGTCGGGCTCAGGCGCGAGACGGCTTCGAGCACCGGCTCGAGCTCGCCGCGGACGCGCAGCCGGCCGGCCATGTACGCCTCGCCGAACCGCAGGTTGGGGTTGAAGAGGAGCCCCCGCAGCGTGCGCGCGTCGTCGACGACGAGCGCGCCGATGGGCGGATGCGGTCCGCTGTAGCGGATCTGGCCGTCCCAGAGCTCCAGTTGCACGGCGGCCGCCGACAGCTTCCGCTGCAGGGCGCCGGCAAGCCGCTCCAACAGCCAGCCGGGGCGTTGGCGCTTCATGGGACTACGGACGATAGCATATGATTCGCCTTCCCATGGGGACGCTCCAGATCCGCGCGGACATCCTCCAGCACTACGCGGCGCTCTTCGGGGAAAAAACAGTGCACGGCCGCGCGGTGCGCGTCGAATCGCTGATCGCGGCGCTGACGGCGGACGCAGCCGGCGAGCTGGCGGGCCTGCTGGCCGAGCGGCACGCGTTCCAGGACCGCGTCGCGCGCGGCGAGGCGCGCTACGACTTCCTGCCGGCGGACGCGCAGGTCGGCGATGCCGACGGCCGCACGGCGACCGTCGGCGGCATCCGCCAGGGGATGCTCGACCGCTTCTTCGGGCGGACGACGCCGGCCGCGTGGACGCTGAATCCGACGGTGCCCGCGCCCGCCGACACGCTGACGCCCGGCCTGGAGGGCACGGGCCCGGCGATCGACCTTGGCATGGCCATGGGGGCGCTGAACACGGGCGCCGCGTCGTGGATGTGGGACTGGGAGGACGCGGGCGGCGACTACGGGGAACAGTTGTATCGCGCCTGGCAGAACCTGTCCGAGATCCTCGCCGGGCACTGGGTCGGCAAGCCGTTCTTCCATCCGACGAAGCTGGACCGCGGGAGCCCGCGCAAGTACGAGATCACGCTGCCGCGCGACCGGTGGCCGACGATCTTCCACCGCGTCCCCGGGCTGCACCTGCGCAACCGGCAGATGACGCTGGACGGTGCGCCGGTGCCCGCGATGATCCCCGCGCTCGTCATTCACGCGCTCAACAACTACGAGTCACAGCGCGCGAACGGCTCCGGCGTCTACTTCTACATCCCGAAGATCGAGACGTGGCAGGAAGCGCGGCTCGTGTCACGCCTGCTGAAGCGCCTCGAGGAGGCGATGGGCCTCCAGCGCGGATCGCTCAAGATCAAGATGCTGAACGAGCGCGCCGAGTACGCGCTGCAGCAGGAAGTGATCATGTGGGTGCTGCGCGAGAACCTGATCGGCCCGAACGTCGGCCGCTGGGACTACCTGAACAGCCGCGAGGAGATGTTCCGCCACGACCCGGCGATGGTCATTCCCGACCCGCACACGGTGACGATGACGGAGCCGTCGCTGACCTACTACACGATGCGCAACGCGCTGCTGGCGCTCCTCGCCGGCGGCATGCCGATCGGCGGCATGGCGGCGCAGATGCAGAACCCGCGCGCGCCCGAGAACGACGCCAAGGCGCTGCGCGACATCTGGTTCGACAAGCTGCGCGAACGCCTGACGGGCCTCTTCCGCATCAACGGCCAGTTGTACGACACCTACCGCCAGAGCTGGGTGGCGACGATCGCGCGCGAGTACGTGGAGGCGGGGCGTGAGTCGCTCGTGGCGAAGACGTCCGAGCTCCAGGGCGTCGTGGACAAGCTGACGGCGGACGAGCGCACGCGCCTGGAAAGCCTCGGCCTGCTGAAGAACGGGCGCATCCAGCCGCTGGAGCTGACCGAGGCCGATCTGGCGCCCGGGCGCCTGTACTCGGAGGAGGCGCGCGAGCGCCTGCTCGCGCGTCCGAAGGGCCCGACGACCGAGGAGGGGCTCCGCTACGCGATGTACATGGCGACGGAGTTCATGTACCAGCAGCTGCAGGGCAACAACGCCGCGGCGATCGACGACCCGCGTACCGGGCTGCGGTTCATGAACGATCTCGCCACCTACGAGATCTTCTGGCACTTCCTGTATCTCGCCGTGCGCCACCGCGTGGAGCTGACCGCGGACGGGCCGCGCACGCGCGCCGGCGACCGCGTCACGCCGGAGCTGTTCGTGCAGCTGCTCGACGCCCGGCGCGAAACGGTGAAACAGCTGTTCGCGAAGCTCGGGGTCGAGTACGACGAGACGAATGCGGAGCTGGTGCTGACGATCCTCGAGCGGCAGATCGTGGAGACCGCGCCCGACGGCCGCCTCACGCATCAGCCGCGCTGGATCAAGTACGGGTCGCGGGTGCTGCTCTCGCTCGTCGAGCAGCCCGAGCCGGACCGCACCATCATCCTCGACGCGATCGTCAGCGATCGGGATACGATCACCGATCCGAAGGCGCTGGCCGCCCATGATTTCGTGTACGACATTCCTAGTGAATACGTAGGGGCCGACCGTTAGACCGGCCCGAGGAGAACCCCGTGATGCAACCCGTCCCGACAACCCTGCTCGACGTCTTCGCCCAGCACCCCGCGGGCAGCACGGCGCTGATCGTCCCCGAGCGCGACCTCCGCGTCAGCTACGGCGCGTTGACGAACCAGGTCGAGGCGTGCGCGGGCGCGCTCGCCGCGGCCGGCGTGACGCGCGGCGACCGCGTCGGCATCGCGCTGCCGAACGGGCTGCCCACGATCGTGTCGTTCCTCGCCGCGTCGATGGCCGGTACCGCGGCGCCGCTCAATCCCGCTTATAAGGAAGAGGAATTCAGGTTCTACCTCGAGGACACCTCCGCGCGCTTCATCATCGTCCCGCCGGAAGGCATGGACGAGGCGCGCCGCGCGGCGGCTGGCAGCGGCGTGAAGATTCTCACCGCCGACATCAACGACGCCGGCGACGTGGAGATCGGCGGCGGGCCCGCGACGTCCGGTCCCTATGAGAGACCGAAGCCCGAGGACATCGCGCTCATCCTGCACACGAGCGGCAGCACGGGACGCCCGAAGCGGGTGCCGCTCACGCACGCGCAGCTGTCGATCGCCTCGGTGAACGTCGCCAACACCTACTCCCTGACGCGCGACGACGTGTCGCTCTGCGTGATGCCGCTCTTCCACGTGCACGGCCTCGTCGCCTCGACGCTCGGCACGCTGGCCACTGGCGGCACGGTGATTGTCCCCGCCAAGTTCAACCCGCTGTCGCACTGGCGTGTCGCGGAGACCTACGGCGCCACGTGGTATTCGGCGGTGCCGACGATGCACCAGCTGCTCGTGGCGCGGGCGAAGGGGAATGCCCGGCCGGCCGGCGCCGGGAAGCTGCGCTTCATCCGCTCGTGCAGCGCGTCGCTGGCGCCGCAGCTCCTCAGCGACCTCGAGGAGTGCTTCGGCGCCCCTGTGCTCGAGGCCTACGGCATGACCGAGGCCGCGCACCAGATGGCGTCGAACCCGCTGCCGCCGCGGCCGCACAAGGCGAGCTCGGTCGGCCCGAACACCGGCACCACCGAGATCGCGATCATGGACGCCGCCGGCAACCTGCTGCAGGCGGGCGAGCGCGGCGAGGTCGTCATCCGCGGCGCGAATGTGATCAAGGGGTACGAGAACAATCCCGAGGCGAACGCCTCCTCGTTCACCAATGGCTGGTTCCGGACCGGCGACCAGGGTTATCTCGACGAGGACGGCTACCTGCTGCTCACCGGCCGCCTCAAGGAGATGATCAACCGCGGCGGGGAAAAGATCGCGCCGCGCGAGATCGACGAGGCGCTGCTCTCGCATCCGGCCGTGGACCAGGCGGTGGCCTTCGGCGTGCCGCATCCGGGCTGGGGCGAGGAAGTCGCCGCCGCGGTCGTCCTCAAGGAAGGCGCGTCGGCGACGGAAGCCGAGCTCACCGCGCACTGCAAGGAGCGGCTCGCCGACTTCAAGCGGCCGAAGCAGATCTTCATCACCCAGGCGATTCCGCGCACGGCCACGGGCAAGATCCAGCGCAGCCGCGTGGCAGAGGCGTTCGCGGGCGCGGCAACCCAGTAGGGCGGTCACGTGAGATTCGTCATCGCGGGCGCCGGCGCCATCGGCGGCTACATCGGCGCGCGCCTCGCGCGCGCGGGCGCCGACGTCGTCCTCTTCGCGCGGGGCGCACACCTGCAGGCGATGCGCGACCGCGGGCTGCGCATCGAGGAGGGCGAGGACAGCTTCGAGGTCCGGCCGCAGGTCACCGCCTCGCTCGACACCATCGGCCAGGCGGATGTCGTCGTCCTCGGCGTGAAGGCGCACGGGCTCACGGACCTCGCGCCCCGGCTGCGGCCGCTCTTCGGGCCCGACACCGTCGCCCTGAGCACGCAGAACGGGATCCCGTGGTGGTATTTCCAGCAGCACGGCGGCGGGCTGGAGGGGACGAGGCTCGAGCGCGTGGATCCGGGCGGCGTCATCGCGGCGGCGATCGAACCGCGCCGTGTCATCGGATCGATTGCCTATTTCGCCACCGAGATCGCATCGCCCGGCGTCATCCGGCACATCGAGGGCCATCGCCTCAGCCTCGGCGAGCCGGACAACTCGAAATCCGACCGCGCCGCGCGAATCGCGCAGGCGCTGATTGCCGCCGGCCTGCGCTGCCCCGTGACGACGAAGATCAGGCAGGAGATCTGGGTGAAGCTGCTGGGCAACGTGGCGTTCAACCCGATCAGCGCGCTCACGCACGGCACGCTCGTCGAGCTGGCGCAGCATCCCGAGGTGTCGCAGCTGGTCCGTGACGTGATGCGCGAGACCAGCGAGGTCGCGTCGCGGCTCGGCATCGAGATCCCGATCTCGATCGATCAGCGGATCGCCGGCGCGGCGAAGGTGGGCGCTCACAAGACGTCGATGCTGCAGGACGTCGAGGCCGGCCGGCCGATGGAGCTCGACGCCGTCGTCGGCGCGGTCATCGAGCTCGGGGAGCGGCTCGGCATCGCGATGCCGGCCACGCGCGCGGTCTACGCGTGCGCCACGTTGGTGAACGAACACATCGTAGGGGTGCCGAGGGTGCCGAAGGTGCCTGACGTGCCTGGGGTGCTTTCATGACCGTGAACAATCGCTGGTTCCAGCTCGGCGCGTCGCTCGTGGCGATGATCATGATCGCGAACCTGCAGTACGCGTGGACGCTCTTCGTCAACCCGCTGCGCGAGAGCAACGGCTGGACGCTGGCGGAGGTGCAGTGGGCGTTCACGGTGTTCATCCTCTGCCAGACGTGGGTGCAGCCGCTCGACGGGTGGCTGATCGATCGCCTCGGGCCGCGCGGGTTCATCAGCGCCGCGGGCGTGCTCTGCGGCCTCGGCTGGGCGGGGATGGGCTACGCGACCTCGTTGCCGATGCTCTATGCCCTGTATGCGCTTGCCGGCACGGGCGCCGCGTTCGTCTACAGCGGCTGCATCGGCTCCGCGCTGAAGTGGTTCCAGGATCGCCGCGGCTTTGCCGCGGGCGTGATTGCCGCCGGCTTCGGCGGCGGCACGGCGCTCTTCATCCCGATCATCGCGGCGATCATCGAAGGCCGCGGCTACAGGGACGCGCTGATCTGGACCGGCATCCTGCAGGGGATCGTCATCTTCGTCGTCGCGCAGTTCCTGCGCCATCCCGGGCACGGGCCCGCCACGGCGACGGCGGGGGCCGGCAAGGCGCCGGCGGCCCGTCACCACTTCACCACCGCGGAGATGGTGCGGACGCCGCATTTTTACGCGATGTATGTCGCGTTCGTGCTGATGGGCGTCGGCGGCCTGATGGTGACCGCGCAGGCGGGCCCGATGGCGCAGGCGTTCGGCCTCGGCGTCGGCGCGCTCACGCTGGCGGCGACCGTGAGTCCGCTGGCGAATGCGGCGAGCCGCATCTTCTGGGGCTGGGCGTCGGACCGGATCGGCCGCGAGCTGGCGATGATCGTCGCCTTCGTCCTGCAGGCGGTCGCGCTGCTGCTCGTCGTCGGCGTCGGGCATCTCTCGCCGGGCTGGTTCGCGCTGACGCTGGTGCTCGTCTATTTCACGTGGGGTGAGATCTACTCGCTCTTCCCGGCGATGAGCGGCGACTACTTCGGACCGAAGCACGCGACGTCGAACTACGCCGTGCTCTACACGGCCAAGGGCGTGGCGTCGATCGTCGGCGGCGGGCTGGCCGCGGTGTTGTTCCAGCAGTTCGGCACGTGGACGGCGGCGTTCTACGGCACGGCGGCGCTGGCGCTGATTGCCGCGGGGATTGCCGTCGGGCTGCGCGCGGTCGGCGCGCCGGCCGCGCGGGTCGCCGCTGTGCCGGCGCCGACAGTTGTGTAATGGGGTCGGGAGTCATTTTTCGAGGACACTCTTGGCGCTGACTCCGCTGATTCTGGAGACTGTCCTCGAAAAATGACTCCCGACCCCATTTTTCTCGCCCGCGAGCTCTTCGACGCGCGCGTGGCGGGCCAGCCCGTCACGGTGCCGCCGTCGGCACGCGGCGAGGGGTGCGATCTGGCCGCCGCGTACGCCGTCGAGGCCGAGCTCACCCGTCTCCGGCGCGGCGCCGGGCACACGACCGTCGGCCGCAAGGTCGGCTACGCGAACAGAGCCGTCTGGCGGGCGCTGAAGCTGCAGACGCTCGTGTGGGCGAACATGTACGACGACACCGTCCATTCCGCGTCGCGCGAGCTGTCGATGTCAGGCCTGCGCTCGCCGCGCATCGAGCCCGAGGTCGTCGTCAGGCTGAAGGCCGTCCCGCAGGGCAGTGACGCGGCGGCGGTGCTCGCCGCCACCGAATGGATCGCGCTCGGCTTCGAGGTCGTCGACTGCCCGTATCCCGACTGGACGTTCCAGCCGGCCGACTTCGTCGCGTCGTTCGGGCTGCATGCAGCGCTGTTCGTCGGTGAGCCCCGGCCGGTCGGTGCCGACGGCCTTGACGCCCTTGCCGAGCAGCTCGCGACGTTCAGGATCGCGCTGAAGAAGAACGGCGAGCTCGTCGAGGAAGGCGCGGGGAAGAACGCGCTGAAGAGTCCCGCGCTCTGCGTGGGCGAGCTCGCGACCGCGGTTGCCAACCAGCCCGGCCAGGAGCCCCTGCGCGCCGGTGAGCTGATCAGCACCGGTACGCTGACCAATCCCCAGCCCATTGCCGCCGGCGAGACGTGGACCGTCGACGCCGAAGGCCTCGACCTGTCAGCAGTCACTGTGAGCGTGACAGCCTAACTGTCGTTCACCCTTCCGGGTTCCTGGTTCCCCGTTCGTGTTCAGGTGCGGTTCGCCGTTCGACGCTCACGGTCCATGACGCCGGCCTTGCGAGGTCGTTCCAGCCACTCGAGGTCACAATCTGTGACCTCAACCGTTCATGCTCTCCCCATGTGACTGGATTGCCCCAGATAATGCCGCTCCACCTCATCTCGCCAAGCAGGTACGTTCGCGTGATTCCCATCCGGAGGTTGAGCAGTTGTTCCTCTGACACGAACCGGGAACTCGGAACCTGGAACAGCGAACGACAGGTCTGGTTCTATTTCGCCTGAATGTGGATGCCGCATTCGAGCTTCTGGCCCTGCCAGCGGCCCGAGCGCGGATTGGAGGGGTCGAGCGGCAGCGACGTGCAGGGCTCGCAGCCGATGCTGGTGTAGCCGGCGTCGTAGAGCGGCAGCAGCGGGATGCCGTGCTGCTTCGCGTAGCCCCAGACGTCCTTCGCCGTCCACCCGGCAAGCGGCGCGACGCGCTGGATGGTCTTGCCGCTCGGCAGCCTGAACGGCTCGCTCTCCTGCAGGTTGGCGCGTGACGGCGACTGGTCGCGCCGCAGCGCCGTGAACCACACGTCGTAGTGCTCGAGCGCGGAGAAGAGCGGCCCCACCTTGTGGCGCGCGCAGCACGCCTCGGTGCTCTCCGCCTGCCACAGGCCGACCTTCGGCTCGGGCGCGCGCAGGTTGACCAGGTTGAGCGTCCACCTCGCGGTCATCTCGTCGCGATACGCGAGCGTCTGCTCGAAGTGATGGAACGTGTCGAGAAACAGCACCGGGATGTCGGGGCGCTCCTGCAGCAGCATGTGCGTGAGGACGACGCACTCGGCCTGGAAGCTCGAGGTGATGCAAGCCTTCCCGGCTCCGGCCAGGGCTTCGAGAATGACGCCTTGGGAGTTGGAAGTTGGCAGTTGGGAGTTCAACTGAGAATCTCCTCGAGCGCTTTCCGCACGGCGTCGATCGCGTCGGCATCGGAGCCCGCATGGCGCGCGAGCAGCGCGATCCGTTCCGCGGCGCTGACGGGCGCGGCGGCGGCCTGCGCCGTCCCCTCGCGCACGGCGTTGGCGATCATGCCCGCCCCGGCGGTGAAATGCGTGGCCGGGTCCACCAGGATGAAGCTGCCGGTGCCGCGGTGGCGCTCGTACCTGTCGAAGACGAGCGGCCGCGCGGTCGAGACGGTGACCGTTCCGATCTGGTTGAGCACGAGCCCGTGGTTGATCTCGGCGGTGACGGTCTTCGCCGCCTGCTTCAGCAGGTAGACGCGGGCGGGGTCGAGCGGCCGCTCGTCCATCCACACGACCTCGGCCTCGAACGTCTGGCCGACGTCCGGCGGGTTCTCGCGGCTGATCGTGAGCAGGTCGCCGCGGCTGATGTCGATCTCGTCGTCCAGCGTCAGCGTCACCGACATCGGGGCGAACGCCATGTCGAGGTCGCCGTCGTAGGTCGTGATGCGGTTGACGCGCGCGCCGCGTCCCGACGGCCAGACGGTGACGGCGTCGCCGACGCGGACCGTGCCCGAGGCGATCTGCCCCGCGTAGCCGCGGAAGCGGTCGTTCGGGCGAATCACGAGCTGAACGGGGAAGCGGAAGGGCAGCGACGTCAGGTCGCGCGTGACGTGCACCGTTTCCAGGAACTGCAGCAGCGGCGGCCCGTCGAACCACGGCGTCCGCTCGCTCATCGTGGTGACGTTGTCGCCGTGCAGCGCGCTGAGCGGGATGGCGTGATACCGCGCGCCGGCGAGAATCTCCTCGAATTCGTCGCTGATGCCGTCGAAGACGTCGCGGTTGAACTCCACGAGGTCCATTTTGTTGACGGCGAGGACGAAGTCGGTGATGCCGAGGAGCCGCGCGATGCGCGCGTGGCGCCGCGACTGCACGCGCACGCCGTGCGTCGCGTCCACGAGCAGAATCGCGACGTCGGCCGTGGACGCGCCGGTGGCCATGTTGCGCGTGTACTGCTCGTGCCCCGGCGTGTCGGCGAGGATGAACTTGCGCCGCGCCGTCGCGAAGTAGCGGTAGGCGACGTCGATCGTGATCCCCTGCTCGCGCTCGGCCTTCAGCCCGTCGGTGAAGAGCGAGAAGTCGATCGGCCCGGCGGCGCGGTTCTTCGACGCGGACTTCACCGACTGCAGCTGGTCCTCGTACACCGACTGCGAGTCGTGCAGCATCCGCCCGATGAGCGTGCTCTTCCCGTCGTCCACGCTGCCGGCGGTGCAGATGCGCAGCAGGCCCGACATCAGAAGTAGCCCTCCCGCTTCTTCAGCTCCATCGACCCGTCCTGGTCGTGGTCGATGATGCGGAGCTGCCGCTCCGACTGCCGGATCGAGACGAGCTCCTCGATGATCTTCGGCACCGTGTCCGCGTCGGACCGGATGGCGCCCGTGCACGGCGAGCAGCCGAGCGACCGCATGCGGCAGCGCACGACCTGCGGCCTCTCGCCCGGCATCGTCACCACGAACGGCTGCTCCTGGACGATGAGCGAGTGGCCGCGGACGATGACCTCGCGGTCCTTCGCGAAGTACATCGGGACGATGGGAATGTTCTCGACGTGGATGTACTGCCAGACGTCGATCTCGGTCCAGTTGGAGAGGGGGAAGACGCGGATGCTCTCGCCGGGCCGCAGGCGCCCGTTGAGCAGGTTCCACAGCTCGGGCCGCTGGCGCTTCGGGTCCCACTGGCCGTTGGGGTCGCGGACAGAGAAGACGCGCTCCTTGGCGCGCGAGCGCTCCTCGTCGCGCCGCGCGCCGCCGATGGCGGCGTCGAAGTTGCCGGCCGAGAGCCCGTCGAGGAGCGCCTTCGTCTTCAGCAGGCCG
>VFYY01000104.1 GCA_016871375.1 Acidimicrobiia bacterium
CCGTCGTAGGTTGACGCCACGATGATGCGGCCGAGGCGCCTGCGCAGGTCGTGGAGATCGCTGGCCAGCGCGAGCGACGCCATCACCTCTGAGGCGGCGACGATGACGAACTCCGTTTCGCGCGGGACGCCGTGCGCGCGGCCGCCAAGACCGGTGACGCTGTAGCGGAGCTGCCGGTCGTTCATGTCCACGGTGCGCGGCCAGGTCACGGTCGCAGGGTCGATGCGGAGCCTGTTGCCGTGGTAGATGGACGCGTCGAGCGCCGCGGCCAGCAGGTTGTGCGCGGCCGCCACCGTGTGGAAGTCGCCGTTGAAGTGGAGGTTGATGTCCTCCATGGGCACGACCTGCGAGCGCCCGCCGCCGGTGCCGCCGCCCTTCACGCCGAAGACCGGGCCGACCGACGGTTCGCGCAGGCACAGCATCACCTTGCGGCCGATGCGCCCCAGCCCCTGCGTCAGTGCGATGCTCGTCGTCGTCTTGCCCTCGCCCGCCCTGGTCGGCGTGATCGCGGTGACGATCACGAGCTTGCCGTCGGGCTGCGATTCGAGGCGCTTGAGCACCTCGAGGCGGACCTTGCCGCGCATGGTGCCGAAGATCTCGAGCTCCTGCGGCCAGATGCCCGCGCGGGCGGCGACGTCGGTGATGGTGCGGAACTGCTGCCGGGGTTCGGACACGACGCTGGTCATGCAGGGGCTCTCTCTGTCTTTGGTACGAATGGCTTGCGTTCAGGCTTGCGAAGATGACGGCCCGGATCCTCCGGCGCCGTCGATGCATCGAGCGGCTTCGGATGGCCCGGGCGGCTGTCGCGGTCGAGAAAGAAATTGATCCAGGAGCTCGTGCCCACCAGATGCCGGTCGGGTGCGGGAATGAAGCGCTTCAGCTCGGGCACGCGCGCGGCGGCCTCGGCGCGCTGATACACGCCCACCCAGATGCACTCCTGCTCCACCACCTCGCAGCGGCCGTGGAGCGTGCCGCCGCAGGGGCCGTTGCGCATCTGCTTCGGGCACGTCTGCGGACAGACGTACTCCATGCTGCCGAGCACGCAGTTGCCGCACTCCTCGCAGCCGAACACCGCCCGCTTGCCCCAGTACTCGAGGCGCTCGAAGGCGTTGCGAAGCGGTGGCGTGCCGTCGATCCACGAGAACAGCGACCGCATGGCGCGGCGGCCCGCCGTGTCAGCGGGGTTCTTCGACCACGGCATCGGCATCGTCTTGCCGGCCGCGTCGAGGACCACGGGGAGGAACGTACGCGTGGCTTTCCGGGCAGGAGCGGAGTCCAGATAGAAGCCGTCCGGATCGCCGTACTGGACCTGCGCCGCGCACTCCTCCCATTGCGGCTCGAGCTCGCGCGCGCGGTTGATGATCCAGCGGATGTCGTCGGCCTGGTGGGTGCCGCCGATGTAGGCGCCCGCGTAGCCGAGGCCCTTGAGCACGGCCACCGTGTTGGCCGCGCGCTCGAGACGCGCGCCCTTTCCCTTGTCGGGGGCGGTGGACTCCTTCTGAATATCAGACACGAGCTTCGGCGGCGCCCAGCATCCGGGCGGGCTGCCCGTGGCCATGCGCTCGGCGGCGCGCTGGGCCAGGACGTAGACGTTGCCCATCAGCGGAATATCGAGGCCGCGCTCGTCCAGGTAGCGCTTCAGCTCCGCGAACTTGCGCGAGTCCCAGCCGACCTGCGTGATCGCCATGTTGGCGCCGGCGGCGATCTTCTTTTCCAGCTTCAGATACTGATATAGCGCATCCTCGCGCGTGTACTTGAACGGCGAGATGGCGACGCTGACGTGAAACGGGATCTGCTCCTCGGCGCGCAGTGTCGCGATGAGGTCCACCAGCTGCACCGACTCGAGGTCGAAGACCGGCGTCGTGTTGCTGCCGGCCGGCCAGTCGCCGGTGATGGCGAAGACGTTCAGCATCCCGAGCGCGCGCATCAGGCGCAGCGTCTTCTGGATGCTGACGCGATCCTGGTTCACGCACGTGAGGTGGATGTTCGGCGTGAGCCCGCGCGCGCGTACCGCGGTGCCGACGCGCACCGGGTCCTGCCCGAACTTCCCGCCCGCGTAGCTGGTGACGCTGCCGGCGACGATCTCGGGAATGGTGGCGAGGTTCGAGGCGACCTCGAACACCTGCGCTTCGCGCTTCAGGCCCGAGGCGACCAGCTCCACCATGATGGAGAACGGCCGGGCGCGCAGCAGGTCTCCCAGCGAGGGCTGAACCGGTTGGGTCAAGCCTTAATTGTACCCATCTCGTTGGATATACTTCGCGTCATGAAGACACGCTATACGTTGGCGTGCTGTGTTGCGCTCGGCGGCATCGCCGCGGCGCAGCAGCCGCGGGCCTTCCCGCAGCCGACGCCCGAGAAACAGGTGACGGTCTCCGCCATCGCTGGAGTCATTGCGGCTGGAGCGCAGTGGACACTCGTCTGGCAGGGCGCCGACAACGCCGACGGCCTCGTCGGCACGAGCGACGGCGGCATCCTGTTCGCCCAGGAGCAGCCGAGCACGGTCGGCAGGCTCGATGCGAACGACCGGTTCTCCATCGCCGAACGGAATACCCGCGGCACCGGAGCGCTCGGCATCGACCATCGGGGCCGCCTGATCGGCGCCGAGCGGACGTGCTCGGACCCGGGCGGAAAGCCTGACGAGTGCAAGGAGGATGCGAACCTGACCGCGCTCTCGCCCACGCGGCAGGTGATTGCCAGCAGGTTCGGCGGCAAGCCGTTCTGGCGCATGGGCGAAGTCCAGCTCGACTCCAGGGGCGGCGCCTATTTCAGCGACGAGAACGGCACGTACTTCGTCAACCCCTCGGGGACCGTCAGCCTCGTGGCGGACAAGTCCGTGCGCACCAACGGCATGATGCTCAGCCGCGACGAGAAGACGCTCTACCTCACCAACGGCAGGACGATCGTGGCCTTCGACGTCCAGGCCGACGGCACGACGGGAAACCAGCGGGACTTTGCCGCGCTGAAGGGCGGCAACGGCGACGGCATGTGCATCGACGGCGAGGGCCGGCTGTACGTCAGCGCCGGCGATGCCGGTTTCGAGGTGTTCAGTGCGCAGGGCGCGCACCTCGGCGTCATCCCGCTTCCGCGGTCCGCCTCGAGCTGCGCGTTTTCCGGGCCTGACAAGAAGGTGCTGTACGGGAAGGGTGGCGGCATGAACGGGCCCGACGGCCGGAATTTCACGACGCCACCCGGCGTGAGGAACAACGCGAAGGCGATCTACAAGATCGACACGATCGCGCAGGGATACCTGGGCCGCGCGAAATAGGTCAGCGGGGCCGGGCGACCGGCTTGAACGTCTCCAGGTATTCCAGCGCTTCCGACGGCACGCAGAGCTGCTCGTCGAATTCCTGCTTCGGGCTCAGCCGGAGCTGCTGCCGCATGGCGACAAACGGCTTCGTATACATCTTCGGATCGTCGATCGTCACCGTGAGCTCCAGCGTGTCGCGATCGATGCGCCGGTAGCGTTCCTCGATCTTCGCATCCACGCTGCGCGGGTTGCCCGCCGCGTTCGCCCAGGCCTTCTCGTTGAAGCCCGTGGACTGAATCACGAAGGTGTAGTCGTCGGCCCAGCTGCCGATCGAGTAGCCGTACCAGCGCGGGTCAACGGAATCGGCGGTGTCCTTCCCGACAGAAGCGGGAAGCTTGCGTCCGTCGGTCCAGATCTCGCGGAAGACGCGCTGGTACTGCATCAGCTGCAGCATCTTGTTGGGCGTCGCCTGGAACTCCATCTGACGGAGCTCGTACATGACGTTCTGCGGAAACCCGAGCGGGTCGCAGGTCACGAGGCCGTGGTTCGACTCGGCCACCGGCAGCGCGCGGGGACCGAACAGGGGCCTGGCCTCGTCGAAGAGCTTCTGACCCTCCGGCGTCATCGGCGCGAACGCCTCGAGCCGCATCACCGCGGCGCCCGACCACACCCCGTTGATGTCCCGGCGCGGAGCGGGCGCCTGCGCATACACCGAGGCGCACACCAACGACATCACGACACCGAGTAGAGCGGCACGCGCGATCACTGCGCACCTCCTGCCGGACGGGGTTCCCGATAGTTGAGCGTCTTGCCGTCGGGAAACATCACGCGGGCGAGACGGCCATGCGCCGTGCCGTTTCTCGCCGGAAAGACGACCACGGTGGCCACGGCCCCGGGGGTCAGGCTGTTCCGGTTCCAGCCCACCGCACTCATCGCCGAGGGGCTCCCCATTTCCACGATCCACTGCGTCACCTTCCCCGAGGCATCCTTCACGTCGAAGGTCACGATGCTGTGCGGGTTCACCCACGCCGTCTTCACGAACGTCACGTCCTTTATCTCGATCGACGTGTTCTCGTACGCCACGTCGGAATGATGGGCGTAGGACGGAACGTTCAAGGACAATGCCGCAACGCAAGTAACAAACAGCAGTTTTCTCATCATTAGAAATCCACCTGCATGCTGATCTTGGCGAACCGCGCGGCCATGATCGACGTCGGCCGGCGGAACGCGGCGTAGTTCGGGTTCTCGGTCATCACCGGCGCCGCATTGAGCGCGTTGTAGAGGTCGAGGGCGAGCCGGGTCTGCGTCCCGCCGAACCGCAGCATCCTGGAGACGCGCATGTCGAACTGGTTCACGCGCGATCCGTACTCCGAGAACGGTTTGATCAGGTTGACCGTCACGTTGGCGACGCCCCCCGACAGCGGGCGCCCGAGCGACGGCGCCACCTGGGCGTTGGCCGCCACGAAGTTCGCGATGATCCCGTTCTGCGGCGCGTCGAAGCTCTGGAAGGTGCCGCTCACCTGCAGGTCGATCCTCGGAATCGTGTACGCGCCCAGCAGCTTCACCTGGGTCAGAAGCGGCGTCTCCGTGTGGCAGTACGGATTGAGCTGCGCCGTCTCCGGCAGCTTCTCGCGGATCTCGCAGCTGTCGCGCAGCGTCGATCCCGCGCTCATGCCGCCCTGTACCAGCAGGCCGTTGCGGGGCCGGGCGCTCATGGTCACGTCGAACCCGTGCCACCGCTCGCTCTGTGTGCCGTACTTGTCGGCCAGCGTCACGAAGTTGTTCACCTGGCCGAAGCGCGCCGGCACCACGTCGAAGAGGTCCGGGACGGCGTAGCCGCCGCCGCCGGGCAGCCGCGAGTCGCCGGGCGCCGTGACGCTGAAGCGCGTGAAGTCCGACGGCGACACCGAGAGGTTGTCGGTGACGACGAAGTTGCCGAACCAGC
Source organism: Acidimicrobiia bacterium (assembly GCA_016871375.1). Classification (GTDB taxonomy): domain Bacteria; phylum Acidobacteriota; class Vicinamibacteria; order Vicinamibacterales; family UBA2999; genus VFYY01. Next base: position 5,193 of record VFYY01000104.1, read on the forward strand.
GGCGGAAGTAGCCGACGTCCACCGCCACGCGCGGCATCAGCTCGTGCTGCACGCCCGCGGCGAACTCCCAGTTGAACCCGCGCTTGCTCCACCCGCGCATCAGGTCCGGGTCGTAGGTCGAGCCGGGACGCACCGTGCCGAATGCCGCGTTCGCGAAGGCCCCGCATTCGCCGTTGGCCGCCGGCGTCCGCAGGTCACAATCGGGAACGAAGTTGCGGTTGGCGTCGTTCCAGCTCCGCGTGGTGCTGTTGACGATGTTGTTCAGCGGGTTCACGGCCGCCGGCAGGCCGGCGCCGGCCGCCAGCGACTCCACGTAGCGGTTCAGGCTCACCTTGACCGCGGTGCGCCGGTTGCCGAACAGGTCGTACGCCGCCGTCAGCTTCGGCGTCAGGTCGTGCCACGAGAGATTCGACGACGCCGGCAGGGTGATGTCGCGCCCGGGCGTGAAGATCGTCGGACCGAGGCGCTGCTCCGGCTGGCTGTTGCCGTAGTAGTCGTAGCGGACGCCGAGGCCGGCCGTGAGGCGCCGGATCGTCCACGTGTCCTGGGCGAAGATGCCCATGCTGTGGTCCGTCTTCGTCGTCTCGTTGTACGGCACCGCCGCGATCGTGAGCTGGTTCGGCACGCCGTTGTTGAAGCGGTAGCTGATCGGCTGCACGGCGTACGTCGTCTGGAAGAAGTAGCCGTGGTTGTGCGTGAAGCCGACCTTGAAGGCGTGCGCGCCGGTGATGTACGACACCGCGCCGCGGATGTGATTGCTCTCGTTGTCCTGCCAGCGGAGGCCGGGATCCGGTCCGCGGTACTTCAGGCCGTTGGACTGCTCGACGACGGTGATCATGCGGGGGTCGAGGCCGGCGATCGGGCTGCGGACGCTGACGCCGTAGCTCTGGAGGAACGCCGCCTCGAGCAGCAGCCGGTTCGTCAGCGGCGACGTCCAGTCGAACAGCAGCTTCTGCTGCTCGGGGAACTCGGCGCGCTGGTCGGCTTCCGGCGCCACCGTGGCGGAGACGACCTGCGGGCAGCCGCAGTTCACCTGGTAGGTCCATGCGAACCCGAGCTTGTTCTTCGGCGTCGCCTGCCACGTGAGCCGGAGATCTCCTGAGTTGCCCTCGAAGCCCGTGTAGCCCTGCCGGCTCGTGTCGGGATCGTAGGTCCAGACGTCCGGCCTGTTCGCGTTCCTGTTCTCGAAGACGCCCGCCACGTAGTTGGTGGCCTCCTGGAAGCGGCCGGACACGTAGTACCAGATGCGATCCTGCCGGATCGGGCCGCCGAAGCCCGGGTTGACGTCCCGGTTCGTCCGCAGCCGATCGGGTGCGCTCAGTCCGGCGCGGCGCAGCTCGTCGCTGAAGTTGTCGCCCTGCATCGCCGGCGTCGCGAAGTTGACGTGGAAGACGCCGCGGTTCGTGTTGCCGCCGTCCTTCGGGATCATGTTGATGCGGACGCCGCCCTGCCCCACTTCCGCGTTGACCGCGGAGTAGTCGAAGGTCACCTCCTGCACCGCGACCGGGTTGATCGTGGTGCGCGTCGCGTACCCGGAGGACGCCTGCGCGCTCGTGGACACGCCGTTGAAGAGAATCGTCTGGTCGCTCTGGCGGCTGCCGTGGATGGCCAGGCCGAGCGCCGCGTCCACGCGGGCCCCGCCGACGTCCTGCACGAGCGTCCCGCCGGCGTTCTGGGCGATGACGCCGGGGACGAGCACGCCGAGCGCGAAGGTGCTGCGGCCGGTCGGAATGGTCTCGATGACCTCGCTGTCCATCACCATCTGCCGCGTGGCGCTCTGCACGTTCACGGTCGGTGTCTCGCCGGTGACGGTGATCGTCTCCGCCAGCTCGCCGACGCGCATCTCGACGTCGAGAGTCGCGACGAAGGAGCCCGCGAGCGTCACCCCTTCCCGCCGCACCGTGGAAAACCCGGGCAGCGTGAACGTCACGGCGTACACACCAGGACGCAGGTCGACGATACGAAACAGACCCGTGCCGTCGGTGGTGACCGAACGCGTCTGTTCGATGAGCGCGGGACTGGCGGCCTCCACGGTGACGCCGGGGAGCACCGCGCCTGATGTATCACGCACGACACCCGCGATGGATGCCTGGCCGTAGGCAACGGCGGGAACGAACATCACGCAGACGACCAGCAGGCAGAGCCGTGAGCACGCGCGCATCTCCCCTCCTTCGTGGGGGGATGCTATGGCCCCATCATCTGCAATGTCAATTCGCGATCGCTGGCGCGGTTTCGACTTCTTCGTAGTGTCCGGCTTTAGCCGGACCCTTCTTCGTAGTGTCCGGCTTTAGCCGGACCACACACGGCGGTGCCGATCAACTTGGTCCGGTTAAAGCCGGACACTACGACGTTTCAGAAACCGCTCTAGATCATCTGCTCGATGTCGTAGAGACACCCGGTGGGCTCCTCGTCCGCGGGCGCGAGCGTCTCCTCTTCGTCGGTCTCCACGGGCGCCGGCACGAGCGGCGCCGCCTCCAGCGGCAGCGCGCGGTCCAGCGTGTCGACGACGAGGTGCATGTCCACGTCCACGATCGCGATGTCGCGGCCCACGATGCGGTAGTCGAGCTCCACCGGCAGCGGCGGGAGCGCGTAGAGGATGCCGCCTTCCTCCTCGTTCCGTCCCTCGCGGATCGCGGCGGCAATCCGGACGCGGAAGACCTCGGAGACGGCCGGCGTGAAGAGGCTGCCCGGCCGCGGCAGCGGCCACGGGTGCGCGCCCCAGCGATGCGTGGCGGCGTACTCGTCAACCGCGATCTCGAACGCGATCACGGCGCGCGCGTCGGCATCGGGGTCGCCCACGCGTCCGAGCTGGCAGTCGCGGTCAGGCGTCCCCATCAGCGGCAGGATGAGCGCGGGAATCGTCACGATCGCCGGGGTGAACATAGGCACCTCCGGCCGCGCATCCGTGCATCAACGACGCCACCCCGGGTGGGCGCGAGTCAGAGGAAATCCGGCCGCTTTTCAGCGGGACCGGCGCGGGACGCGGGAACCTTTCCCCAGGGGCGGGGAAAAAGCCGCGCGCGCCGCTTCGACGGCGGGGCGCCGTGCGCAGCCGTCGAGGTGGTCGTTCACCAGGCCCATCGCCTGCATGAACGCATACACCGTCGTCGGGCCGACAAACGTCCAGCCGCGCGCCTTGAGGTCCTTGCTGAGCGCGGCGGACTGCGGCGTGTGCGCGAGCTGCATCAGCGCGTCTTTCGTGACGCGCGCCGGACGTGCGCCGGGCTCCGGCTCCCACTGCCAGAAGTAGCGGGCGAGGGTGCCGAACTCGTCGCGCAGCTCGATGGCGCGCTTGGCGTTGTTGATGGTGGATTCGATCTTGCCGCGGTGGCGGATGATGCCGGCGTCCTTCAGCAGGCGCGCCACGTCGCGGGCGCCGAAGCGGGCGACGCGCTCGACCTCGAAGCCGTCGAAGGCGGCGCGGAAGTTCTCGCGCTTGCGGAGGATCGTGATCCAGCTCAGGCCGGACTGAAATCCCTCGAGGCAGATCTTCTCGAAGAGGCGGCGGTCGTCGCGGACGGGCCTGCCCCACTCCTCGTCGTGATAGCGCTGGTAGAAAGGATCTTCACCGGGCCACCAGCAACGGGTGACGCCGTCGGCGTGTCGAACGAGACCGGACGCGGGCATCCGCTCAGTATCCCGCGAAGGCCTCGTCCGGACAGCAGTACAGCCAGCGCTCGCCGGGCTCGGCGGACGCGATCACCGGATGGCCGGTGACCCGCGCGTGCCGGGTGGCGTGGCGGTTCGGCGAGTTGTCGCAGCAGTGGGTCCCGCCGCGCTCCTGGCACGTGCGCAGGTGGACCCACTCGCCGCCGATCTTCACGCACTCGTCGCACTCATATCGCCTCGCGGGCGTGACCTTGTCGATGGCCCCGAGGTGCTCGCAGGCGGGCGGACTCATGATGTCGAACCGTGGAGCGTGTCGCGTGACACCACCGTCAACCCGTGGAGCATGTTCGTGTCGAGCAGCCAGCCATTCACAGATCGACGTCGCGGACGGCCGCCCGCGACCGGCGCGGTCACCCGCGAACCTCGCCTCGCCCTCCTGGAGCTGGCAGTGCCCCTGTCGCGGGGCGCGCACCCTACGCCGTCGTTCTGCCGCAGGCGAGCCTTTCACCGGATTAGGCATGCTGACCAGATTACGATTATCCCGAATCCCGGTGCGCCGTCAGCGTGACGATGGGACTGGCCTGAGGGTGCGGGCGAACAGCCAGTTCGGCGTGTTGGCGAGCGGCTCCCCACGTGGGATCCGGGGCCGTGCCCGGGTTGCCATCGGCCTCCGCCTCACGGACGCGTCGTTGTAGTTGCGCGTGTATTCGGCGCTGGTGAGCGCCGGCGGCGGCGCGAAACGAACGTCAGGGCAGGCGGGCGGGCGCCGCCGCGCCGGGGTCGGCGCACTGCGCGACGTTGATCGTGCCGCCGACCTGCGGGTCGAAGAGCCCGTAATAGACGAGCAGGGTCCCGTCCGAGAGGCGCAGCGCGTCCGGATCGTTCGCCATGAAGATGTTGTACGTCTCCTCGGCAAACGTCAGGCCGTCACGCGACGTGGACTGATACAACCCCTCGGGCGTCGTCCCGCCGGGGCCGGCGAAGCGCCCGTAGTACATAGTCACCGACCCGTCCGGGTTGGCGAGGACGAACGGGTGCTCCGACGACTCGGTCAGCGTGGCGGCGCCGGGGCCGGCAAGGATCCCCGCCTCGACCGTCCACGCGAGCAGGTCGGTGGAGACCGCGGTCTTGATCCGATGGTTGCCGGGCGGGTCGCCGGGCCGCGGCAGGTCGCTGAAGTACATGCGATAACGCCCGTCGGCGAGGCGGATCACGCTGGCGCCGCTCGTCCCCGCCGCGGACGTGCCGAACCCGGCCGCGTCCTTCGTGATGCGCTGACCCGGCTCCACGGTGAAGCTCAAGCCGTCGGTGCTCGTCGCCGAGCTGATGCCGCCGGCGGAGGTGAAGAACAGCCGGTAGCCGGTCTGGGTGCGGACGACTCTCGGCATCCCCGAGCCGTCCGGAAGCCGAAGCCCCGGTTCGGCGGTGAACGTCAAGCCGTCCGCCGAGACCGAGACCGCGCTGACGATGCCCTTGTTCTGCGCGAAGACGTACAGGCGCACGCGCCCGTCGAGGAGAAGCACGGCGGAGACGTCGGCCACGGGCAGCCCCGCGGCGACGCCGAAATCGGACGGTCCGAGCACCTGCCCGCGGGCGGTGCAGAGGCCGCTTTCGGCAGGCCGGGGCGGCCGTGTCGGAGGCTGCCCCGGCGGAGGCTGCCCCGGCGGAGGCTCCGGCATCTGCCGCGCGTCGGCAGGCCTGGCGGCCGCCAGCAGCATGAGAACGAGAGCGGCGATAACCGCCCGTTGCGGGGAGCTCATATATGGGATATCGGATCGTAGCCGATCGGCGTGAATAGTCCGCGGGCGCGCGGAATTCTTCCGCAGCGGCCGGTGCGCGCACGCCGCGGATCGTCGGCTTTCGGCCGAAGCACGCGCGGTACATCCGTTGCGAAGGCCATGACGGACGGAGGAGTGTGACCATGTCGAACCTCCCGTCGATCGTCTGCCCGATCGACTTTTCGGAGGGGTCGCGGACCGCGCTCAACTACGCGGCCGTGATCGCCGACCACTTCGGGGCGCGGCTGCTCGTGATGTCGGTGGACGATCCGCTGCTGGTGAGCGCGGCGCAGAGCGCCGGCCTGCCTCCGCTGGGAGAAGAAACCGAGCGCGAGCTGCGGCGGTTCATCGCGCAGACGGTGCCGGACACGTCCCTGCGCGCCGCCACGCTCGACGTGCAGGTGGCCGCCGGCAAGCCGGCGACGCAGATCCTCCGGCTCGCCGTCGAACGCGCCGCCGATCTGATCGTCATGAGCTCACATGGGCGAAGCGGCGTGAGCAAGCGGTTCTTCGGATCGACGACCGAGCGCGTGCTGCGTGAAACGACGATTCCGGTGCTCGTCACGCCCGGGCACGCGACGCCGGTGGCCTCCGTGACCGACATCAGCCGGCTGGTGAAGCGCGTCATCGCTCCCGTCGATCTCAGTCCGGCGTCGGCGCATCAGGTGAAGATTGCCCAGGGGATTGCGTCGGCGATGGGCGTGCCGCTGCTCGTGGCGTACGTCCTCGAGTCGATCTACATCCCGCCGAAGCTGCGCACCGCCGTCTCCGGCGCCGACCAGTTGCGCCGGGCCGACGTCGAGGCGCAGCTGCGCGAGCTGGCCGATGCCGCGGAGACGATCGTGCTGGCCGGGGACGCGTCGGAAGAGATCGTGCGGCTGGCGGACACGCGCGGCGCCGGCCTGATCGTGATGGGGCTTCACTCGTCGGGCCCGCTGGGGCCGCGGATGGGAACCGTCACCTACCGCGTGCTGTGCCTCACGCACGCGTTCGTGCTGGGGCTGCCTCCCTGAGGTCTGTGGCGCTGCTCGTTATGTTGAGTAAATTTACTCAATGCAATGAGCACCTCGGCCGACCACGCGTTCGTGCGCCGGCAGCCGGAGACTCTTGCGGCCAGGCTGCGCGAGCCCCGCCGGTACTCGCCCTCGACGAGGTTCAGAAGATTCCGGCCTGGTCGGAGACCGTGAAGCGTCTCTGGCCGGGCCGGCCGCTTCGAGATCCTGCACCTGCCGCACTGGTCATGCGCCGAGATGCGTGACGCCTTCGGCTTCTCGCTCGAGCTCTAGCGCGGTTTCGACTTCTTCGTAGTGTCCGGCTTTAGCCGGACCACACACGGCGGTGCCGATCAACTTGGTCCGGCTGAAGCCGGACACTACGACGTTTCAGAAACCGCTCTAGCTTTCGTGGACGATCCTGCCGTCCACGATCGTCATCACCGGCCGGATGCGCCTGATGTCGGCGTCGGGCACCGTGAAGTAGTCGCGGTCGAGGACGACGAGGTCCGCCAGCCGGCCGGGCTCGATCGTCCCGGCGCGGTCCTCCATCCGCAGGAACCAGGCGTTGTCGCGGGTGAACAGCCGCAGCGCCTCCTGCCGCGTGAGGTGCTGGCCGGCGTTGACCTGCGCGCCGAAGGAGTTGAGGCCGGTGACCGCGTAGGCGATGTGCAGCCACGGGTTGAGCGGCGCGATGTGGACGCCGTCGCCGTGGATGCCCACCTGGATGCCGTGATCGACGATCGTGCGGAACGGCGCGCCAGAGACGAGGTTCGGATCGCTCGACGTCACCCAGCGGAACGCCGCCATCTGCACGCCGCAGCCGAGCGCCTTCAGCCGCGTCAGGAGATCCGGCGTCACCGCGGGCACGTGGTGCACGCACCACCGGAGCCGGGTGATGTCGAACTCCTTGTTCACGGCCTCCCAGGCCTCGACCACTTGTGTCAGCCCCTTCAGGTCCTGCACGCTGTTCTCGTTGCGCCAGCCCGCCTGCGCGACCAGGCGCTGCGCCTCGCGCCACGCCTCGCCCGCGCCGAGCGGCGCCGCCCACTCCCCTATTGATCCCGTCCGAACCATGTCGTCGCCGAAGAACTGCTGGGAGACGCGCAGCCGCTCCCTGAGCTCCGGCAGCGCCGGGTCCGCCTGGTTGTGCAGGAAGTTCGTCTGCAGCCGAACCGTCGCGCGCCCCTCGCGATGGAGCGCGAGCCACGGGTCGTACATCCGGTAGTGATCGAGGTTCGAGAGGATCTGGTTCGGGTGCAGCGGCCCCGGCGTCGGGAACAGCACCTGATCGAGGTGCGCCGTCAGCCCGACCTGTGCCGAGTAGGCCATCGCGTCGAGCGTGCTGCGCTTCTTGTCCTCGAAGGTCTGCAGCCGCCGCAGGTAATAGAGGGCGCTCGGCGACGGCCCGCCGCCGCCCTGCCGCGCGGGCGCAATCGACCCATCGTCTGCGACGCCGATCTTCGCGATGTCCGGGTGCACCGGCGGCGCCGCATCGGCCGCGTCGAAGAACTTCCTGCCCAGGCTGTTGGTGACGCAGGGGCCCGTGAAGCGCTCGTATAACAAAACGGGCCGGTCCGGCACCGCCTCGTCGAGCTCCTTCAGCGTCGGCCGGCGATGCTCGGCCCACTGGTTGGTGTGCCAGCCGCCCATCGAGGTGATCCACTGCCCTTCGGGCACGCCGCGCCGCCGCGCCGCGAGCGCGTCCTGGACCTCGCGGATGGACGTCGTGTTCTCGAGGATCGTGTGATAGCCGGGGCGGTTCGCCAGGCTGACGATGTGGACGTGGGGCTCGATGAGACCGGGGACGACCGTGCGGCCGCGCAGGTCGATCACGCGCACGTTGGGTCCTGCCGATGGAAGCTGACCGCCGACTGCGAGGAACCGCCCGCCGCGGATCACCACCGAGGACGCCACCGTGTTGCGGGCATCCATCGTATGGATGCGCCCGTTCCTCAGCACCAGCGTCAGCGCCGTGGCGCTGCTGGCGTCGCGCGGCTGAGGCGCCTGCGCAGCAGCCGCCGCCGGCAGGGCCACGATGCCGGCCGTTGCCGCAAGCGTAGATTCGAGGAACTCTCTGCGTGACGCCATGGCAGCGGATTGTATGTGGGAAGGGTGGACGAACGCGACGCAGCGCTGACCGCCACCTTCAACACCTTCCGTGCGCGGCCGTCGCTGATCGCCGTTCAGGTCGCCCGTTTTGTCTGATGATCCCATGTCCGCGCGACTCTGTTTATGCAGACTGCCCCGCGTCGTCGGCGATGCCCCAGATGAAATTAGCGACCCAATTCAGCTGACCTTGTTCCATGGTTGTTGCTACTTTGATCTCTCCGGAATCGGGGCCAGACTCTTCACCTTCGCAGCGACCTTGCTGCAAGCGCCGATCAAATCGATGACTAGCCTGTCATCCACGTCAAGTGCCCCTTCGTACTCGGTTCTGTTCCGCAGGTCGTGACATTTCGACAGGATCCGCCAGACCTCCGGGCCGAGATCAAGAGTGTCAGGTAACACCTGAAACACGATGTACCGCTTCGATGGGCGGAACCCGTGGTAACGCAGTGCTGCCAGGCACAGCGCGTGTGCGGCGCCGTAAGCAAGATCAAATCTGCTGTACAGAGAGTTGCCAGCGTTCTCGGCGTCTTTCAATCGTTCGAGTCCAGACGCCACGAGCCCGGCAAACTCCTTCGTGTCGGGAGGTTCTCTTGCGAGCACATTGCCCGGACCAGCGAGACGGTCAAGCCGCGACTGGGAGGTCATTGTCCGATCCGATCACCCAGACCTTCGGCTGCTCGAGCACGCGCGTCACGAAGGCGTTCTCCTCGCGCGTTCGCTTCGAAAACTCGGCAACCGTGTACACCGTGGGATTCACCTGCCTGCTGACACTCTTGGCAACCCGCTCGAGCGCACCGAAGATGTCCGCGTACGTCAGGCTGTCGCTGATGACCATCAGATCGATGTCGCTTCCCGAACGGTCGGCAGCTTTAGCCACGGAGCCGTATACAAACGCCGCTCTGATGGCAGGGGCCAAGGGCTTCAACGCGTCGCGCAGGGGTTCTGCCAGACCCACCGTTTTCAGGACGATGTTCCGCAGTTCTGCAAAGAGAGGCGATGCTTCATTTGCCCGGTAGTGCTTTTGATGGCCGATCCGTTGACCGAGCACGAGGCCGCTCGCCTCGAGCCTGGCAAGTTCACGCTGAGCAGCCCCCGAGCCGGTTCCAGCGGTTCGAATCAATTCAGAGGCGTAGAAGCTGCGGTCGGGCTGCCCGAAAAGCACGCCGAGTACGCGCTGTTGAGTTTTGGTAAACAGCGCATCGGCGAGGCTTTTTCGTAGGCCGCGGGGGGGTTTCGCTCTTGAACCCAAGATGGGTTGAATCATGCCCTATTTGGGCATGGACGTCAAAACCGCTGGGGCCTTAGAAATCTAACAGTTCGATCACGGTCGGCGCGTAGACGAGGCGGTAGCGCTCGTCGACCACGCTGACGTTGTGGATCGGAATGCCTTGGTGCTCGAACCGGCCGAAGCCTCCGTGGACATGGCCGCAGATCACGATGCGCGGTCGGACTCTCTCGATCGCGTCGAGGAGCTCGCGGCTCCCAACGTGATCGACACGGCCAGTGTCCAAATTAAAGGTACGGTCGCCATGGTAGAGCGGAGGTTGATGCGACACCAGGATGTCGGTGCCTTCAGGGATCGCCGCGTACACCCGCTCCAGCTCGTTCGGTCGCTTCATGAACGCCTGCGGGTTCCGTAAATTCTGACCGCCCCTTTTCCGGAAATTCTGGCCGCTCTGAGCTGACCCCTTCGGCTCACACACTCGCTGCACCTAGCAGCGAGG
>VFYY01000105.1 GCA_016871375.1 Acidimicrobiia bacterium
ATGCGCTTCATGACCGCGGCGACGACCTCGATGTCCTCTTCACGGCAGCCTGCGATCGCCATCTCGCCGCCGGTGATCGCGCCGACGACCGCCCAGCTGCCGGCCTCGATGTAGTCGCCGTTGATGCGATGCTGCGCGCCGTGCAGCGTCGGCACGCCTTCCACGCGGATCTTCGAGCTGCCGATGCCGGTGATGCCCGCGCCCATCTTCTGCAGGAACTCGCAGAGCTCCACGACGTGGGGCTCGGTGGCGGCGTGGCGGATCTCGGTCACGCCCTCCGCGGTTGCCGCCGCCAGCAACGCCGTCTCGGTGCCGGTGACCGAGGCTTCGTAGAGGTACATCGACGCCGGCTTCAGGCCGTCGGGCGCCTCGAGAACATGGTCGGAGCCGGGACTCTGCTGGACGCCCATCGCCATGAGCGCCTCGAGGTGCGTGGAAATCGAGCGGCGCGCCGGAAAATCGCCGCCGGGCGGCGCGATGTGGGCGCGGCCGGTGCGCGCGAGCAGCGGGCCGAGGAGCAGGACCGAGCCGCGCAGACGGCCGACGAGCGCGCGGTCCGGCGAGTGCGTGGAGACGCGCGGGGCGCGGATGCGCAGCGTCGTGCTGCCGATGCCGTCCACCTCGGCGCCGACGTCGAGGAGCAGCCGCGCCATCACCTCGACGTCGCCGATGCGGGGAACGTTGGTGAGCACGCACTCGTCGCCGGTCAGCAGGCATGCGGCCAGCAGCGGCAGCGCCGCGTTCTTGTTGCCTTCCACGGCCACCCGGCCCTGCAGCCGGTGCCCGCCCTCGATGAGCAGTGTCGACATTACGCCTCGCACAGATACCGAACGTCCCTGTCGTCCCCGTCGAACCCCGCGAACACGGGCTCGGGGCGCAGCCGCACGCCGAACGTGTCGGCGACCTGCTGCTTGATCCGCACCGCCAGCGCCAGCACGTCGCGTGCCGATGCCCCGCCGCGGTTCACGATCGCGAGCGGGTGTTTCGACGAGAGCCCGACCGGGCCGCTCGCGAAGCCGCGCGGAAAGCCTGCGTGCTCGATCAGCCACGCGGCCGGCACCTTGACGTCGCCGCCCGGCAGCGCGAACGACGGCGCCGGTCCGGCCGCCGAGGTCAACCGCGCATGGTCGCGGGCGCTGACGACGGGGTTCATGAAGAACGAGCCGACGCTGCGCGTGTCGGGATCCGCGGCGTCGAGCACCATCCCCTTGCGCCGGCGAATCGCCAGCACCGCCTCGCGCACCGCGGCGACGTCCGGCGACGCGACGCCGGCGCGCTCCAGATGCGCCACGACGTCCGGATACGTGACCGTGGGCGGGCCCGGACGGAGGCGGAACGTCACGTCGCAGACGATGAACCGGTTCGCGTCGTCGCGCTTGAACCGGCTCATACGGTAGCCGAAACGGCACTCCGCGGCGCTCAGCACCGCCGGGCGGCCGGTCTGGCGGTCGAAGACCGCGACCGCCTCCAGCGTGTTCGAGACCTCCTGGCCGTAGGCGCCGACGTTCTGGATGGGGGTGCCGCCGACGCTGCCCGGAATGCCCGAGAGACACTCGAGCCCCGCCAGCCCACGCGCCACGGTCGCCGCGACAACCTCGTCCCAGGGCTCGCCAGCGCGTGCCTGGACCAGCGTCGCCGCACCGTCGGCCACCAACTCCACACCGCGCGCGCCCATCTGCAGCACCAGCCCGTCGATGCCCTCATCGGCAATCACCAGGTTGCTGCCGCCGCCCAGCACGAACAACGGCGCCTTCCGGTCGGCCGCCCATTGGTGCGCGCGGGCAACGTCTCCGGCTGTCGTCGCCCGCCCGAACCACGCCGCACGGCCGCCGACACCGAGCGTGCTCCACGGGGCAAGCGGCTCCCCTTCAACGAACCGCAAGCAGCCTGCCTTCCTGCTGCACGAGCGCCGCGATCGCCTCCGCGCGCGTGCACAGGGCGAACTCGAGCCAGTCGCCCGGCACGAGCTGCGCCGCCAGCGGCAGGTCGGCCGTGATGACCATCGCCACCTGCGGATAGCCGCCCGTCGTCTGCCGGTCGGCCATGAGCAGGATCGGATCGCCAGACGGCGGCACCTGCAGCGCGCCGGTGAAGGCGACGTCCGAGATCATCTCGCCTCCCGGCGGGCGTGCAATCGGCCGCGGGCTGGTGAGCCGGTAGCCCATGCGATCGGATTGTGGCGAAATCGTAAAGCGGGTCGTCTGCAGGAGATCGAAGGCACCGCGGTCGAAGAGGTCGGACTGCGGCCCCGGCAGCACGCGAAGCCGCGCGCCCGCAGGGCCGACCTTTCCGCCGTCGCCAAGGCTATGGCGGACCCACTGTAGCGCGTACGCGGAGGCGGCCAGGTCGGCCCCCGGACCCAGCGGAAGGCGATCGCCTGCCTTGAGCGCGCGCCCGTCCACGCCGCCAAGGCCGCTCAGGACGTGCGTCGCGCGGCTGCCGAGCACCGGCGCCACGGCGATGCCGCCGTCGAAGGCGACATACGCGCGCGCGCCCGCACGGCGCGGCCCCAGGCGCAGGACCGCGCCGGCGCGGCAGCGAATCGCCGCGTGCGGGGCGAGGTCCGTCTGGTCAACGGAGGCCTGCAGGTCGGCGCCGGCGATGGCAACCGTCGTCTCCTGCTCGAGGCGGAGCTCGGGACCGAGGAGCGTCGCTTCCAGCGTGGCGGCGTCGCGCGGGTTGCCGACCAGCGCGTTGGCGAGCCGATGCGACACCGGATCCATCGGCCCGGATACGGGTACGCCCTGGTCCTGGTAGCCCCAGCGCCCGGAGTCCTGAACGGTGGTGAACAGGCCAGGGCGGAGAACGGTCACCACGCGGTGAGTCGTGGGGGCCGCCTTCAGGCGGCCCGGCGCGTCGAGCCGGCCAAAGCCGGCCCCCACGTCCGTCGGGACCGCAACGGGGACGAACCGCACTTGGTCGCCGGGCGCGAAGATTGCCGGCGGCGTGCGATCCGGATCGAACAGCAGGAGCGGTGTGCGGCCGATGATCTGCCAGCCTCCGGGCGACTCGCGCGGATAGATGCCCGTCTGCCTGCCGGCAATCCCGACCGACCCGGCCGGCACGCGAACACGCGGCGCCGCCCGGCGCGGGGCCGCGATCGCCTCGTCCACGGACCCCATGTAGGCGAAGCCGGGCAGGAAGCCGAGCATGAAGACGCGATACGTCTTCGACGCATGTCGCTCGATGACCGCGTCCGGGGTGAGCCCGCCATGCGCGGCAACGTCGGCGAGATCGGGACCCGCATCGCCGCCGTAGAAGACGGGAACCTCGATGAGCCGCCTGAAGGCGGCCCCCACACCAGTGGATTCGTAGGGGCCGGATCTAGCCGGCCCGTCAGCGGCTTCGTGCAGCGCCGCGGCCACCGCATCGACGTCGGTGGTGAGCGGATCGAAGAAGACCGCGACTGAATGAAACGTGGAGACGATGTCGCGCACGCCCCGGAGTGCGCGGCGGCGCATGTCAGCCGCGACGGCGATGGCGCGAGCGGTGAGATTCCAATCGAGGCCGGGCGGCAAGGGCGACCCACTTGTCCGCCGTAGCTGCAGCGAAGGCGGATGGGTCGCCCGTACATCCAGCAGCAGCGCCGAATCGCCCGCTTCGCGGACCCGCGCCTCGCTCACGCGCCAAGCGCCTCGACGAGCTTCCTGTGGATACCGCCGAATCCGCCGTTGGACATCAGCACCACGACGTCGCCGTCCTGACGCTCGCGGACGACCGTCTGGATGATGTCGTCCACCTGCGGGACGTAGCGCGCGCGTTGCCCCTGCCGGCGCAGGTCGTCCACGAGCTGCTCGGCCGACAGCCGTTCGTTCTCGGGCAGCGACGAACGGAACACCGCGGCGACGACGACCTCGTCGGCGGCGCCAAACGCCCTGGCAAAGTCGGCCTGGAAGACGCGGCGGCACGAGGAGGCGGAGCGCGGCTCGAACACCGCCCACACGCGGCGATCCGGATAGCCGGTCCGCAGCGCGGAAAGCGTTTCATGAACCGCCGTCGGATGGTGGGCGAAGTCGTCGATCACCGTGACGCCACCGGCAACCCCGACGGTCTCGAGCCGCCGCTTGATGCCCTTGAAGCGCTCCAGGCCCTCGGCAAGGTCGGCCTGGCTGATGCCGACGTGCGCGCCGACCGCGATGGCCGCCAGCGCGTTGCGGACGTTGTGCACGCCGAGCAGCGGCGACCGGAACCGGCCGTAGAGCTCGCCGTCACGCCGCACGGTGAACTGCGTCACGCCGTCGCGATGCTGCACGTCCCGGCCCTGCCACGTGACGCCATCGGTCAGCCCGAACGTCTGCACCGGGCTCACCGCCCGCTCGCGCAGCGCCGCCGCGTGCGGGCTGTCCGCGCCGAGCAGCAGCAGCCCGTTGCGCGGCACGAGCGTCACCAGCCGTCGAAACGCGAGCAGCACGGCGTCGAGGTCGGCGTAGATATCCGCGTGGTCGAACTCGATGTTGTTGACGACCGCCACGTCGGGAAGGTACTTGAGGAACTTCGCGGTCTTGTCGAAGAACGCACTGTCGTACTCGTCGCCTTCGATGACGAAGTCGCGGCCGCCGCCCAGCCGGTAGCTGGAGCCCCCGTCGCCGAAGTTGAGCGCGATGCCGCCGACCAGCACCGTCGGGTCCAGACGGCCGTGCGTCAGGAGCCACCCGGTCAGCGAGGTCGTCGTGGTCTTTCCATGCGTCCCGGCGAGCACGATCGAGCGCGAGCCCCACAGGAAGTGATCGCGCACCGCCTCGGGCAGCGAGCAGTACCGGATCTTCTTCTCCAGCACCGCCTCGAGCTCCGGGTTGCCCCGGGAGATCGCGTTGCCGACGATCACCAGGTCGATGTCGGCGGAGATGTTGTCGGCCGAGTAGCCCGTGAACGTGCGAATGCCTTCCGACGCGAGGAAGTCGCTCATCGGCGGGTAAACGTTCTGGTCCGAGCCGCGGACGTCGTAGCCGCGCCCCTTGAGCAGCGCCGCCACCGTGGCCATGGCGGTGCCGCACACGCCGATGAGGTGGATGTGCTTACTCAACCGGCGATTCCTCGATGACGACCGACGCCGGGCTGGTCGTGACGCGCACGCGGACGCCGAGCGGCAGCGTCCAGCACGGACCCGTGGTGTGGCCCGACGGGAACCCGAACAGCACCGGCACGTCCGCGTCCTCGAGGAACGTCTCGACCACGCTGCGCGCGGTGGGACCGCCCTCCCCCTCGTCGCAGCCACGCATCTCGCCGAACACGATCGCCGCCGCCCTGCCCAGGATGCCGCCGAGCTGCAACTGCGTCAGCATGCGGTCGATGCGGTACGGGCGCTCGTTGACGTCCTCGAGGAAGAGGATGCAGCCGGCCGGCGGACTGAACGCATACGGCGTCCCCAGCGACGCGGTGAGCTGTGTCATGGTGCCGCCGTACAGCGGACCCGTCGCGTCGCCGGCGTTCACGACGGACAGCTCCGGCGGCGCAAGCACGAGCCCGGCGCCCCTTCCCTGCAGCACGCGGGTGAATGACTCCTCGTCATACCCCGCGCTGCCCCGCGCCAGCCGGCCCTCCAGCATGGGGCCGTGCACGGCCGTGATGCCGCAGTGGCACGTGAGCCACGTCAGGACCGACGTGTTGTCGCTGTAGGCGATGAACAGCTTCGGGCTCTGCTGCGGCGACCAGCCGTTGAACTGCGGCAGCAGGTGGACGCTGCCGTAGCCGCCGCGCACGGCGATGAGCGCCGCGACCGAGGGGTCGGACCACGCGCGGACGAACGCCGCCGCGCGCAGCTCCGGCGGCCCCGACGTGAACACGGAACGATCGAAGACCGAGTCGTGGTACACCGGCTCGTAGCCGAGCCGCCGCAGCTCCTCCACGCCGCGGTCGAATTCCTCGCGCGCACACGCGCTGGCGGGCGAGACGATCGCCACGCGATCGCCCGGTCGAAGCGCGCGCGGCTTGATCACAGGTAGCGGGCCATCTCTTCGGCGATGCGGCGATGATCGTCGCTGCCAATCACCCGGCGAATGGACGCCTGCTTCCCCGGCGCCACGGCCGTCGTCAGGAACCGCTCCTTGGCGCGGCGCTGCCGGGCGAGCCCGTCCTCGAGGCGCGTGTACGCAATGCTCCCGTCTTCGACCGCGTGCACCAGCGCCTCGAGTGTCGCCGCCTGCGCCTCGACGTCGCCGCTGCAGATCAGCACGCCGTCGCAGCCCGCGGCAACCGCTTCGACGGCGGCGTCGGCCGGCGTCCACGTCCTGGCAATCGCCTTCATCTCCAGGTCGTCGCTGAGGATGACGCCGTCGTAGCCCAGCTCCTCGCGGAGCACCGCGCGGACGATCGTCGGCGAGAGCGTCGCCGGCTTGTCCTCGTCCATCGACGGCACCAGCACGTGCGCGGTCATGATGAAGGCCACACCGGCCTCCACGGCCGCGCGGAACGGCACGCACTCCACGCGGCGGATGCGGTCCGGGGGATGCTCGACGATCGGCAGATCGAGGTGCGAGTCCACCGACGTGTCGCCGTGTCCCGGAAAGTGCTTCCCGCACGCGGCCACGCCGTTGTCCTGCAGGCTCCGGATGATGGCGGCGCCGAGCGTCGCCACCTCGTCGGCCGTCTCGGCCAGCGCGCGGTCGCCGATGACGGGGTTCTTCGGGTTGGTGTGGATGTCGAGCACGGGCGCGTAGTCGAGCGTAATGCCGACCGCCTTGAGCTCCGCGGCCAGCGCCGCCGCGAACCGCGACGCGAGGCCTCGGTCGCCGCTGCGCCCGAGGACGGCCATGGGCGGCCACTCGGTGAACGGCGCGCGCAGCCGCGCCACGCGCCCGCCTTCCTGGTCCACGCTCACCCAGAGCGGCAGCCCCTGCGCCAGCGACTGCACGTCGTGCGAGAGCTCGGCCACCTGCTCCGGCGCCTCGATGTTGCGCGCGAACCAGATCACGCCGCCGAGCTGAAACTCGCGCGCCAGCGATCGCAGCTCCGGCGTGATCGTCGTGCCCGGCAGGCTGCCGATGAGCAGTTGCCCGATTTCGCGACGAACCGACGATGGCACCTGACGATTATAGAACCGCGGTGTCGTTCGCCGTTCCGGGTTCCGAGTTCCTCGTTCGTGTTCGAACTTCGGTTCAGGGTTCGAGGTTCGGCGTTCGGCGTTCGGCGTTCGGCGTTCGAAGCCGTACCCGACGCGGAGTCCCGCAGGATGTCGGAAGCGAGGACCCGGCACGTCGGCGTGGTCTCGTTGCTCGTCCGTACGGAACTCACGACGAAGTCATGCGGCAACACCTCGCCGAACCGGATAGCGGCGCCCGGTCATTCAAGTCGCACGCCACAGCCAGGACCCCGAACGTCGAACTTCGCACGGCGAATCGAACCCTGAACACGAACCGGGGACATGGAACAAGGAACCGCGAACAACAGGGTTCTATAATGCCGTCGTGCGTATCGAGACGTCCGCGCCGACCCGCATCGATCTCGCGGGCGGCACGATCGACATCTGGCCTCTCTACCTCTTCCACCCCGGCGCCCAGACGCTCAACGCCGCCATCAGCCTGCGCGCGCGCGCGCGGCTCGAGTCGCGTGACGACGGGCGGATCGTGATCCAGTCGGAGGACACCGGGGCGACGGTGGACGCGGCCGACTGGCAGGAGCTGCGCGATCGCACGGAGCTGCGGCTGCTGTCGCTGCTCGCCCACTTCTTCGAGGCGCGCAACCTGACGCTGACCACCTCCTGCGAGTCGCCCGCCGGCGCCGGCATCGCGGGCTCGTCGGCCCTGAACGTGGCCGTCTGCGGCGCGTTCGCGCAGTGGAACCGCGAACACTTCGAGCCGGAGGCGCTGCTGCAGGTGGCGATGAACGTGGAAGCGCAGGCGATCCGCGTCCCCACGGGGCTGCAGGACTACCGGCCGGCGCTCTACGGCGGCGTCGCGGCGCTGGAGCTGGACGTCGACGGCGTCCGCCGCATCCCGCTCAGCGTCGATGCCGGAGAGCTCGAGCAACGGCTCGTGCTCTGCTACACCGGCGAGCCGCGCAATTCGGGGACCAACAACTGGGAAATCCTGAAGAAGCACCTCGACGGCGACCGCCACGTCTTCGACTGCTTCGAGCGCATCCGCGACACCGCGGCGGGCATGCGGGCCGCCCTCGTCAAGGGCGACTGGGAGGCGGTCGGCGCCGCCATTGCGGAGGAATGGACCAACCGCAAGCGCCTGGCGCCCGGCGTCACGACGCCGGCCATCGACGACCTGATCGCGCGGGCCACGGCCGCGGGTGCCACGGCCGCGAAGGTGTGCGGCGCCGGCGGAGGCGGCTGCCTGTTCTGCTACGGCCCGCCCGATCGCCGTGAGGCCATCCGCGCGGCCCTGGCCGCCGGCGGGGCGCGGCTGCTCGACTTCCGGATCGAGCGGCACGGCCTGGCGCGTGGATAACAGGCAGATCGCGCAGGTCTTCGGCCAGATTGCCGACCTGCTCGAGATCAAGGGCGAGAACGCGTTCCGGACCCGCGCCTACCGGACCGCGGCCGACACCATCAACGCGTGGGGCGATGCGGTCGCGCGCCTCGACGACACGCAGCTCCGTGAGCTGCCGGGGATCGGCAAGGACCTGGCGGCGAAGATCCGCGAGCTGGCCGACACCGGCGTCTGCCGGTATCACCAGGAGCTCCTGCGGGAGTTCCCGCCGACCATCCTCGACCTGCTGCGGCTGCAAGGCGTCGGACCGAAGACGGTCGCGCTCCTCTACACGACGCTGAACATCCGATCGGTGGACGAGCTGGCGGCCGCCGCCCGCGCCGGGCAGCTGCGCGAGATCAAGGGCATGGGCGCGAAGAAGGAAGCGCTCATCCTCAAGGCGGTCGACGAGCGGCAGAAGGACGCCGGCCGCCACCTGCTGCCCGACACGGCGTCGATGTCCGCGGAGGTCGTCAGCTACCTGCGCGAGCGCGCGCCGGCCGTCGAGTTCATCCCGGTCGGCAGCCTGCGCCGGGGCTGCGAGACGTGCGGCGACCTCGACATCCTCGCCGTGGGCGGCGACGCGTCGCTCATGGACCTGTTCATCACCCACCCGAAGGTCGAGCAGGTGCTCGCGCACGGCGACACCAAGTCCAGCGTCCGCCTCCTCGGCGGCTACCAGGCGGACCTGCGTCTCGTGCCGCCGGCGAGCCGCGGCGCCGCGATGCAGTACTTCACCGGCTCGAAGGCGCACAACATCGTCCTGCGCGACCGCGCCATCCAGCGCGGCTTCAAGCTGAACGAGTACGGGCTGTTCCGCGTGGACGACGAATCGAAGGTCTGCGGAGAGACGGAGGAAGGCATCTACGAGGCGCTCGGCCTTGGATGGGTCGAGCCGGAGCTGCGCGAGAACCGCGGCGAGATCGAGGCGGCAGTCGAACGCCGGCTGCCGCGCCTCGTCTCGACCACCGACCTGCGCGGCGATCTGCACATGCACACGACGGCGACCGACGGGCGTGACGGTCTCGAGGCGATGGCGGCCGCCGCCTACCGGCTGGGCCACAGCTACATCGCCGTGACCGACCACAGCAAGGCGCTGGCAATGGCCAACGGCCTCGACGAGCCGCGCGCGCTCGCGCACGCGGCCCGCATCCGGGCGCTCAACGGCCGGTTCGACGGGCTGACGCTGCTCGCGGGCATCGAATGTGACATCCTTCCCGACGGGCGGCTCGACCTGGCCGACGACTGCCTCGCCCAGCTCGACATCGTCGTCGCCTCGGTGCATTCCCATTTCAGCCAGGACGAAGCGGAGATGACCGACCGGATCCTGAAGGCGCTGGAGTCGCCGTGGGTGGACGTCCTCGGCCACCCGACGGGCCGCCTGCTGCTGAAGCGCGACGGCGTCCGGCTGAACGTGGAGCAGGTGGTGACCGCGGCCGCGGCGCACGGCGTGGCGCTCGAAATCAACTGCCAGGTGGACCGGCTGGATCTGAACGACGCGCACGCACGGCTGGCGCGCGAGCGCGGTGTCCGCCTGGTGATCTCCACCGACGCGCACTCGGTCACCGCGCTCGGCAACCAGCGCTGGGGCGTCTCCATGGCGCGCCGGGCCTGGGCGACGCTGGACGATGTGCTGAACACGAGAACGGTAGAGGACGTCCGCGCCAAGCTGCGGCGGGCCCGTCGATGAGCAAGGGGTTCGTGCCGCTGAAGTCGCTGCAACAGGGGGCGCCCGGGCCCGCCGACGCGCTGGCGGACATCCGCCGCATCTACTTCAAGACGTCCCGCCAGACCATCGAGCACGACTTCGCCCACGCCATCGAGCTGCTCATGAGCCTGCCGGGCGAGGAGGAACGCCAGAAGGCGCACGTGTACATGGAAGGGCTGGCCGAAATGCGGAAGGAATGGTCCGGGGGCCGCAAGAAACCGCGCCGCTGACTTACTTGTCCACGACGAGCTTCTTGCGCGCGGTCACGCGCAGCACGTCGGGCACGTTGCGATCGGTCGAGAGCAGCCGCAGGTCCTTCTCGTTCAGCCGCGACAGCAGGTTCATGGAGACCGCGACCGGCGTCTTCGGGTTCTTGGCGAGCGCCAGCACCACACCGTAGTTCTTCACCCACGCGCGGGTGAAGGCGATGATGCGCAGGATCTCGTCCGAGACGTTCGCCATCTTCGCGATGCTCTCCGCCTCGGAGTCGGTCATCTTCGGGCTGCTCAGCACGCCGACGGCGACGATCTTGTTCGGATCGCGAATCAGGATCGCGCGTTCCTCACGGCTCCCCTTCATCGCCAGCGCCACGCGCTGCGCCACGTTGAGCGCGGCGATCTTCTGCAGCGCGTTCTGGTGCTTCTCTTCGTCGGTCTGGGCGGCGTCGCCCTCCCCCTCCGGCGCCTCGGGCGCCGCTTCCACCATCGGCTGGTCGGTGTCGGCGGCCGGAACGTCAGCGGGCTCGATGCCGCGCGTCGCGAAGAACTCGCGCATCTGGTTCGACACGTCCGACCGCGCGATGAACGCCGAGAGCGAGGCGGGCGGGATCGACTGCAGCGTCCCTTCCGCCGTGCCCGCGATCTCCGGATCCTGATCGTCCACGAGCAGCATCAGCAGGCCGAGCTGCTCGTGCGCGCGCGGCGCGAGGCCGCCCTGCGCCGCCAGCAGGCGGACGTCGCGCGCCACCTCCCCGCGGCGGAAGAAGTCCAGCAGCGGCGTGCGGTAGCCGACTTCCATAGGCGCCCGGGACTACTGGCGGGCCGTCAGCGTGAGAAACAGGATCACGCCGATGAGGACGGAGATGGCCAGCGCCGTGAGCACCGTGCCCCAGCGGTCCGATCGCCGCGGCGGATCGAGGTCCTCGTGGCGCACGTGGGGGCTGCCCACGGTGACCGAGTCGTGCGGGAACTGGACGAGAAAATCGCGGACGGTCTGCTCGGGGTCGAGGCCGATCTCGATGGCGTAGGAGCGCACGAACGCGCGCGAGAAGATGCCGCCCGGCAGCCGGGAAATGTCGTTGCGCTCGAGCGCCTCGAGGGCGCTCACCGAGATTTTGGTGGCATCGGCGATGCGGCGGAGCGAGACGCCCCGTTCCTCTCGCTGACGCTTCATCCGGATCCCGAAGTCGGGCTTGCCGTCAGCCACCATTGCCACGCCGCGCCCATGTTAGGGAACGGGCCTCGGTGTGTCAAACGCCATAGAAGCCTGCCCTACTAGGACTTGCAGGTGCTCCGGCCGGCAGTCGGCGAACAGCCCGATGGCCGCGAACCCGGCCGCGCCGGCCGCCCGCAGCAGCCCGATGCGGTCCAGCGTCACCCCGCCCACCGCCAGGACCGGATGCGCGGTTGCCTGAGCCACCTGAGCCAGCAGACAGGGTCCCGCTGAGGGAGCGCCGGGCTTCGACGCGGTCTCGTAGACGGTTCCGAAGATCAGGAAATCGGTGCCGCCCGCGCTGGAGACGCCGCGCGCCTCGTCGAGCGCATGGACCGAGCGGCCGACGAGGAAGGCCGGCGGTGTGCACGAGCGCACGCGAGGCGCGGGCGGCGCCTCGCCGGGGAGATGCACGCCGTGGGCGCCGGCGGCGAGCGCGACGTCCACGCGATCGTTGACGAGAATGCGCGCGCGCGTGCCGCCGACGGCCTCCACGCAGCGCGTGACGAGACGCGTGAGGATCCCGCCGTCGAGATCGCGTTCACGAACCTGGATCAGGTGGACGCCAGCCCGCGCGGCGGCGCCGACGCGCTCCACGAGCGCATCCTCCCAATGGGGCCCGTATCGCCGGCGGTCCGTAATCATGCAGATCACCGGACGCATCGGCGCGGCTCAGTCTTCCGCGAAGCGTGAGGGGGCGATCGACGCCGGGCGGCTTTGCCGGGCGGCGATCATGGTCACGAGCTCCGCGATGGCGATCGCCACGTTGAGCACGCCAAGGCCGGAGACGGCGCCGCGGACGAAGTTGTTGGTGATGAAGTCGCGGATGCCGGGCACCGCCTGCGCGAAGTAGTTGCGGTCCCAGTACATCGACCATGGGATCACGACCAGCACGATGCCGAGCTCGAGGAAGCCGACAGCGAAGACCAGCCGCTTCATCCGCGCGGCCCCTCGACGGCGCTCGGCGCGGGCCTCGCCTGGACCTGCGAGAGCCGCTCGATCCGGGCCCGGATGTCGCGATAGTCGGGCGTGTCGGTCTCGAGCTCCATCAGGATGGCGAGCGCCCGAGCCGACTCGCCCATCTGCTCGAGCACGTCGGCCAGGTCGTACAGCAGCGCGAACCCCTCGTTCGCCGTCGGCGCCGGCGCTTCCGCCGCGCGCTCCAGCCAGTCCACGGCCGCCTTGAGGTCGCCGCGCCGCATGTGCAGCCGTCCGAGCTGCGCGCCCGCCATGAAGCGCAGCATCGGCACGCGCGCGGCCGCCTGCAGGTCGGCGATTGCCTCGTCGATCCGGCCGTCGCGCATGTGCGCCAGCGCGCGGTCGTAGTGGGTGTCCGCGTCGGTCCGCTGCTGGTCGTGGGCGACGCGGCCGCGGATCCCCGCGAAGACGTCCTCGAGATCCGGCGGTGGAGGCGCGGCCACCTCCGCTGGCTGCGCCGGCGTGCTCCCGAGCTCCGTCAGCAGCTCGCTCAAGTCGACTTCCACGTTGCCAAGAACGACGGGCTGTTCGTCGCCCTCCACGACGTCCTCGGACACCCCCGGCACCCCAGGCACCTCAGGCACCTCAAGCACCTCAAGCACCCCAGGCCCCAACGGCACCTCGAGTCCCATCGCCGTGTCGGATTCCAGCGCGAGTCGGTCGGCAATGACCTGATCCGGATCCGGGATGCCGAGCATCTCCAGCGCCCGCCGCAACCGGATGTAGTTCGTCTCTTCCGTCGGGTCCCGGTCCAGCAGGTCCTCTGCGATGAAGCGCGCCTCGGCCGCCTGCCCCGCTTCGAGATGCGCGTCGGCCAGCTGGCGCTGCGCGGCGAGCAGCGGTCCCTCGATGTCGTTGTCGACGCACAGCTCCACGAGCCGCTGCAGCGCGCGGATGTGCGACGGCGCCTCCGCGAGGAAGTCCCGCATCGCCGCCATCGCGCGATCGGGCTCGCCCATCAGCAGCGCGTTGTCCGCCACGATCTCGATGCAGCCGAACGCGCTGTCGCCGTGCCCGCCCCGCGCCCGATCGAGCGCCACGCGCACCACCTCGTCTGCGCGCGTCTGGTCGGTCATCAACAGGCGCATGAACGCCAGGCGCGCCTGCTCGTCGTTGCCGGCCGCCAGCTCCATCTGGCCGAGCGCGAACATCAGCTCGGGATCGTCGCCGGTGGCTTCGAGGTTCAGGAACGGCCGCGCGGCCTCGAGGTTGCCGGCCTTGACGTGCTCGCGCGCGATCCGGCCCCGCAGCTCGGTGTCGGACGGGTCGAGCTGCGCCGCCTCGACGAGGAGCGGCAGCGCCTCCGCATCGCGTCTGGCCTTCTGCAGGTCGCTGGCCGCCGCCATCAGGAGCGAGGCAGCCTGCGCAGCCTCTCCGAGCTGCTGCGCCGCGCGGGCGGCCGCCACGCGCGCATCCACGTCCGCGATCTCCAGGGTCCCGAGGCGGACCAGCGCCTGGGCGGCACCGCGCGCATCGCCGCGCGCTGTGTACTGGGACGCAAGCTGCCGGAAATACAGCTTCGCCTCCGCCAGGAGCCCCTGCCGCGCCGCAATCTCGCCGAGCTGCCGCAGCGCGTGCTCGTCGTCGCTCTTCACCTTGAGCGATTTCTTGTAGAGCGCGGCGGCCTTCGGATAGAAGCCCTCGGTGAAGAGATGGTCCGCGACGCGTGCGTACAGCGCGGCGGCGCGCTGGACGTCGCCCGCGCGGGCGTAGAGGTCGCCCAGGGCGTTGATCGTGTTCCAGTCCTTCGGCTGCGCCTCGACCAGGCGCACGTATTCCTCGATGGCGCCGTCCAGCTTGCCCTGGCGGAGCAGCTTTTCCGCTTTCTTGAGGATTGCGTCCCGATCTACTGGTGCCACTGGAAACTGCTTGGGGGCCTTGGGTCAGTCCATCGTATCAAACAGCGACGGCGGCCTGAACGAGCGGCGGTGCAGCGGCGAATAGCCGTGGCGCGCCACGGCCGCGAGGTGTTCGGCCGTCGCGTAGCCCTTGTGGCGGTCGTAGCCGTAGCGCGGGTCCGAGGCGTGATGCTGGAGCATCTCGCGGTCGCGCGTCACCTTGGCGACGATCGACGCGGCCGCGATCGCGCTGCAGCGGCTGTCGCCGTGGAGCACGCCGCGCTGCGCGATGAGGAGGTCGGGGATGCGGAAGGCGTCCACCAGCACGAGGTCGGGCAGCGGCGCCAGCGCCATCACGGCGCGCCGCATCGCCTGCAGCGAGGCGCGGTGGATGTTGATCTCGTCGATTTCGCCAGCGGGGGACGCCGCCACCGACCACGCCAGCGCCTTGCGGGTGATCGCGCCGTAGAGCCGCTCGCGCTCGGCGGCGGTGATCGTCTTGGAGTCGCAGACGCCCGGGATGTAGCGGTCGGGATCGAGGATCACCGCGGCCGCGACGACCGGCCCGGCCAGGCAGCCGCGCCCCACCTCGTCGCAGCCCGCCACGCGGTAAAACCCCCAACGCCGCATGGCGTTCTCGAGGGTCCGCATGGCGCGCTTCCGAACCATCAGGGAAACTCCCAACCGCCAACTCCCAACGCCCAAGGCACCTTGGAAGTTGGAAGTTGGGAATTGGAAACTTACTGCGTCCTCTTCGTCTCTTTCATGCGCGCCGCCTTGCCCTTGAGGTTGCGCAGGAAGTACAGCTTCGCGCGGCGCACGCGCGCCGACCGCACGACGTCCACCTTGGCAATGGTCGGCGAGTGCAGCGGGAAGATGCGCTCCACACCCTGGCCGAACGACACCTTGCGGACGGTGAACGAGGCGCGCGCCCCGCCGCGGTGCAGCCC
>VFYY01000106.1 GCA_016871375.1 Acidimicrobiia bacterium
TGGCGCGGCTGGAACGTGTGATTCGGGAACGCCTCGAGCACCCCCGCGCGGGCGGCCTGCGTGATCCACCCTTCCGCCCAGTGGCCGCGGACGTCGGTCATCACGACCTCGCGCGACGGCGCGTTGCGCAGCACCGGCTCGAGCCTGATCCCGATCAGCGCCGCCAGGTCGGCGCGGGTGATCTCTTCGGCTTTCCCGATCGCCCGGAACTCGGCGGGCAGGCGTGCCTCGCGGGCGCGCTCGCCGAGGGCGGCGATCCGGCGCGACAGATCCTCGCTCGGCAGCACGGCGGCCGCCTTGCGGTAGGCGGCCTCGGCGCCCGAGAAGTCCTGCTGCTGCTCGAGCAACTCGCCGATCTGCACGAGCGCCGCGGCGTCGTCCGGATCGAGCGTCGTGGCGCGGCGGAAGTGCTCCAGCGCCGAGGCGCTCGAGCCGAGCTTCCGTTCCACCAGCCCGAGCTCGCGATGCAGGAACGCGCTGTCGGGCGACGCCTGGATGGCGCGGCCGTAGACGAGCCGCGCCTCGTCGAGCTTGCCGCCGGCGGCGGCGCGGCGTGCCGCCTCGATGATGTCCTGCAGGCCGCGGAACTCGAGCACCTCGATGCGCCGGCGCAGGTCGGCCGCGATCTCCTCGGGGATCGCCTTCGACCCGTCGGCGGCCAGTGCGGCCTCGAAGACGGCCAGCGCGTCCGTGTCGCGCTCGAGCGCCAGCAGCGCCTGTCCTTTGCCGATCAGCGCGGGCACGTAGCGGGGCTCGGCGTTGAGCGCGGCATCGAAGGCCGTCACCGCGCGGTCGGCGTCGCGCCGCGCCAGCGCCACGTAGGCGAGGCCGGTCTGCGCCGGATAGAGCATCGGGATGCGCATCAGGCCGGACTCGAAGTGGCGTTCGGCATTGCGCAGGTCATCGACCTGCAGGAAGCGCCAGCCAAGGCCGACGCTGTCGGCGCCCGGCATCCCGGCCAGCGCCGTCGGCACGGCCGGAAACATGAATTCCGGGTACTTCAGCGTCCCGGTCGGCGGGGGTGTCGGCAGGCGGCTCGCGCAGCCCGCCGCGAGAAGGCACAAAGCCCAAATCCCAAAACCCAAAACCCAACGGTGCTCAATCCGCACGGTTGGCATCCTCGGTCGGGGCCGTGAGCCGTTCGATGAACCGTCGCGGCACGTCGGCCTCGATGACCACGCGGCCGTTGGTCGCCACGTGGCTGACCACGCGCGCCACGCGGTAGAGACGGGAGATCTGCTGGCGGTCGAAGTCCCTGGCACTGTCGAAGGTAATCGTAATCCGGCGGGTGTCGAGCGCAACGCGCGCCGCGACCATCTGCACCAGCTCATCTATCCCCTGCCCTGTCCGCGCGGCAATCAGCGCAGCGGCGGGGTCGCGGGCCGTCAACCGGCGCTGCTCCTCAGGGTCGATCAGGTCCACCTTGTTGTAGACGTCGATGACCGGCACGTCGGCCGCCCCGACCTCCTCCAGCACGCGGCGGACGGCGGCGATGTGCCGCTCGCGGTCCGGGGTCGCGGCGTCGATGACGTGCAGGGCGAGGTCGGCCTCGGCCACCTCTTCCAGCGTCGCCCGGAACGCCGCGACGAGCGCGTGCGGCAGCCGGTCGATGAACCCGACCGTATCGGAGATGAGCAGCTCGCGCCGATCCGGCAGACGGACCTGGCGGACGAGCGGGTCGAGCGTCACGAACAACGCATCCGATGCCACCGCATGCTCGTGCGTCAACCGGTTGAACAGCGTCGTCTTGCCCGCGTTCGTGTAACCGACCAGCGCGACCGTGGGAACGGACTGCTTCTGCCGGCGCTCGCGCAGCTGCGCGCGCCGCTGGCGCACCTGATCGATTTCCTTCTGGACGGTCTGGATGCGCACGCGGATGCGGCGTCGATCCGTCTCGAGCTTCGTCTCACCGGGCCCGCGCGTCCCGATGCCGCCGCCGAGGCGCGACAGCGCCGCGCCGGCGCCAACCAGCCGCGGCAGCAGGTACTTCAGCTGCGCGAGCTCGACCTGCCACTTCCCTTCGCGCGTCTGCGCGCGCCGGGCGAAGATGTCGAGAATGAGCTGGGTGCGATCGACGACCTTGCGCTCGAGCTTCCCCTCGAGCTGCCGGAGCTGGCCCGGTGTCAGCTCGTTGTCGAAGATGACGACGTCGACGCCGGCTTCGGCGCAGGCGGCGGCGAGGGCGGTGACCTTGCCGCCGCCGATGAAGGTCGCCGGATCCGGCTTGGGCCGCTCCTGCAGCATACGCAGCACGACGGCCGCGCCAGCCGCGTCGGCCAGTCCCGCCAGCTCGTCGAGGGAACGATCGGCTTCGACACGCCGCATCGAGCCCGTCACGAGCCCGACGAGCGCGGCGCGTTCAGTCCTGGGTGCCTTGCGAGTCTCGCTCAGGGTTCGATCTTACCGTAGGATCACGACGCGATGCCTCGACCGAAGAAGGCCAAGCGGCCCAAGCTGCCGCGCGCGCCGCTGCCGCGGCAGACCGGCGGCGTGCACGAGGACAAGACGAAGCGGCCCTGGCGCCGCCGGAAACACAAGAAGATTGATGATTTGTGATTTGTGATTTGCGATTTGCGATTTCGAATCACAAGTCACAAATCGCATAGCACAGATCTCAGAACTGCAGGTTGATCTGCTGCGTGTTCGTCCACCCGTTGCCGCTGCAGGTCACCGCGCCTCGACGACGCCCTCGGCGCGGCTGGCGAACTGGATTCTCGGGAACGCGTTCGCGATGGCCTGGTGACCTGCCGATCGACGCGCCGCACGATCGACTCGACCTGCGCCCGCGAAATCGGCGTCGCGCGCGGGGCGGGATCACGGGTCCGGCCGGGTGGGACTGCCTCCACCACCGTTCCCGCTGCACGCGATGGCCGTGGCCGCCAGCGCCAGCATCAGCGAGACCCGAAGACGCGCGAAGCCGTTCATGCCGTTCCTCCCGCCATGAGGACGGACGCCGCCATCAGATTTCGTGGATCAACCCCGCGCGCAGAGTTCCGCGATGCGTCTCGAGTACTCCCGGCGGTAGGTGGCGAGGCGCTGAGCCATCACCAGGCGGCCGGCGATGCAGGAGCGGTAGTCCCGGCGGCCTCCGAGATACTGCTCGATCGTCCACAATCCCAGTACATAGCTACTGAAACACGACTTGAGCAGGAAGCCACCTGGTATGTCGTCCAGAGCACGATGCCGGCGATAGGCACGCAGGTACGTGGCGATGCGCGGCCAGTGTAGTTCGCTCGAATTCTCGCGGCAGTTGAAGATGAGCGAGCTACACACCTCACCGCAGCGGAAGTCCCAGCCCGCTTTTTCCCAGTCCAGCACTGCGGTGATTGAATCCCCGCACAGCAGTATGTTCCCGGAATGAAAATCCCCATGGCAGACCGCGATCGCCAGGTCCTGACAACGGCCGCCACGCCAATGCTCTGAGCGAAAGAGCTTCTCGTAGGCGTCAAGCGTCCTGCCGATCTCGATGCGAACACCGCGGTCATGGCCAACCAGGCTCACTCTGAGCCTCTCCACTTGTGCCAGCGCGGCGGACGGTCTCACAAGCTTCCACAACGCAGCGGCGTCAGGCTTTGGATCTGTCGAATGAAACTCGTCGAGGACGACGTGCATGCGCCCCAGCATGTCGCCCATCGCCTCTGCGTGGGCATGCGTCCCCCTGTACTTACCGGGATGCGTCCCGCGTGCGAACGCGTAAATTGAACACACATAGCCCGCGACGACCTGCGTCAGAAGCGGCTCCGCCACCGGAATGCCTTGCCTGGCAGCGAACGACATGACTCGATGCATCTCGCGGACACGTGCCGCATCCATCGGCGGACGATGCACCTTCAGGGCATAGTGGTCGCGGCCCACGAGCAGCCGGTGGTTCTGGCTCATGAAGCCGCCGCGCAATGGCGCGAGCGAATACGTCCTGGCGCCCGTGAAATCACGAAGACACTCGTCGAGCTGCTGCGGCGAGAGGAACTGCAAGCGGGGTGTGTCCTCCTTCCTGAGAATAGACTAGGAGCTCATGACCGAACGGGTCGTTGAGGTCGTCGAACGTGTCACCCGCCATCGCGGCGCCGTGCCGCTCGCCGCCGACGGCGAGGCCCGCCGTCCCGCGATCGAGTGGAATGGAGGCGGCGCCTGGCTGGACCCGGACGATCCGCAGACACCTGCGAACCTGCACGTGCTGGCGAAGCGCTGGGAACATGCGCGTCCGGTCTCGATGCTCGTCGATCCGGCGGGGCGGCTTCTCGACGCGCGAGTCCCGCTCATCGTCAAGGTGCGCGCCTTCACCCAGTTCCCGAACGGTGACTGGGATGTCACGCTGCAGCCGTCGCATGCGGTGCACGTGCTGCGCAACGACCATCCGGAATGCGCGCGGCTGCTGGCGGTGCTGGCTGCCGCCCTCGAGCGCAGGTCTACCGTCGCGGTGACGGAAACGCCGGTCGGCAACGACATCATCGACATCTCACCGCTCGGCCACTTCCTGTTCGACCCGCTCGACTTCGGTGGACGCATCGTCCAGGCGCCACCGCCGCTCGATCGCGACCGATGGTCGATCCTCGACAGCGCACAGGAGGCGCACAGGCTGTTCCTCGCCCTGCAGCGCGAGGGATGCGACCGCAGGACCCGTGCGTGCATCCCGTTCGCCTACGTCAAGGACGGATGCACCGCGCGGGCGCACAGGATGTGCGAGCTGATGCTGGAACGAGGCGTCCGGCCGGGAAAGGTCTGGCTGTTCGGCAGGCTGAGGGTCCCGACCAGCAGCTACCCCGCGTCTGACTGCGTCGTCCCGTGGAAGTATCACGTCGCGCCGGTCGTGCAGGTACGCGTCGGCGGCCGGATCGAGCTGTTCGCGATCGATCCGGCGCTGTTCAAGCGGCAGGCGGTGCCGGTCGAACGCTGGAAGCGGCGCCAGCGCGCCGCCCATCTCGATGAGCAACTGAGCGAACCAGAACTGTGGGATCAACCGCCGGACGGAGAGATCGTGGTCGACAGCGATTTTTCGCTCACGCCCGCGGGCCTCGCCGAATACCAGGACCAGCTGGGCGAACAGATCCGGGAGGCCGGACCGCCGCCGTACTGCGATGACTGACCCGCGCTAGCCCTCCTCGTACCAACGCAGGACGCTCCGATCGGGCGCGCGCTGCGGCATTGGCGGGATGTACAACGTCATCATCGGCACGACTTTCTGTGCGGGCAGCCGGTCAAGCCGGATGCGACGGACCAGCGGATCACATGCAGGAAACGATGCCGCCTCATACAAGACCACTGGGTGACTGGCCGGATAGTAACGGCGCAGACGCGTCGTGAGGCGCTCGAGTCGCGGGCGCTTCGCGATGCCGCCTGCGTGAAGCCTCGACTCCCCGAGCACGCCCACCTGCCACAGCAGCAGCTCGCTGGTGGGATCGAACCGCCGGCGGGCCTTGAGGAAGTTCGTCGCCTCAAAGCTCTGACAGCCCCGATCGCCGGGATTGACGCCCAAATCCGCGAACAGACAGTCTTCTGCCGAAATACCCGGCAGCATCCGCGCCGGGTATCCCTGCCGCCGCAGCCTGCGAATAGCCAGGTGCGACGCGTTCACGAAAACCCCCGGATGGCCGTAAAACGCCGCGCACACGCGGCGGCCGCTCCTCACCGCCGCCACGATGCGGTCCGCCATCTGGCGATAAATCAGCCCGCGGAACTTGCCCTCGGCGTACAGGTCCTCGAGGGTCGCGGCGGCCGGATTGACCCGATGCAGCCAGGCGGCCGTGGCGGGATCGGTCACCAGGTAGAACACCTGCTCGGCCTCGCGCAGCTCCTGGAGCGCCTCGAGCGTCGTATGCGCGGCAACCTTGAGGCCGGTCCCCACCACGACGAGAGAACCGGCCTTCCGGCTGCCCTGCTGGGCCATCTACCGGCGCTTCCTGGCGGCCGTCTTCCTGGCCTTCTTGGTCTTCTTGGTCTTCTTCGCGGACTTCGCCGCCTTGCGCTTCGTCTTGCTCTTGTCGGGACCGGGATCGAACTGCGTCATCGTGTCGGCATGCTGGAGGCCGAGCAGCGAGCGGACGCGGGCTGAATCGCGGGAGTGCAGGGCGCTCTGTTCGGACCCGGACAGTCCGGCGCGGCTCATGACCCCCAACGGGTCGGCGGCGTACTCCTGCTGCAGGGTGGAATCAGTGGCGAGATTGACGAGGAACCCGACCAATACGTCGTTCATGGAACCTCCTGATTGATTGTTAGTCTGCCGTGAAGCCGAGTTTTCGCAGCAGCGCATCGAATCTCGCATCGCTGCGAATGTGATCCCATCGGGGATCGACCTTGAGGTAGCCGAGCTCGAATTCGTCCGCGGCCAGCGCGTTCGACAGCTGCTCGAACGCCGCATCCTTCCGCCCGAGTGCGGCCAGCACGGTTGCCGAAGCGGCGGCAACGGACGAGCCGCCCCGCTCGCGCGCCGCCAGCTCGTCGAGGACGGCCTCCGCGTCGCGGCGCCGGCCTGCGCGTGCGGCGATGTAGCCGAGGTCGGCGAGCAGCTCCTGGTCCTGCCGCCCGAGAGGGCCAAGCTGGAGCGCCTGCTCCACTTCCGCCTGCGCCCGCGCATGGTCGCCGGTGAACGCGTACACCTCCGACAGCACCTGGTGCGGTCCCGGATGGCTCGGATCCATGCGCTGCGTCTCCTCCGCCTGCTTGCGCGCGTCGTCGTAGCGCCTGGCAAGCATCAGCGTCGCCGCCAGCTGCGCGTTGTGGCTGAACCACAACGGCCGCAACGCGATGGCCGCCTTGATTTCCGTGATCGCTTCGTCGAAGCGGCCATGCTGCGTGAGCAGGATGCCATACCGGTGGTGCGCTTCGGGATCGTCGGGCCGCAGCTCCAAGGCACGCCTGAAGCTGGCCTCGGCGGCCGCCCACTCGAAGCGATTCTTCTGCACGTAGCCGAGCGCCGCGTGAACGTCGGCGAGCGACGGGTCGAGCCGCAGCGCGGCGGTGGCGGCGTCGGCG
The DNA here is from genome assembly GCA_016871375.1 of Acidimicrobiia bacterium. Classification (GTDB taxonomy): domain Bacteria; phylum Acidobacteriota; class Vicinamibacteria; order Vicinamibacterales; family UBA2999; genus VFYY01. Next base: position 6,970 of record VFYY01000106.1, read on the forward strand.
GCCTTGGCCCAGGCTTCCTTGCGGGGCAGGATCGCGTACGTCCCCATGCGCGTGTACGCGTCGGCGAGTCCGGCCAGTGCCGCGGCCGATTTCGGATCCAGCTTCAGCGCCTCCTCGAAGGCTTCGATGCTGCGGTTCAGGTCGGATTCGGTCGAGAGGCTGGCGTAGATCTGTCCGCGCTCGAGGGCCGTCGGTGTCACCTCCGCCTTGACGGACATCGCGACCCTTCGCGAGATCTCGGACTGCGTCCCGAGGAGGTCATCGAGCGCCCGATCGAAGGTCTCCGACCACAGTTGCTGTCCTGTGCTCCCGTCCGACAGCTGCGCGATCACCCGAAGACGATCGCCGACGACCTGCACGCTGCCGCCAAGGACGACGGCCGCATCGGCGTCCTCCGCCGACGGTGGAGTCATCACCCGCACGCCCCCCAACGTCGACAGGTTCGCGGCAATGTCCCTGGGGAGGCCGTCACTGAACGCGGCAACCCCGGCGGCCGAACCCACGCTGCTGAACGGGACCACGGCCACGGAGTTGCCCGGCGGGGGCCCGAGCCGCCATCGTTCGGGCAGCCCTGACAACCACAACAGACCGACCGCGGCAAGCACGAGGCCCGCGATCGCCGCGAGGCTTCTCCGCGACAGCACGCCACGCCCGGAGTGCGCCGCGTCGCCGACATCGAGCGCTTCGTCCAGCAGCCCCTCGAGCGCGCCAGCGCTGTCGGGACGATCCGCCGGATTCGCAGCCGTCGCCCGGTCGACCACGCGCACAAACGCCGCCGGCAGGTCCGGACGGATGTCGCGCAGCAGCCGGCGCTTGCCTTGCGCGTGCTGCGCGCGGAAGTCGTCGAGCGAGCTGCCGACGACGGGGAACTCGCCGCTGACGAGGAAATACAGCAGCACGCCAAGGCTGTAGAGATCGCTCTGCACCGACGGCGCGCCGCCCGCCAGCAGCTCCGGCGCCAGGTACGCCGGCGTGCCGCTGAGCGCCGAGCCCTGCGCAGCGGCGGACGCGTCCTCGCCGGCTCCGAAGTCCATCAGCACCGTGCGCCCGCCGGCCTCGCGCATGACGTTCTGGGCCTTGATGTCGCGGTGAAGGAAGCTGGCCTTGTGCACCGCGGCGAGCGCGCGGCACAGGTCGCGGCCGATGAGCGCGGCCTCGTGCGCGCCGAACGGGCCCTGCGCGGTGACGATCTCCTTCAGCGTGCGCCCGGTGACGAACTCCATCCAGATGCCGACGCGCCCGTCGAACGAGTCGGCGCCGTGGACGGTGACGACGTTGGCGTGCCGGATCTGCGCGAGGAGGCGCCCTTCCTTGATGACAGTGGAGGCGGAGGATGCGGCACGGCCGGCGTCGAGCAGCTTGAGCGCGACCTCGCGCTCGAGACGAGTGTCCCAGGCGCGGTAGACGGTGCCGAAGGACCCCTTGCCCACTTCGCCGCGGATCTGCAGCGCGCCCCAGGTGACGTGCTGCGCCCGTGCAGCCGCGTGCACCGTCGCGAGCTGACGGAGCTGGCGGATCACGTCACGCTCGGCGCCCTCGTCGGCGCTCGACTCGGCGCGATCCCAGTCGATGTCAGAGCCGTCAGCGACGGCTTCAGCCAGGTGGAGGAGACTGCCCTCCTGCGGGTGCATATCCGGGGGGTGTCCGATGGCGGGATGATACCGGATCAGGGCTTCGACATCATCTGGGCGAGCTTGGCCAGCGCCCGCGTCACGGTCATGCGCGCGGCATCGGCGCTCGGCTTGTCCAGCAGCGCCGCAATCTCCTCATAGCTCGACCCGAGCTCGACCCGCGCGATGACCGCCTCACGCTCGACCTCGCCGAGCGCCTCCAGCGCCTTCTCGTACTGCTCGAACGTCTCGCGGCCCACGGCCGCCTGCAGAGGCGATAAATCTGTCGCGACGGCGCCCTCGGGCATCTCCTCCCGCCTCGGACGGGACTGCACCTTCCGCAGCTCGTCACGAATCCGGTTCGTCACCGCCCGCCGCAGGTAGGCCTGCAGCGCCCACTCCTCGCGCTGCTCGAACGCCTTGAAGTTCCGGATCGTGCCGATGAGCGCCTCCTGGACGAGATCGTCGGTGTCGGTCATGTCGCGCGCATAGCGCGGCAGGCGGCCGCTCGCCCACCGCTGCAGCCGCGGGCGGTACCGCTCCAGCAGCCGCTCCAGCGCCGCGGAGTCCCCCGACTGCGCGCGCTGAATCAGCTCGAACGACGACTCGGGATCCATGGCCGGCCGCCATCATACCCGCCTCCGTTCGCTTTCCTGATGGGCTCCGTTTGGGGAGTGTGTGACGAACCCGGAACACGGAACACGGAACCCGGAACCCGGAAGAGGAGGAGTCGTGAATCCCGTCCCAACGCACCCGGCGCCCGAAGCCCTGGAGCTGCTGACCCAGGTTCTCCGCGACATCACCCGCGCGCGCCGGCTGCCGCCCGAGGACGCGGACGACTTCACGCAGTCGGTCCACCTGCGGCTGCTCGAGTCGGACTACGAGGTGTTCCAGCGCTTCAACGGCCAGAGCTCGCTGCGCACGTACCTCAACGTCGTCGTGCACCGCCTGCTGCTCGATTGGCGGAACGCGATGTGGGGCAAGTGGCGCGCCTCGGCCGCCGCGCGGCGGATGGGCGACGCCGCGGTCATGCTCGAACGGCTGATCCATCGCGACAGCTTCTCGACGGACGAGGCGATCGCCATCGTCAGCGCGACCCGGCATGCGCCGCCCGTGGACGAGCTCGCCGAGGCGCTGCCGCCGCGCCTCCGCCGGCGGATGGTGTCGGACGAGGACCTGCCGGACATGCTGACGGTCGCGTTCGAGGATCCGCTCGACGCCAACCAGCGGCGGCGGGACGAGGGGTTCGCGCGCCAGGCGCTGCAGGCGGCGATGGAGCGGCTGGTGCCGGAAGACCGCCAGCTGCTGCGCCTGCGCTACTACAAGGGCCAGTCCGTGCAGGCGATCTCGCGCACGCTCAGGACCGACCCGAAGCGTCTGTATCGCCGCTTCGAGCGCGTGCGCCGGACGCTCCGCCGATCGCTTCAGGCTTCGTCCACCGCCGGCTCGGGCTCCACCTCCGGCGCGCGGTCCACCATGACGCGCCGGACGACCACCGCCAGCGAGACCAGCGCCACCACGCCGGCGACGAACACCGCGCGGATGCTGCGCGCTCCGACGAGACCTGCCAGCACGGGGCTGATCGCCACGCCAATCAGCTGAGCGCTCGTGAGAAACCCGAACGCGGTGCTGTGCACCTCGCGCGGGATCACCGCGTTGGCCGCCGTATAGGCGGTCGTCATCGACGTGCCGATGCAGAGGCCGAACACCGCGAGGCACGCGCCGATGAGCCAGACGTTGTTGGCCAGCGCCACCACCGCCAGCGCCGTGGCGGCCAGCACCGCGGCCCGCGCGATGACGGCGCGCGGCGACAACCGCGAGACGAGGCTGGCCGCCGCCTGGTTGCCCGCGGCCGCGGACAGGGCGAGCACGGAAAACAGAATCCCCGCCATCACCGCCCCCTCGTCCGACGGGTAGCCCAGCTCGTCGAGGTACAACGCCAGCACCGGGCCGAAGCTGCGGTCCACCATCTGGACGCCGAAGATCACCAGCATCAGCAGCAGGAAGTTCTCGAACGTCAGGATGGTGCCGAAGGACGTCCGCAGGTCCGCGCGCGCGGCCTTCCGCTCCCGCGGCGGCTCGCGGTAGAGCGCCGTCACCAGAACGAGCGCGACGAAGTAGCAGGCGGCCGACACCAGGAACGCGTTGCGCAGCCCCACGAGCGGCGCCAGCACGCCGCCGATCACCGGCCCGATGGCCGGCCCGAGGCGATGCGCGGTCTGCACGGTGCCGACGGCGAACGCCACCTTGTCCGGCGGCGCCGACAGCGCCGCCATCGACAGCGTCAACGCGCCGTAGCCGGCGAAGAACCCCTGGATCGCGCGCAGCGCGAACAGGTGCCACGCCTCCGTCACGTACGCCATCGCGCTCATGACGAGGACGAAGCTGACGAGCGAGCGCTGGACGAGGAGCTTGTTGCCGAAGCGGTCGCCGACGCGCCCCCAGAGCGGGCCGACGAGCGCGGCGATGGCGGGCGACGCGCCGAGCGACAGTCCCGTCCAGAGCGCAATGTCTCCGACGTCGGTGACGCCCAGCTGGCGGATGTAGAGCGGCAGGAACGGCATCACCAGCGTGAAGCCGGTGAAGCCGACGAACGCGGCCGCGGTGACCGCGACCTGATTACGACGCCAGTCGTGCACCGGGAGCCGGCAGCTGGCGGCTGGCAGCTGGCAGTATCACCGTGTCGCGCGCTGCCCGCTTCCTGCCGGCTGCCCGCTGCCCGCTGCCCGCTTCAAAATCGGATTTTGACATCCTTCGACGTGTTCACCTGGATGCTGTCGATGAAGCGGATCTGGTGCGGATGCGTCTGCATGATGAGCGACGTCGTCCGCGTGCCGTCGCCGAAGAAGCGGACGCCGCGCATCAGCGTGCCGTCGGTGACGCCGGTGGCGGCGAAGATGATGCGCTCGCCCGAGGCGAGGTCCTTCGAGCGGTAGATCTTCTTCGGGTCGCTGATGCCCATCGCCCGGCAGCGCTCTTCCTTCTCGGGGGTGTCCACGACGAGGCGCGCGTAGATCTCACCGTTGAGACAGCGCATGGCGGCGGCGGTGAGCACGCCTTCGGGCGCGCCGCCGATGCCCATGACGGCATGCACGCCGCTGCCGACCACGGCCGCCGCGATGCCGGCGGACAGGTCGCCGTCGCCGATCAGCCGGATGCGCGCGCCCGTCGCGCGGATGTCGGCAATCAGCGTCTCGTGGCGCGGCCGGTCGAGGACGATGACGACGAGGTCCTCGACGCGCCGGCCGAGCGAGTGCGCGATCGCGCGGAGGTTGAACTTGACGGGCGCGTCGATGTCCACGGCGTCCCTCGAGCTCGGGCCGACGACCAGCTTCTCCATGTAGAGATCGGGCGCGTGCAGCAGGCCGCCGCGCTCGGACGCGGCCAGCACCGCAATCGCGTTGGGCGCGCCGGTGGCACACAGGTTCGTGCCCTCGAGCGGATCGACGGCGATGTCCACCTGCGGGTAGATGCGGCCGTTCGGCGCCTTGTGCGCCATCCCGACCCTCTCGCCGATGTAGAGCATCGGCGCTTCGTCGCGCTCGCCTTCTCCGATGACGATGGTGCCGTCGATCGGCACCGAGTCCATCACCGAGCGCATGGCCTCGACCGCCACCTGGTCCGACTTGTGCCGATCCCCCTGCCCCATCGTCTGGGCGCAGGCGATGGCCGCCTGCTCCACGACCTTCAGGAAGTCGAGCGACAGGTCCTCGTCCAGAAAGCGGCGGCCGCGCCTGTCGTCCATGGCCCCAGTATCGTGCGATTCGACCGGTCGCGTGATCGTCATCCCCGAGCGCCCTCCCAGGCCGGCAGCTCGCAGCGTGCCGGCCGATCCGTACGATACCCGAGCAGGTAGTCGGCCTGCATGATCTTGTGGATTTCCCGGGTGCCTTCGTAGATCACGGCGCCCTTGCAGTTGCGGTAGAAGCGGCCGACCGGGTACTCGTCGGAATAGCCGTTGGCGCCGTGAATCTGCACGGCGTCGCCGGCCGCGCGTTCCGAGGCGACGGTGGCAAACCACTTGGCCAGCCCGGTCTCCCGCGTGTTCCGGCGTCCCATGTTCTTCAGCCACCCCGAACGCATCCAGAGGAGCCGCGCGGCCTGATAGTCGGACTCCATCTGCGCGATCATTTCCTTGACGAGCTGATACGAGCCGATCTCGTGCCCGAACGCCTTCCGCTCGAGCGCGTACTTCACGCTCGCGTCGCGGCACGCACGGATGAGACCGGTGGCGCCGGCGGCCACCGTGTAGCGCCCCTGGTCGAGCGCGAACATCGCGATCTTGAAGCCCTCGCCTTCGCGGCCGACCAGGTTCGCGGCCGGCACCTCGACCTCCTCCATCTTGAAGAAGCCGGTGTTGCCCGCAAGGATGCCCCACTTCTCCTTCAGCGTGCCGCTCGAGAAGCCCTTGAACGCGCGCTCGACGATGAAGGCGCTGATGCCCGACGGATCGCGCTGCTTCTTCTTCTCGAGATCCGACCACGCGAACACGAGGTAGTTGTCCGCGACGTCGGCGAGCGAGATCCACATCTTCTCGCCCGTCAGCAGGTAGCGGTCGCCTTTCCTGATCGCCACCGACTGGATGCCGCGCGCGTCGCTGCCCGCCGACGGCTCGGTCAGACCGTAGGTGGCGATCTTCTCCCCCTGCGCCTGGGGCACGAGATACCGCTGCTTCTGATCCTCGGTGCCCCACGCCAGCAGCGTCAGGCAATTGAGGCCGGCGTGCACGGACATGATCACGCGCAGCGAGGTGTCCACGTACTCGAGCTCCTCGCTGGCGATGCCGAGCGAGAGGTAGTCCATGCCGGCGCCGCCATACCGGGCGGGGATGCAGATGCCCAGCAGCCCGAGCTCGGCCATGTGCGGAACAATGCCGCGGTCGAACCGGTGCGCGCGATCGAGATCGTGGATTCTCGGAGCGACCTCACGGCCCGCCCACTCCCGGACCGTCTGCTCCAGCAGGCTGTGGTCTTCGTTCAGCTCGAAACCAACCATCGAGAAGGCCGTGGCATGCTAGCACAGGCACAACGCCCAACCCCCAATGAGCCAACTTCCAATTTGGAAGTTGGAAGTTGGAAGTTGGAAGTTGTCATGCCCGTCGGGTCACCGTCACGCCGGCGCCGCGTCCGAGCTGCAGCCGCTCGGCGGCGCTGCCGCCGTTGACGGCGACCTCGAGATGCCCCGTGCTGCCGAAGAGCGCGCACAGCTGGCCCGGCTCGGCTTCGGCGTAGGTCGCCACCATCTTCGCGATGCTGTGCGACGCCACCGCGATGTCGATGCCGCCCGTGTCGGCGAACCGATCGAACGTGCGGCGGTCCACGTTGGTGACGAGGTTGCCGAAGCGATCGACGCGCTGCACCTCGCCGACGATCTGGTTGGCGCTCACGGCCGCCTCCGGCACCGCCAGCGTCTGCCAGGTGCTGAGCGTGCGTCCGAGGCCCGTGAGCTCGATGCCCTTCGCCAGCCACGCGGCTGCCGGCGCAAAGCGGTCGCGTCCTTCGAACGTGCGGCTGACCGTGGGCCTGGCATAGCGGCGCTCGGTGATCTCCACCACGCGCTTCGGCGGAGCCTCCTTGAGTACCAGCGTCAGCACGCCGTTGTCGGGCGCGACGAACCGGTAGCCGCCCGCCTCCGCGGCGAGTGCGCGCCGCCGCGATCCCACGCCGGGGTCGACAACGGTGAGGAAGATCGTGCCTGCCGGAAAGTATTTGTACGACGCGGCGAGCTCGAGCGCGCCGCCCAGCACGTCGTGCGGCGGGATGTCGTGCGTGATGTCCACCAGCGTCGCGTCCGGGCACAGGCTCAGCGCCACGCCCTTCATCGTCCCGGCGTAATGATCGCGCGTGCCGAAATCGGTGAGCAGCGCGATGACCGGCCGCGCCATCAGCCTGGCGGCGCGTCGGCGGGTTTGCGGAACAGCACCTCCCGCATGTTGGTCTTCAGGAGGAACTGGTCGCTGATCCGCAGCGGCTCGAACATGCGCTGAATGTCGCGGTTGAGGAGCGGCTTCCGCTTGCCCCGCGCCGCGGAGTACGGGCGGTGCTGCAGGGAGTTCTTGTCCACGATGACGTGGCGCGTGTAGGTCGGCGGCACCGCCGAGCGCGGGTCCGCGGTGCTGAAGAACGCCAGCAGCATCCCGTCGGGCGCCAGCACGCGCACGAGCCCGCGCGCGAGCGGTTCGGCGGCGGCCTTGTCCAGGTAGTCGAACACGTCCCAGCACAGGATGCCGTCGGCGGTGTTGGACTCCTGCTGGAAGCGCCGCGCGAAGAACTCGGGCAGCGCGTCGAGCTTCTCCTCCTTCACGTGGCGATCGATGTCCTTGTAGATGTCCTCGACGTGAATCTTGCAGCCGACCTCCTCGCCGAAGAAGGTCACGTTGGAGCCGACGACCGGGCCGAGGTCGAGCAGGAGGGGCTGCGGACGGGCCGAGAGGCCCGTCAGAAACCGCGCGAGCGCCTTGGTGGGGTGGACGGGATCGCCGCCGGAGCCGGGATCGGCGCCGTCAGAGTCGTCCTTCCGGCGCCGTGAAAAGAGGTCGGAAAACGCCAAGGGCCGCGCGCGTCAGCGCGCGCCCTGGGCGATCTGTGCCGCCGGCTGCTGCTGCGGGCCGCCGGCCGGACGCGGCTGCGC
>VFYY01000107.1 GCA_016871375.1 Acidimicrobiia bacterium
CACAGGGCAGCAGGCGCGCCGCCTGCCACATCCCCGAGAAGTCCACCGTGCCGTCGGCCGTGCGCGGCGGCGGGGCGCTGAGGTTCGGAGAGCCGTCCGGCAGGCGCGGCACGCCGGCGGTTGGATGGACGATCCATTGCGCGCCGGCTGATGCAACAGCCGCGCACAGGGCCATCGCGACCAGGAGGGTGACGCGCATTATCGGGCGAGCAGCGATTCGATCAGGGCGACGGTTTCCGGGAACGGCTCGCCGGCAGCCTGACGGACGCCGGCGACGCCGATACCCTTGGCGAGATCCAGAGGCGTGCGGCCGAGCGCGTCCTTCGCCTGCAGGTCCGCGCCGCGCTCGACGAGGAACTTCACGAACGCGTTGTAGCCCCGCTCGGCCGCGCCGTGGAGCGCCGTCTGGTGCGGCACGGCGTTCGGACTCGGCACCTGGCTCGGGCGTCCGCGCAGGCTGATCGCGAACGCAGCCGCCGCCGAGGTGCCCTCGGGGATGATCGGCCGGCGCTCGGTCACCATGCGCGCGTTGATGTCCGCCCCCGCATCGAGCAGCAGCTGCATCGTCGCCAGGACCCCGTCGTCGGTCCGGTTGCGTCCGCGCGTGACGCGCGTGCCGAACTCGACGCCCGCCGCCGCCATCAGCGGCGTGACGCCTTCCTTGCTCGGCAGATCCACGAGCGCCTCGTGCTCGAGGAGCAGCTTCACGAAGGGCGCGTCGCCGGCGCGTGCGGCACGCAGGAGCGGGGTGGCGCCCTGGGCGAGGATCGTGTCGCCGCCGCGGTCCTGCGGCACGTCACGGTACGGCGGGCGGCGTTTGAGCTGGATATCGGGATTGGCGCCCGCCTGGAGCAGCAGCCGCGCCACGTCGAGCGCCGTGACCGAGTCCTCGCTCGGCAGCACCGCCATCGCGCCGTTGCCCTTCACCGGCAGCGTGCTCACGTCGGCGGCCATGTAGAGCGGCGAGCGGCCGAAGAGATCCCACTTGTTCACGTCGGCGCCCGACGTGACGATCAGCGCGGCGAACTCGAAGTGGAGGTTGAGCAGCGCCATGTTCAGCGGCGTGAGGCGCTCGGGGTCCTCGAGGTTCAGGTCCGCGCCGGCGGCGACCAGATGCCGCCCGCACTCGACGCAGCCTTCGCGCGCGGCATAGAGCAGCGGCGTGAAGCCGCCCTTGTTCAGGTCCTTCGGCCGCGGCTCGGTGATGACCTTGCGCTCCCACTGGCGGACGATGCCGCGGGCGTTGACGTCGGCGCCCCGCGAGGCGAGGAGCTTGACCATCTCGGCCTGCCCGCGCGCCGCCGCCCACATGATGGCCGTCTGCTGCCCGAAGCCTTCCTTCGCGTTGACGTCGGCGCGCGCGTCGAGCAGGCGCTTGCCGGCCTCGACGTTGCCGCTGCGCGCGACCGCCATGAGCGGGGTCTCGCCCTCCAGGTTCCTCGTGTTGGGGTCCGCGCCGGCCCTGAGCAGCGCGTCGATGACGGGCGCCGAGCCGATGATGGCGGCTTCGGTGATTGCGTTGGTGCCGAAGTGGTTCTTGCGCGTGACGTCGGCGCCGGACGTGATCAGCGCGCGCACGAGCTCGGCGTCGCCGTTGGCGGCGGCCCACATCACCGGCGTGGTGCCGTCGGGGCCGGGCGTGTTCGGGTTGGCGCCCCTGGCGAGCAGGCGCAGCGCGGTGGCGCGGTCGCCCTGCTCCACGGCCTCGAGCAGGGTCGGTTCCGCCGCCACCACCGTCGCGCACACGGCGACGGCGATCAGTGCCGCTGCCAGGAACGCGCGCATCTACACCTCGGACAGGACGCCGCCGCTGTCGCCGATCTTGCTGACGGGGATGTTGTTGCGGTCGAACAGCGTGACGAGCAGATCCGCGAAGCGCGAGTCCTGTGGGTACTTCACGTGCTGGCCGCCCTTGATGCGGCCGTTGGCGTGCCCGAGGATCGCCGCCGGCAGCGGATCGTTGTTGTGCTTGTCGCTGTTGCTCATGTTGCTGCCGTAGAGGATCGTCGCGTGATCCAGCACGGTGCCGGCGCCTTCCTTCGCCTTCGACAGCCGATCCACGAACTTCGCGAACACCTGCGTGTGGTACTTCTGGATCTGGACCAGCCGCTCCATCTTCTGCGCGTTGTTGCCGTGGTGCGACAGCGGGTGGAACGCCTCGGCGATGCCGAGGTTGGTGTAGGTCCGCATGCTCGCTTCGCGGTCCATCGAGAACGTGATGACGCGCGTGATGTCGGCCTGGAACGCCAGCGCCATCAGGTCGAACATCAGCGCGAAGTGCTCGGTGATGTCGTTGGGCGTGCCCACCGGCGCGTCCGGCACGTCGAGCGACGTGCTGCTCTGCGCGGCGGCCATCTGCACGCGCCGCTCGATCTCGCGCACCGAGTCCAGGTAGTCGGTCACCACCACCCGGTCGCGGACGCCGAGGCTCGCCTGCAGGCGCGCCGCCTGCGCCTTCACGCGATCGAGGATGCTGCCGGTCTCGGCAAGAATCGCCGCCCGCTCCTCCTGCGTGTCGCCCTGGCCGAACAGCTTCTGGAAGACCGCGCGCGGGTTCCGTTCATCCGGCAGCGGCTGCGTCGGCGTGCGCCAGGCGATGCGGGCGCCGGGGGCCGTGGCGAGCTCGAGCGACGGCAGTCGCGTGTCCTGCCCGATGTGCCGCGCGGCGATCTGGTCCGCGCTCACGCCCGACTCGGGTCCCGCGACGCCGAAGTCCCACGGCTTGACGCAGGTCAGCCACGTCATCTCGATGTAGCCGTGCGGCTCGGGCGTCTCACCCGGCTTGTTGCGCAGCCCGGACACGACGGTCATGTGCTGGCGGTACGGCGCGAGCGGCTCGAGAATCGGCGACATCTCGTAGCTGGCGCCCGTCTGCGCCGGCGACCACTTGTCCATGATGGCGCCGTGCGGGAAGCCGACAAACGCCAGGCGCTTCGGCGGCGCGCCGGCCGGCGTCTGCGCCCACGCGGTGGCCGCCGGCTGCATGGCGTCGAGCAGCGGCAGCGCGATGCTGGCGCCGACGCCCTTCAGGATGGTTCGCCGGGACACGTGCTTCTTCGTCAGGTACATCGCGCTTCTCTCCGTCAGTTCGTGGCTGCAGCCTGAGGCACCCGCCGCATCCGGAACTGCTCGCTGCCGACAACGGCCAGCACCAGGCTGGAGAACTTGTAGTCGCTGGCCGCCGCGCCGCGGACGATGCGGCGGACCGTGGGCATGTCGTAGGCCTCAAGTTTGCGCCCGCTCGCGTAGGTGAGCAACCCCTCCGTGAACGTCTGCACGAACTGCCCGGGCCGGCGCAGCAGGGCCGCCCGCAGGTCGTCGGGCCCGTTAATCGGCGTCCCGTCCGGCAGCACGCCGGAGGCGTCGATCGCGGCCCCGGCGTAGCGGTCGCGGTCGCGCCACATGCCGGTGGCGTCGAAATTCTCGAGCGCCAGGCCGAGCGGATCCATGACCGCGTGGCACGCGGCGCACGTCGGGCTCGCCCGGTGCTTCGCGATCATCTCGCGCACGGTCAGCGCCTTGGTCGTGCCGATGTCCTTCTCGTCGAGCGTCGGGACGTCGGCCGGCGGGTTGGCCGGCGGCACGCCGACGATGTGCTTCAGCACGAACGCGCCGCGCAGCACCGGCGACGTGCGGTTTGGATAGGCGGCCGCCATCAGCACCGCGCCCTTGCCGAGCAGCCCCCACCGCTCGCTCCGCGCGAGCTCGACGCGGCGGAAGCGGCCGCCCTTCACGTCGGGGATGCCGTAGTGCAGCGCCAGGCGCTCGTTGATGAACGTATGGTTCGCGCGCAGCAGGTCCACGACGCTGCGGTCTTCCTTGAAGATGCTGTCGGCGAAGAGCGTCAGCTCCGTGCGGAAGTCGTCGCGCGGATCCGACCGGCCCGAGGCATACGGGAACACCGCCGAGTCCGGCACGATCTCCTCGAGCCGCTTCATGTCCAGCCACTGGTGCACGAAGTTGCCGGCCAGCGTCGTCGCCCGTCCGTCCGCGAGCATGCGGCGCACCTGGCGCTCGAGCGTCCCGCGGTCGCTCAGCGTGCCGTCGATCGCCGCCTGGAGCAGCTCGTCGTCGGGAATCGTGTTCCAGAGGAAGAACGACAGCTTCGACGCGAGCTCCAGGTCGGTGATCGGGTACGTCTGGCCGGCGCGCAGGCCCGCCGGCACGCGCTCGCTGCGATAGAGGAAGAACGGGCTTGCCAGCACGCCCGTGACGGCGCTGCGCACGCCGGCCTCGAAGCCGCCCGGCGTGACGCCGTCCTGGTAGTACGCGAACAGCTCGGTGACGTCCTCCGCGGTGACCGGCCGCCGATACGCGCGCTTCGCGAGCGAGGCGATGATCGTCCGCGCGCAGCGCGCCTGTTCGTCGGCCGTGGCGTCGGTACCCGGGTAACACGTGAAGATCCGTTCGCGGCTCGGCGTCAGGCTGAGCCCCTTCGGGTCGAAGGGCCCCCGCACCTGGAAGGAGTTCACGCGGTAGAGCCGATCCTGTCCGCCGCCGGGCGCAAACATCTGCTGAATGTCGTCGGACTCGGCGAACGTGCGGCGCCTGAACGTCACGCCGATGCGGTGCGGTCCGGCCGTCGCGAAGAAGCGGATGTTCTTCAGGCGCTCGTTGACGCGGTCGAGCGCGCCGTTCTGCACCTGGTCGTAGAGCCGCATGTCCTCTTCGCCGCCGATCACCGTCTCGTAGACGACCTTGTTGTCCAGGAGCACCACGAGCGGGTTCTCGAACTCCATCCCGTTGCCCCAGATGTGGGTCGCCATGTCCGCGATGTCGACGATGTAGTCGCCGTCGGAGGGGAGATCGACGCGCGCGAGGATGCCGCCGCGCGTGCCGAGCGGCAGGCCGGGCACGTGCGTGAGCTGGTTGCCGGACCCGGCGCGGAACGTCCAGCCGCCGGGACGCGCATCGGGGCGGCCGACGGCCTTCACGGCCGCCGCGCGCGCGGCGATCACGTACTGCTCGATGAACGACGGCGACACCTGCAGGGCGTCCGCGATGTTGTCGAACCCCGCCGCGACGTCGTCGGCGGGCAGCGCCTCGGTGGCGTCGAACTCCACGCCGAGGAGATCCCGCACGGCGTTCCCGTATTCCTTCCGGTTGAGGCGATGCAGGACGACGCGGTCGGAGATGTGCGCCTGGCCGGCGGCGCGATCGAGCGAGGTCTCGAGCCAGGCGACGAGCCCGTCCACGGCGGCGCCGTCGGGCTGGCGCGCGCCGGGCGGCGGCATCACGCGCCCGCGCAGCTTGCGTACCGCCTTCTCGAACACGTCGGCGCGCTGCGCGATGGAGTCCGCGGTGATCCCTTCGAGGCTGAGGCCGGCGGTCTTCATGCGGTCGTTGTGGCACGCCACGCAGTACTGCTTCATGGTGGCGAGGTGAACCTGAGCGTCCGAGGCGGGCGCAGGCGCATTCTGCGGCGCAGGGCTCGCTTGCTGCGCCTCCGGCGCAGTAGAGACACCGATCAGCGACGCGGTCAAGAGGGCGCCGGCAAGGGCAATACTTCTCATGCGATCAGGCGTCGGGCGACAGGTACGCCCAGAGACTTTCGAACGCGCGGCGGACGAACTCGTCGGGGTTCCCCAACCGGGCCGCGAACTCCTTCGCCGGCTGCGCGGCGACGGCCTCGGCCGGGCTGCGGCCGCTGTTGAGCAGCTTGGTCAGCCGCTCGTAGAGGATGCCATACATCTCGAACTGTGTCTTCAGGTCGGCCAGGCCGAGAATCGGCCCGCGGGCGGGCACGATCCGCGTCTCTGCGTTCGCCAGCGACATCACGCGCTCGAGGCCGCCGACCATCCCGCCAATCCAGCCGCCGGTCACCCAGTCCACCGCCGGCCAGCCCTCGCCCGTGACCGCGTCGCCAACGGCGAGCACGTTCCGGGTCGGGAAGTACACATAGAGATCGCCGTCGGTATGCGCGGCGTCTGGGATGTACCCGTACCGAATGCCCGAGTCGAGCATGCCGGTCGAGTGGAAGGTCCTGTTCGGCTGGGCCACCTTCGGCAGCGGCGCGAACCGCTGCCCGTTCCACGGCCACCGCACCTCGGTCGTCAGCCACAGCCGCGTGTTCTCGTGCGCGATGATCGTGCGGCCCGCCTTGCCGAGCCGCTCGTTCGAGCCGGTCTGCTCCGGGTGCCAGTGCGTGTTGAAGAGCGTGTGCACCTGACCGCCGCCCGGCAGGCTCGCGACCGCCTTCATCAGCGCATCCGCGCCTCGTGCGGACGCGCCATCGACCAGCAGCACGCCGGCGGCGCTCGTGTGCGCCACGACGTTCGCTTCACCGGGGAGGCTGACGACGAACAGGTCGTCGCTGAGCGTGAGGATGCCGGGCGCGGCCGTCTGCGCCAGCGCGGGCGCCGCGACGAGGCCCATGCCGGCCTGAAGCACCTGCCGCCGTGTGAGTCCGGGGCGATCGGTCACCGGACACCTTATATACCAGGATCGCCGTATACTCACGCCCACCATGGCCGCCCGGGCCGCCCTTCTTTTTGCGTTGCTCTGCGTGGCGCAGGCTTCGGTTCGTCCTTCTCGCCCACGCTAGAGCGGTTTCTGAAACGTCGTAGTGTCCGGCTTTAGCCGGACCAAGTTGATCGGCACCGCCGTGTGTGGTCCGGCTAAAGCCGGACACTACGAAGAAGTCGAAACCGCGCTAGCGCCTCGTCGGGATGTCGCCCTCGCGGATCTCGCGATTGGGCGGAACGGTCGGGAGCGTCGGCGTTTGACTCGCGGGTGCGGCCGGCTGCGGCGCCGGGGTTGTCTGCGTCGGTCTGGTCATTAGAACTGCACCTGATCGATCACGTATGAGAGTCCCGCAATGGTCGCGAACAGCAGGACGGCGAAGAGCGCCAGCCGCGCGCGGTGCAAGAGCGCACTGCGCTCGTCATTCGTCTGCGTGTTCGTGTCGGCTGCATTGACGATACGCCCCCGCATCTGTTTCTCACACTCGTGGAGAACCTCCGCTTCGCCCCCTGCCACGACGGGCGCGAACTTCAGAAATTCCTCGCGGGACTGATCGGTTTCGTTGAGCAGCGGCAGGAAGATGTACGTCTGCTGGTGATAGCTCTGCGCCAAGTACGCGAGGCAACATCAGACGACGATGCCATCCTCTCAAGCCAGCGTCAATCAACCGGATCGAGCCCGCTCGAACGACACCCTTTAGCCTCGGCGACGTCGGCGTATAGCTTTCCCGTTCTTCTCCTGGCGGATCGCCGTATACTCACGCCCACCATGGCCGCCCGGGCCGCCCTTCTTCTTGCGTTGCTCTGCGTGGCGCAGGCTTCGGCCCACCACAGCTTCGCGCCGCATTTCGACGCCGGCAAGCGCGTCAGCATCGAGGGGACCGTCACCGAGTACGAGGCGCGGAATCCGCACAGCTACCTGCACATTGCGGCGCTGGACGAGAACGGCCGCACGCGCGAGTACGTGTGCGAGTCGCACGGCGTCACGCAGCTCACGCGCAACGGCATCCGGCCCGACATGTTGAAGGCAGGCACGAAGCTGCGCGTGGCCGGTTCGCTGTCGCGGCACAGCCCGTACATGTGCTTCTTCGACACCGTGGATCTGGCCGACGGCCGGAGCCTGAGCGTCAACGGCCCGCGCGGCGCGCGGCCCGCGCCGACGGCCGCGGCGCGCAGGGACATGTTCGGCACGTGGCTGCTGGCGCCGATCCCGAACCGCAGCACGAGCGGCCCGCAGCCGATGATGGCGCTGCTGACGCCCGCCGGACAGAAGGCCGTCGCGGGTTACGACCCGTTCAAGGACGACCCGACCTTCCGCTGCGACCCGGTCGGCATCCGCCGCGTCTGGGGCGCGCCCGGCACGCCGCTCGAGATCGTGCGCGAGGGCCGCGACATCGTCGTGCGGGCGGAGTGGATGGACGCCCGGCGCGTGGTGCACATGAACATGACGGAGCACCCGCGCGGCGGCGCGCGCAGCTCACTCGGCCACTCGATCGGCCGCATGGACGGCGACACGCTGGTGATCGACACCGCGAACTACCCGGCCGGCGTGCTGAATCAGTACGTCGAGCAGCCCGGCCAGCCGACGCGCGGCCTGCTCCACTCCGCCGCGCTGCACACGATCGAGCGCGTGCGCTTCGATGCCGCGCGCCAGCGCCTCGTCGTCGAGATCGACATGACCGATCCCGAGTTCTTCACGCAGCCGTTCCAGCGCGTGAGGTACGAATACCTGCCGACCGACCTCACGCTGGAGCCGTTCAACTGCTCACCAGAAGGTGTCACGGGCACGCTCCGCCGATGAACCGACGCACGCTCCTGACCCGCGGCAGCCTGGCACTCGGCACGCTCCTTCTTCCGGCGCGGCTGCGCGCGGAGGTGGGGCCGGTGATGGCGCGCCTCAGCGCCTACATGGCGGCGGCAAAGGACCGCGCGCTGCCGGCTGCGGCGCTGGCCGAAACCATCCACCACACGCTCGACACGCTCGCCGCCATGGTGTCGGGCGCGGAGCTCGTGCCGGGCCGCGCCGTGCTGAAGTTCGCGCGCGAGAACCCCGGCCCCGCGGTGGCCACGATTGCCGCCTCGAACCTCAAGACGTCGGCGATGGATGCCGCGCTCCTGAACGGCATCCTCGCCCACTCCGACGAGACGGACGACTCGCACGGCGAGTCGCAGTCGCATCCCGGCGCGGCGGTCGTCCCCGCGGCGCTGGCGATGGCCGAGGCGCTCGGCATCAGCGGCCGGCACTTCCTGCGCGCGGTCGCGCTCGGCTACGACGTCGGCCCGCGGCTGACGATGGCGCTGGGCGCGGTGACGTTCAGGAACGAGACGCGCCGCAGCACGCACAGCATCGCGGGCACCTTCGGCGCGGCGGCGGCGGCCGGATGCGTCGCCTCGCTCAACGACACGCAGATGCGTTGGCTGCTCGACTACGCCTCGCAATCCGCGTCCGGATACGCCGTGTGGGAGCGCGACACCGATCACATCGAGAAGGGGTTCGTCTTCGCAGGCGGGCCGGCGCGCAACGGCGTGACCGCGGCGATGTTCGTGCGCTCCGGGTTCACCGGCGTGGACGATGTGTTCTCGGGGCCGGACAACTATTTCCAGGTGAACGCGCCGACGGGATCGCCGGAGAAGCTGGTCGAGGCGCTCGGCGAGCGCTACGAGGTCGTGCGCACCGACATCAAGAAGTGGAGCGTCGGCACGCCGATCCAGGCGCCCCTCGACGCGATTGCCAACCTGCGGGCCCGCCGCCCGTTCACGGCCGAGCAGGTGACGAACGTCGTCGTGCGGCTGGCGCCCACGGTCGGCGCGGTCGTGAACAATCGCGACATCCCGGACATCTCGCTGCAGTACATGGTGGCGGTAATGCTGCTCGACGGCACCGCGTCGTTCGCCGCGGCGCACGACACGGCGCGAATGAACGACGCCGCCGTCCGCCGCGAGCGCGCGAAGATCCAGTACGTGCCCGATCCGGATCTCGCGCGCCTGCTGCCCGTGCGCGTCGCGGTCGTCGAGGTCACGCTGACCGACGGCACCACGCTGAGCGACCGCGTCGAGGCGGTGCGCGGCACGGTGCGCAACCCGATGACGCGCGAGGAGATCGTGGACAAGGCGCGCGACCTGATGGCGCCGGTCCTCGGCGCGCCGCAGGCGCGGCAGCTGATCGACGCCGTGCTGGCGCTCGACGCGGCGCCGGACGTCCGGCGCGTCGCCGGCCTGTTGCATAATCCGCGTGGAGGCAGAGCATGAGGCGAGTGGTTCGGGCAACCGTGGTCGCGACCGTCCTGCTGGCAGCGGTCGGATGCGCCCCCGCGGGCAGCGACGAGGCAGCCCCCGCCGCGGCGGCGCCGGCCGCCGCGCCTCCGCCCGTGAACCTGGCAGGCGTCTGGACGCGCGACGGCCGCACGACCACGCCGGGCGAGCTGCCGCTCAACAAGCGCGGCCTGGCGCTGCGTGAGGCCATCGACGAGTCGCTCGCGCCGATGTACGACTGCGTGCCCGCCACGGTCCCGCACATCCTCGGCGACCCCTACAACTTCTCCTTCGAGCAGCAGCCGGACCGCCTCATCCAGCGGTTCGAGAAGGACGCGGTGACGCGCACCATCTGGCTCGAGGGGCACGGGCACCGGCAGGCGACCGCCAGCGACTACGGCGTGCAGGGCTACTCGATGGGCCGCTGGGAGGGGAACACGCTCGTCGTGGAGAGCTCGAAGTTCACGTTCGATCCGGGCGGGCTCGAGGACAAGCCGCCGATGGTGCCGTCGTCAACCTCGAAACGGGTGACGGAACGCTACACGCGCGCCGGCGACACGCTGACGGTCGAAGCCGTCATGGAGGACAAGCTGATGATGACGGAGCCGGTGACATTCTCGTTCCAGTTCAAGCCGACGCCGGATCCGATCGCGGACTGGCCCGAGTGCGACCCCGAGCAGTCGCGCGCGCCGCTTCAGTACCTGCCGGTCAACCAGCTGAAATACGGGATCCGCTGAGGAGTCGTCTCATGCGCACACTCATCCTGCTCGTGACGGCCGTCTTCACCGCTCCTGTCCTCGCCCACCACGCCGAGGCGCCGTTCTACGACATGAACAGGAACGTGTCGATCAAGGGCGTGGTGACGAAGTGGCAGTTCCGCAACCCGCACCCGTTCCTCTTCGTCGAGGTGGCCGACGAGAAGGGCGTGAAGCGCGAGTGGACGATCGAGTTCGTCGGCGCCGTCCGCCTGGCCAAGGTGGGCTGGAGCGCGAAGACGTTCACGCCCGGCGAGGTCGTCACGGTGAGCGGGCACCCGTCGCGGGCGCCGGGCACCTACGGCATCAGCAGCGCGAGCGTCGCGCGGGCGGACGGGAAGATCATTCCCGGCTCGGGACGCGGCGGCAACTCACCGGAGCTGCTGCGCGGCGCCGTCCCGCCCGAATCGAGGGGCCGGGGCCAGTCGAACCCTTGAACAGGCGGCCGGCATGAAGACCGGTTCGTCGTGGGATACCGCGTACGAGGTGCGGATCATCCTGATCCTCAGCCTCGCGTTCGGGCTCGTGGGTCTGGATCGGTTCATCCTGCCGGTGCTCTTCCCGAGCATGATGGGCGAGCTGCAGCTCACCTACGAGGACCTCGGCAACCTCGTCGGCATCCTCGCCATCGCCTGGGGCATCGCCGCCTTCGGCATGGGCTACCTGTCCGATCGCCTCGGGCGCCGCAAGGTGCTCGTCCCGGCGGTGGTCGCCTTCTCGCTGATGTCGGCGCTGAGCGGCGTGGCGACCGGGCTCCTCAGCCTGCTGGTCATCCGGGCGATCATGGGACTGGCGGAGGGTCCCGTCGCGTCCACGGGCGTCGCCGTCGCGGTCGAAGCCTCGCACCCGACGCGCCGCGGCCTCAACAACGGCGTCTTCCAGTGCATGATCTCGCTCTTCGGCCTCGCGCTCGGTCCGCTCATCGCCACGCAGCTCCTGCAGGTCACGTCGTGGCGCAACGTCTTCATGATCGTGGGCGTCCCCGGTCTGGTGATCGCCGCCGTGATGTTCTTCGTCATCCGCGAGCCCGCGAGGGTGATGACGACGAGCGGCACGCCGGCGCCGCGGCCGTCGGTCCGGGACCTCTTCGCCAACCGCAACGTGCCGCTGGCGATGCTGACGCTGATGTGCGCGATGACGGGCATCTTCGTCCAGGCGGCGATGATGCCGAACTACCTCATCGACTACCTGAAGCTCTCCATCGCCGACATGGGCTACGTGACCTCCGCCATCGGCTTCGGCGGGTGCATCGGCCAGTTCGCGCTGCCCGCCATCTCGGACATCATCGGCCGCAAGCCCGCGACGCTGCTCTCGTTCGTCGTCTCGGCGATCTTCCTGTATCTCTTCTCGCAGACCGGCCCGGAGAGCCTCGGGCTCCTCTTCGCGCTGCTGTTCGGCGCGGCGCTCTTCAATTTCGCCGCGCTCGCGATTCTCGCCGGCCCGGTCGCCGCCGAGTCCGCGCCGATCGGCATGGTGGCGTCCGTGGCGGGCCTCGTCATCGGCGCGGGCGAGATCTTCGGCGGCGGCGTGGCGCCGGCCATCGCCGGCCGCATCGCGCAGTCGTCGGGGATCCAGTACACACTGTTCTTCGCCATCGGCGGACAGGTTGTCGGCGTGATCCTCGGCCTCATGCTGCGCGAGACGGCGCCGCGCAAGGTCGGCGACACGCTGAGCGCCGCGCGCGACGTCGTGCGGCAGTAACACACACCAGCCGGGCATTCGTATACTGGAGCTTTCCTCAGAGGTGACTCGAGTGACGCAGCGCTCAGAACGCCCCGCGTATGCCCTGACGATCGCCGCCGGCGTCGTCTGCGCGTCCCTGGCCCTCCCGTGGACCGCCGCGGCCCAGCAGACAGTTCCGTTCGACGGCGGGATCCCGGTGGCGCCCGCCGGATTCGAGCCGCAGCCCATTCCGGCGCACGCGATCGAGTTCGACACCGCCGAAGTGATGCGCATCCGCGTGGTCCCCGTTGCGCGGGGGCTCGTGAACCCGTGGAGCCTGGCGTTCCTGCCTGACGGGTCGATGCTGGTCACCGAGAAGGAAGGACGCCTGCGCATCGTCCGCAAGGACGTGCTCGATCCGAAGCCGATTCCCGGTACGCCGGCGGTTCGCGTTCAGGGACGTTCGGGGCTGATGGACGTCGTGCTCCATCCTCAGTTCGCGTCCAACCGCTTCGTGTACTTCACGTATCTGAAACCGATCGGCCCCGAGCGGCAGGCCGCGCTGACGGTGGCCCGCGGCCGCTTCGACGGGTCCGCCGTCACCGATCTCACCGACATCTTCACGTGCGGCGCCGGGGTCGCCGGGCCGTCGCGGCTCGCCTGGGGACGCGACGGCAAGCTCTATGTGACGACGCCGAGCGGCGGCAACGGGAGCTCGTCGCAGGATCCGAATACGTACTCGGGCAAGGTGCTGCGCCTGAACGACGACGGCAGCGTGCCGGCGGACAACCCGTTCGTCGGCCGGGACGATCACAAGCCGGAGGTCTTCACGCTCGGCCATCGCAACTCGCTCGGGCTGGCCGTGCATCCGGCGACCGGTGCGATGTGGCAGCACGAGATGGGGCCGAACGGCGGCGACGAGATCAACATCCTGAAGCCCGGCGCCAATTACGGCTGGCCGCTCGTGAGCCTCGGGCGCACCTACACGGGCCCGTGGCAGTCGCAGGTGTTCTCGAAGGACGGCATCGAGTCGCCGCTGGTCTACTGGATGCCGTCGATCTCGCTCTCGGGGATGACGTTCTACACGGGCACCAGGCTGGCGAAGTGGACGGGCGACATCTTCGTCGGCGGCCAGCGCACCGGCGAGATCCCCGGCACGGGCCGCCTCGAGCGGATCCTCGTCAACGACAAGCTCGAGGAGCTCCGGCGTGAAACGCTGCTGGGGTCGCTGCAGATGCGCATCCGCGACGTCCGGCAGGGCCCCGATGAGCTCCTGTACGTGCTCGTGGATCACGAGAATGGCGGGGTTTTGCGCATCGAGCCGTCCGCCGCGCGCCAGATCCCGACGACCTCGTCCGCGCGCCCGCCGCGGTAGGCGGCGGCGTGCTACACTGAGAGTGCCTTTCTGACAGCTGCGCTTCAGGCCTTCCGCATCAGATTCGAGTCTTCTCGCCTCTCCTGCGTTCCGCCGAGCATTCCGCTCGAGCCTGCCATCAGAGATAGTGCGTCCACAGGGACGCAGGAGCGATCCATGAGCACCAAGCTTTACGTCGGAAACCTTCCGTACGAGACCACCGAGTCCGATCTGCAGACGCTGTTCGAGACGTCCGGTCCGGTCTCGTCGGTGAACATCGTCCGCGACCGCGCCACCGGGCAGGCGCGCGGCTTCGCCTTCGTCGAGATGAAGGACGCCGCGGCGGCGCAGCAGGCGATCAACGACCTCGATCGGCACGCCTTCGGCGGCCGCAACCTGACCGTGAACGAAGCGCGGCCGATGACGCCGCGCGGCAACGGCGGCGGCGGGTTCGGGGGCGGCCGCCAGCGCCGCGAGTCGCGCTGGTAAGCGCAGCGCACCCGTTGCCCTTCACGAACCTTCACGTGCACCCGGATCTCCTCAGGGGGATCCGGGAGCTTGGCTTCACCCGCCCGACCCCCATTCAAGCCGAAGCGATTCCACCGGCCCTCGACGGCCGGGACCTGCTGGCCTGTGCGCAGACCGGCAGCGGCAAGACGATGGCGTTCGTGCTGCCGATCCTGCACCGGCTGATGCAGAAGCCGCGGCGCACGACACGCGCGCTCATCCTGACGCCGACGCGCGAGCTGGCGGCGCAGATCCTCGAGGAGTTCAACGCGCTCGCCGTGCACACGCCGCTGACCGGAGCGGCTGTCTTCGGCGGCGTCGGCATGGGACCGCAGGAGCACGCGTTCCGGAGCGGCGTGGACGTCATCGTCGCCACGCCCGGGCGGCTGCTCGATCACGCCACGCGCCCGTATGCGACGCTGAGCGGCCTCGAGCATCTCGTGCTCGACGAGGCGGACCGCATGCTCGACATGGGGTTCCTGCCCGACATCAAGCGCATCCTCCGGCACATCCCGAGCAGGCGGCAGACGCTGTTCTTCAGCGCGACCATGCCGAAGGAGATTGCGGCGCTGGCGTCGGAGATGCTCAAGAACCCGGTGACGATCGCGCTGCAGCGGCAGGCGGCGCCGGCCGTGGGCATCACGCAGGCGGCGTATCCGGTGCCGCAGGGGCTGAAGCCGATGCTGCTCGTCGAGCTGATCAAGCGCGGCATCATGACGCAGGCGCTCGTCTTCACGCGCACGAAGCACCGCGCCAACCGGCTGGCCGACAGCCTCGTGCGCAGCGGCATCGACGCCGAGCGCATTCACGGCAACCGGTCGCAGGCGCAGCGGACGCAGGCGCTGGCCGGGTTCAAGAACGGACGCTATCCCGTGCTGGTGGCCACCGACATCGCCGCCCGCGGCATCGACGTCGAGGCGCTGAGCCACGTCATCAACTTCGACGTGCCCGCGGCGGCCGAGGACTACATCCACCGGGTCGGCCGCACCGGGCGGGCGGAGATGACCGGCGAGGCGTTCACGTTCGTGTCGCCGGAGGAGGAACCGGACCTGCGTGCCATCGAGCGCGCGGTGGGCAGGAGCCTGCCGCGGGTGACGCTGCCGGATTTCAATTACAGGGCGCAGGCCGCGCAGCTCGAGGTACCGCTCAAGGAACGCATCGCGGCTATCCGTCAGCGGAAGCGGGAGGA
>VFYY01000108.1 GCA_016871375.1 Acidimicrobiia bacterium
CGAGAGCGAGCTGTTCGGGCACGTGCGCGGCGCCTTCACCGGCGCGGTGGCCGACCGGCGCGGCAAGTTCGAGGCGGCGCACGGCGGCACCATCTTCCTCGACGAGATCGCCGACATGAGCCTGAAGACGCAGGCCAAGGTG
Source organism: Acidimicrobiia bacterium (assembly GCA_016871375.1). GTDB lineage: Bacteria > Acidobacteriota > Vicinamibacteria > Vicinamibacterales > UBA2999 > VFYY01. The sequence continues at coordinate 143 of VFYY01000108.1, forward strand.
CTGCGCGTCCTGCAGGAGCAGGTCATGGAGGCCGTCGGCGGCTCGACGCGCATCAAGGTGGACGCGCGCGTGCTGGCGGCCACCAACAAGGACCTCGTCGCGGAGATTCGTGCCGGCCGGTTCCGCGAGGATCTGTATTTCCGGTTGAACGTGGTGCCGATCTTCGTGCCGCCGCTCCGCGACCGGCAGGAGGACATTCCGCTGCTGGCCGATCACTTCATGGCCATGCTGGCGCGCGAGTACGGACGCCGGCCGAAGACGTTCGAGGCCGACGCCGTCCTCGCGCTCCAGCAGTACGGCTGGCCGGGCAACGTCCGCGAGCTGCGCAACGTCGTCGAGCGGCTGATGATCATGGTGCCCGGCGACCGCATCTCGTCGCGCGACCTGTCGTTCCTCGAGCAGAGCCTCGCGCCCGGTGCGGAGCCGCGCCCGCAGATGCCCGCCTCCACGCCCCTCCATGAGGCGCGCGACCAGTTCGAGCGCGAGTACATCCTGCGCGCGCTGGCCGCGCAGCAGGGCAACATCTCGCGCACGGCGGACGCGCTCGGCATCGAGCGCAGCAACCTCTACCGCAAGATGCGCGCCTTCGGCATCGCGCCCTCGCGCGCGTCCGAAGAATCAGCGTCGTAGGGGCGGGGCATGCCCCGCCCGCTCGGTCGACGCATGCGTCGACCCTACCGCAACTTGGTTTCCAGTATTTGATCTGACGTGAAACGTTCCAGCTGCAGGAAATGCGCAGCAGTCGCCGTCAGCGCCGCCGACGGCACGAGCCCGATGATCTCGCTCTCCAGGATCTGCACGCCGTAGCGCTCGGCCTCGCGCTTGACGGCCTCGAAGACCCGGAACACCGGCGTCTTCTCGTAATCGGTCAGGTTCATCGACACCTGGACGATGCCGCGGTCGGCGAGCGGAATGCCCATCGCCTTCACGAACCGGAAGCCGCCGCTGCTGTGCCGCACGGCGGCCGCGATCTTCTTCGCCACGTCCAGCCGGTCGGTGGCCAGGTTGATGTTGTAGGCGATGAGCGGCATCCGCGCGCCGATGACGGACGCGCCGGCGCTCGGGTGCGGCGACGAGGGCCCGAAGTCCGGCGCCCAGCCGGGCATCTGCATCTTGGCGGCAAGGCCCTCGAACTCGCCGCGACGGATGTCTTCGAGGTTCCTGCGCGCCGGATTCGTCGACGCTTCCTCGTAGAGATAGACGGGCACCGTGAACCGCGCCGCCACCGCCGCCGCCGTGTCCTTGGCCAGCGCGACGCAGTCGCCCATCGAGGCGCCCTCGATCGGGATGAAGGGGACGACGTCCACGGCGCCCAGCCGCGGGTGCTCTCCGGAGTGCGACCGCAGGTCGATGTGCGTCGTCGCCGCCTCGAACAGCGCGAGGATCGCGTCCTTCAGCGGCGCGGCATCGCCCGCCATCGTGAACACGGATCGGTTGTGGGAGGCGTCGGACGAGTAATCGAGCAGCCGGACACCGGACACGCCGCGGACCGCCGCCGCCAGGGCTTCGACCACCTCCGGACGCCGCCCCTCACTGACGTTGGGAACCGATTCGATGACCGCCATGGAGAGCCATAGCCTACCGTAATTCGTTGACCAGAACGGGGTTTTGCCCGATAATCGCTTCGCCGCAGTAATGTCCGAACCGTTGCCGACCCAGTCCGGGCATGCCCCGGGTCTATCGGGTGACGCCGACCGCGAAGCGCGGATCGAGCAGCTTCTTCTCTCAGGGCTGGATCACTATTTCGCGGGTGAGTACGAGCGCGCGATCAGCGTCTGGACGCGCGTCACGTTTCTCGAGCGTCACCACGATCGCGCCCGCGCCTACATCGAGCGCGCGCGCAGCGCGATGGCCGAGCGGCAGCGCGAGCTCGAGGAGCTGGTCCACACCGGCGTCGACGCGTACAACAGCGGCAACATGGAAACGGCGCGCGACATGCTGACGCGCGCCGCGCAGCACGGCAGCGACACGGCGCACGTGTTCCTGGAGCGGCTGCACCGCATCGCCTCACATGGCATCGCCTCACATGGCATCGCCTCACATGGCACCGGCTCGCCTGGCCTGGACGCACGCGTGACGGTGAGCGACGTCCCCGTCACGGCCGCGCCGCCGCGCCGATCCGTTGTCCGTCCACGCATCACCACGGCGCCGCGGCGCATGCGGTGGCTGGCTGCAGGCGCCGGCGCTGCCGTCGTCGCGATTGTGATGCTGATTGGCGGCCTGCCGATCGGCACGTGGCTGTCCGAGTTCGAGTCCGCGCCGCCGCCGGCCGCGGTGGCGCCCGTGCTCGAGCCGCTTCCCGTCGTGCGCGCCTCGGAGGCGGCCATCGCCCGCGCGCATGCGCTGCGCGCCGACGGCCGGCTGCGCGACGCGCTTCGCGCGCTCGACACCATCGACCTGGCCGACCCGTTCCGGGCGGAGGCCGATCGCCTCCGCGCTGAGATTCAGCGCGAACAACTCGTGGCCGCGGGCATCGCCACCGGCCCGCCGGGGGAGGGAGGCATCACTCGATGAAGTGCCCCAAGTGCAACTATCTCGGATTCGAGACCGGCGATCGTTGCAGGAATTGCGGCTACGATTTTTCCCTCATCGATCATTCCCCGCCAGACGACGCCGACCTCGACCTGACCCTGTCAGTCCCCGTGACCGCACATGCGCCGACGACGACTCCCGAGTGGACCGACGCCGTCGATCGTGCGCTCGGGACGGCGATGACGCCAGAGGCGCTGGCGCCCGAACCCCTGCCCGTGCCCCCGACGCCTGTCGCGCTGCCGCTGTACGAGGCCGACGACGCGCCGCTGATCAAGCTGCCGGCCACGCCGCGTCCTCCGCTCGCGGTCCGCAGGACGCCCGACACTCCGCGGCTGCGCGCGGTGCCGAAGCCTGCGCCGCGCGTGAGGTCGGCGGAACCGGCGCTGCAGTTCGCCGAGATCGAGGAAGAGGCGCCCGCGCCTGTCGCCGAGCGCGCGCCCGTGCGTGCGGTGAACTTCAGCGGCGCCGCGCCAGGCCCGGCAGGCGCGCGGCTGGCCGCGGCGGCACTGGATCACCTCATCCTCGCCGGCATCGACATCGCCGTCGTCTACCTGACGCTGCGGATGGCGCAGCTCGACATCACCGGCTGGACGCTGCTGCCGCTCGCGCCGCTGGCGACGTTCCTCGTGCTGCTCAAGGTCGCGTACTTCTGCGCGTTCACGGCGATTGGCGGCCAGACGATCGGGAAGATGGCGATGGGCCTGCGCGTGGTCACCGACGAGGGCGGCGCCGTGGATGGCGCGTGCGCGATTCGCCGCACGCTCGCGGGGACGGTGTCCACCGTGGTGCTCGGTCTCGGGTTTCTGCCGGCGCTCGTCGGACCCGGAGGGCGCGCGTTGCACGATCACCTGGCCCATACGCGCGTCGTCGACCTGCACTCCGCCTGATCCCCGTCGCGCCCGCATGAAACACGCCGGCATCTTCATTGCCACGTGCGGCTACCTTGGGTACGTCCCGGTGGCGCCGGGTACGTTCGGCTCGGCGGCGGGCCTCGTCGTCTTCTTCGCCGTCCGCAGCACCGGCTCCGTCGCGGCGGAGCTGGCCGCGATCGTGCTCCTGTTCGCGATCGGCATCTGGAGCGGCACCGTCGCCGAGCACCATTTCGGTGGCACCGATCCCGGGCCGGTCGTCCTGGACGAGGTCGTCGGCATGCTGATCACGCTGGCGCTGCTGCCCGTCAACACCGCCGGGGCACTCCTGGGCTTCTTCATCTTCCGCGTCCTCGACGTCGTCAAGCCGTGGCCGTCCGCGCAGTTCGAGAAGCTGCCCGGCGGCCTGGGCGTCATGGCGGACGATGGGATGGCGGCGATCTACGGGAATCTCGCGATGCGCGGGTGCATCGTCCTGATGCCCGGCTGGTTCACCACGTGAACCGCGCGGCGATCCTCGCCGTCGGCAGCGAGCTGCTCACGCCGTCGCGCGTCGACACCAACTCGCTCTTCATCACCGAGCAGCTCAACCTCCTCGGCGTCGAGGTGGCGTTCAAGACGATCGTGGGCGACGACCGCGATGAGCTCGCCACCGTGCTGCGCCACGCGCTCGGGCGGGTGGACGTCGTGATCTGCTGCGGAGGGCTGGGTCCCACCGATGACGATGTGACGCGCGAGGTCGTGGCCGGCGTGATGCGGCGCGCGCTGCTCGAGGACGAGTCGATCACCGCGCGTATCCGCAAGCGGTTCGAGTCGCGCGGCATGCAGATGCCGGAGATCAACCGGCGGCAGGCGATGGTCCCCGTTGGCGCCCTGGTCCTCGACAACACGAACGGGACCGCGCCGGGCCTGTGGATCGAGGACGGAGCGCGGGCGGTCGCGCTGCTCCCGGGACCGCCGCGCGAGCTGAAGCCGATGATGGAGCGGCTGGTGCAGGGTCCGCTCAAGGCGCGGACCGGTCACCAGGTGCTGGGACGGCGCGTGATTCGCATCACCGGACGCAGCGAGTCGCATACCGAGGAGGCGGTCCGGTCGCTGTATGCGGAGTGGACGGCGATGGCCACGCCGATCTCGGCGACGATCCTGGCGTCGCTCGGACAGATCGAGCTGCATCTCTCCGCGCGGGCGGGCTCGCACGAGACGGTCGCGGCGGTCCTCGGGGAAGCCACCCGCGACGTGAGCGGCGTGCTCGGGCTCGACGTCTACAGCACGGATGGCCGTCCGCTCGAAGCGGTACTGGGCGATCTGCTCGTGGCGCGCGCACTGCGGGTCGCGGTCGCCGAGTCGTGCACGGGCGGCCTCGTGACCTCGAGGCTCACGGACGTCCCGGGGAGCTCGCAGTACGTGGATCGGGCGGTGGTCGCCTACGCGAACGACGCGAAGGTGTCGCTGCTCGGCGTGCCGCAGGCGCTCATCGATCAGCACGGCGCGGTGAGCGAGCCGGTGGCGGTGGCGATGGCGACCGGCATCCGCACGCGGGCGAAGGTGGACATCGGCGTGGGCGTGACGGGCATCGCCGGACCCGGCGGCGGGTCGCCCGAGAAGCCCGTCGGGACGGTTGCCATCGCGGCAGCCACGGCCGCGGCGACGCGCTCGCGGCTCTTCCGCTTCGTCGGCGAGCGCGAGATGGTCAAGTTCCAGGCGTCGCAGGCGGCGCTCGACATGGTGCGGCGCATGCTCCTTCAGTGAGGAACGCCGTTAAGGCGTTCCGGGAGACCGGGTGAGGCTGTTCACCGGGGTGGAGGTCGGCCCTGCCGTGGCCGATGCCCTCGCCCGCGTGAGCGACGAGCTGCGCGCGCGTGCAGCCACGCTGGCGCCGCGCGCGCGCATCACCTGGGTCGGTTCCGACCGCGCGCACATCACCGTGCGTTTCATCGGACACGTGGACGACGAGAAGGCGCAGGCGATCACGAACGCGCTCGCGCCGCCAATCGCCGTGCCGCCGTTCGAGGTCACCGTCCGCGGTGTCGGCGCGTTTCCGCCGAGCGGCCGGCTGCGCGTGGTGTGGGCCGGCCTTGCGGGCGGTGTCGACGCGCTCTCCGCCGTCGAACAGGAGGTCAGCCGGCGGCTCGAGGCGCGCGGCATCCCGCGCGAGGAGCGCGCCTATCGCCCGCACCTGACGCTGGCCCGCGTCAAGGAGGCCGGCGGCCTGCGCGCGCGGAGCCTGCTCGAGGGCTACACCGAGCCGGCGTTCGCCACGACGCGCGTGGACGCGATTACACTGTTCGAGAGCCGGTTGTCGCCGAAGGGCCCGACCTATGTGGCGCTTCAGCAGACCGCGCTGCGTGGATAGATGGAAGCACTCGTCGCCGTTGCACTGGGTTATGTCGCGGGCTCGATCCCGTTCGCGTGGTTTCTCGCGCGGCGGCATGGCGTCGATCTGCGCACGGCCGGCAGCGGCAACGTCGGCGCGGCGAACGTGATGCGGACGAGCGGCGTCGCCGACGGCATCGTCGCGATGTGCCTCGACGCGCTGAAGGGCGCGCTCGCGGTCCTGGTCGCGCAGCGCCTGACCGCGGGGCCGGCGACTCCGGTCGCGGCGGGGCTGGCCGCGATCGTCGGCCACGTGTACCCGGTATGGCTCGGGTTCCGCGGTGGCAAGGGGGTCGCCACGGCGGCGGGCGTGTTCGGCGTGCTGGCGCCGATCGCCCTGGCCGCCGCAGCCGCCATGTTCGTGATCGCGGTGTGGACGACGAAGTACGTGTCGGTCGGGTCGATGGCGGCGGCGATCACGCTGGGCGCGGTGGCTGCCGGCACCGAGGCGCCTCCGCCCGTCATCGTGGGCGCAGCGCTGGCCGCGGCCATCATCATCCATCGTCATCGCGCCAACCTCGCGCGCGTCCTGGCTGGCACCGAGCGGCGCGTGGGTCAACGGTTGTAGATGGCTGCGCGCCGGATTGCGGTGCTCGGCGGCGGTGGATGGGGAACGGCGCTCGCGGTGCACCTCGCGCGCGCCGGGCACGACGCGCGGCTGTGGGCGCGCGACGCGGCGCTCGTCGCTGAGATGCGCCGGCGGCGCGCGAACGCGGTCTACCTGCCCGACGTCACGTTTCCCGAGGGCCTGACGGTCACCCACGACCTGCAGGAAGCGCTGCACGGCGTCGAGTCGGTGGTGTCTGCCGTCCCGTCGCACGGCACGCGCGAGATTCTCTCGCGCGCGAAGCCCTTCATGCCGGAGGGCGCCGCGATCATCAGCGCCACGAAGGGGCTCGAACAGGACACCTTGTTCCGCATCTCGGAGATCGTCGAGCAGGAGCTCGGCGGGCACAGGAAGGTGGCCGTGCTCTCGGGCCCCAGCTTCGCGGCCGAGCTTGCGCGCCAGCTCCCGACCGCGGTCTCCGTCGCCTCGCGCGACGCGGCCGTCGTCGAGCAGGTGCAGAACGACTTCCGAGCGAACTACTTCCGCCTCTACGGCACCAGCGACGTCGTCGGCGTCGAGATTGGCGGCGCGCTGAAGAACGTGATCGCGATCGCGGCGGGCGTGGCGGAAGGGCTGTCGCTCGGCGACAGCGCGCTGGCCGGCCTGATTACGCGAGGGCTGGCGGAGATCGCGCGTCTGGCGTGCGCGCTGGGCGCACGGCGGGAAACGCTCTCCGGCCTGGCCGGCCTCGGCGATCTGGTGCTGACCTGCAACGGGTCGCTGAGCCGGAACCGCCACGTCGGCGTCGAGCTGGCCTCGAACCGGTCGCTCGGCGACATCCTCTGCGGCATGAAGATGGTCGCCGAAGGCGTCCGCACCACCGAGGCGGCGCTGGCCCTCGGTGCCCGCAACGGCGTGGAGCTGCCCATCGCCTCACAGGTCGCCGAGCTCCTCGCCGGCCGCAAGGACGCGCGAACGGCTCTGTACGACCTGATGCTCCGGCCTCAGCGCGCGGAAGCCGGATAATGGGAGTTGTGAGTTGCGATTTGTGATTTGCGATTTGTGATTTGCGGCCTGGGATTGCGGCTTGGGATTTGGGATTTGGGGTTTGGGGTTTGGGATTTGGGGTTGGGATTTGGGATTTCTTGATCGGCTGAGAGACGGGCTCAGCCGCACGACACAGCAGATCGTCGACCGGTTCGAGGAGATCGTCCAGCGCGCCGACAGGCCGGAGGCGCAGGCGAAGGCCATCGACGTCGACACGATCGAGGCGCTCGAAGAGCTGCTCCTGTCCGCCGACGTCGGCGTGGCCGCCACCGGGCGCATCGTCACCGCCGTACGCGATCGCGCGCGCCGCGGCGAGAGCCTCCGCGAGCTCGTCAAGGCGGAGATCCGGAACATCTTCGACGCGGTTGATTCGAGTCCCGCGCCATCCAACGGACACCAGCCGCACGTCACGTTGATCGTCGGCGTCAACGGCACCGGCAAGACGACGACGATCGGCAAGCTGGCGAACCTGCTGAAGGCATCCGGCAAGCGCCCGCTCGTGTGCGCGGCCGATACGTTCCGCGCCGCCGCGGTGGAGCAGCTCGAGATCTGGGCGAAGCGCGCCGACGTGGACATCGTGCGCGCGCAGGAAGGGTCCGACCCCGCGGCGGTCGTGTTCGATGCGATCCAGTCGGGGAAGACGAAGGGCCGCGATCCGATCCTCGTGGACACGGCCGGCCGCCTGCACACGCGCGTGAATCTGATGAACGAGCTCGAGAAGATCCGCCGCGTGGCGGGCCGCGCCGCGGAGGGTGCGCCGCACGAAGTGCTGCTCGTGCTCGACGCCACCGTCGGCCAGAACGGGCTCGCACAGGCACGCGAGTTCACCAACGTCGCCGGCGTGACGGGCATCGTGCTCACCAAGCTCGATGGCACGGCCAAGGGCGGCATCGCGGTGGCCATTGCGCACGATCTCAAGCTGCCGATCCGCTACGTCGGCGTGGGCGAGGGGATCGACGACCTGATCCCGTTCTCCGCGCGGGAGTACGTGGACGCGCTCTTCCAGCAGAAGTGGTAGAGGACGTGTCTCGCCGTAGCCGCGACGCGGCGGAGGCGGACTCGCGGTGGATGCGGCGCGCGATCGCTCACGCCCGCCGCGGTCTCGGCCGCACCACGCCCAACCCCGTCGTCGGCGCCTGCGTCGTCACGCCTGACGGCGTCGTCGTGGGAGACGGCGCGCACGAGCGCGCCGGCGAGCCGCATGCGGAGGTGTTCGCGCTCGAAGAGGCGGGAGATCGGGCGCGCGGCGCCACGCTCTACTGCACGCTGGAGCCGTGCGCGCACACGGGACGGACCGGCCCCTGCACCGATCGCATCATCGCCGCCGGCATCGCGCGGGTCGTGGCCGCGATGGAGGATCCGTTTCCGCTCGTCCGTGGCCGCGGGTTCGAACTGCTGCGCCAGGCGGGCATTGCCGTGGACACCGGCGTCGAGCGCGAGGAAGCCGCGCGCCTCAACCAGCCGTTCCTGACGACGGTCCGCGAGGGACGTCCGTTCGTGATCCTGAAAGCCGCGATGAGCCTGGACGGCCGGGTCGCCGCCGCCGCCGGCGAGCGGACGCAGCTCACGTCGGCGCCCGCGATGCGGCACGCCCACTACCACCGCGCGCAGGTCGATGCGATTGCGATCGGCTCGGAGACGCTGCTCGTGGACGACCCGCTGCTGACCGCGCGCCAGGTGTTCCGCGAGCGTCCGCTCACGCGGGTCGTGCTGGATCGCCGCCTGCGGACGCCGCCGGGCGCGCGCCTCTTCTCGACCCTCGCCGCGGGTCCGGTGATAATACTCACGTCGCCTGAAGCACGCGCGCGCGAGGTCGATCGTGTCCGGGCGCTCGAGCGCGGCGGCGCGACGATTGTGGCGGTCGACGCGCCGGGCATCGGCGCCGCGCTGCGCGCGCTGACGGCGTTCGAGATTCAGTCCGTGCTCCTCGAGGGGGGGCCGACCGTGCACCAGGCGGCGTGGGACGAGGACGTGATCGACTACGTGCACGTCTACGTCACCCCGGCGATGCTCGGCCCGGACGGGGTCTCGCTGCTCGACGGCCGATCGCTCTCGCCCGCCACGCTGGTGGAGCCGCGGGTCGTGCCGCTCGGACCGGATGTGTTGATCGAGGGCTATGTTCACCGGCCTCATTGAGGCAGTGGGCCGCGTGGCCGAGGCGAAGGGCGTCGGCGGCGGCGGACTGCGCGTCTGCATCCGCACGGAGCTCGCGCCCGGGCTGGCCGCGGGGGACAGCCTGGCGGTGAACGGCGTCTGCCTCACGGTGATCGTCGCCGAAGGCGGGGAGGTGCACGCGGACGTCGGTCCCGAAACCGCGCGCATCACGACGCTCGGCGCGCTGCGCCATGAGCAGGCCCTGAACCTCGAGCGGCCGCTCAAGGCCGACGGCCGCGTGGGAGGACACTTCGTGCAGGGTCACGTCGACGGCATGGGCACGATCGACGAGATCCGCACCGAGGGCGACGCGCGGTGGTTCACGGTGTCGTACCCGCCCGCGCTCGCCCCGCTGATGGTGCGCAAGGGGTCGATCGCGGTGGACGGCGTGAGCCTGACGCTGGCGGGACTCGGGGAGACGAAGTTCGACGTGATGATCGTGCCGTTCACGTGGGAGCACACCAGCATGCGCGCGCTGCGCGTCGGTGACCGCGTGAACCTGGAATGCGACATCATCGGCAAGTACGTGGCGAGAGCCCTGGAGCTGTCCGAGACGGGCCGCCTGAAGGCGGCCCAGACGATGAAATGAGCACGACCAAGAGCGGCAGGATTCGCATCGCCAAGGGCGCCCGGCGCCGCGGCCCGTTCGCGACCATCGAGGACGCGGTGGAGGCGATCCGCGCCGGCCGCATGATCATCGTCGTTGACGACGAGGACCGCGAGAACGAGGGCGACCTGACGGTTGCCGCCGAGAAGATCACGCCGGCGGCGATCAACTTCATGGCCAAGCACGGGCGGGGGCAGATCTGCCTGTCCATGCTCGGCGACCGCCTCGACGCGCTCGAGATTCCGCTCGCGGTCAACTCCAACACCACGGCGTTCGGCACCGCGTTCTGCGTGCCCATCGACTGGAAGCGGGGCGGCACCGGCATCTCAGCCGCCGACCGCGCCGCCACGATCCTGGCGGCGCTCGATCCCGAGACGACGCCGGCCGATCTCGCGCGTCCCGGACACGTGTCGCCGCTGCGCGCGCGCGACGGCGGCGTCATGGTGCGCGCGGGGCAGACGGAGGCGGCGGTCGATCTCGCGCGCATGGCCGGGCTCTATCCCGCCGGCGTCATCTGCGAAATCATGAACGACGACGGCACGATGGCGCGCGTGCCGGAGCTGACGAGGTTCGCGAAGAAGCACGGCCTGCTCATGATCACGATTGCGGACCTGATTCAGTACCGCATGCGGACCGAGCGGCTCGTGAAGCGCATTGCCGCCGCGGAGCTCCCGACCGACCACGGCGCGTTCCGGATCTACGCCTACGAGAACATCATCGACAGCGAGACGCACGTCGCGCTCGTGCGCGGCGATATCGGCGACGGCCAGGACGTCCTCGTCCGCGTCCACTCCAAGTGCCTGACCGGCGACGTGTTCCACTCCTCGCGCTGCGACTGCGGCGCACAGCTCGAAGCCGCGCTGGCCCGGATTGCCGAGGAAGGGCGGGGCGTCCTGTTGTACTTGAACCAGGAAGGGCGCGGCATCGGCCTGGCGAACAAGCTGCGCGCGTACGAGCTGCAGGACCAGGGGCTGGATACCGTCGAGGCCAACGAGCGCCTCGGCTTCAAGCCCGATCAGCGCGATTACGGCATCGGCGCCCAGATCCTGAGCGATCTGGGGATCCACACGATGCGGCTCCTCACCAACAACCCGCGGAAATTCGTCGGTCTCCAGGGCTACGGGCTGGCCATTTCCGATGCGGTCCCGCTGGAGATTCCGGCCTCCGAATCGACCCGGAAATACCTCAAGACCAAGAAGGACAAGCTGGGCCACAAGCTCTCGTCGGTGTAGAATAAGAGTTTGTCCCGGTTGGGGTTACGGTCGGCCTAGGTCCGCATGTTCGAGTCGCTCAGCACCCGCATTCAAGGCGCCTTCACGTCGTTGCGCGGCGAGGTGCGGCTGACGCCCGAGCACGTCGAGACCGCGCTGCGCGAGATTCGGCTCGCGCTGCTCGAGGCCGACGTCAACTTCAAGGTCGTCAAGGCGTTCATCGACCGCGTCCGCGATCGCGCGATGGACCAGTCGGTGCTCAGGAGCCTGACGCCGGGGCAGCAGGTCATCAGGATCGTCCGCGACGAGCTGCTGGCGCTCTTCGGCGGGACGGAAGGCGGCCTGACGAAGCACGCGCCGCTGCCGCGGGTGGTGCTGCTGCTCGGCCTGCAGGGCTCGGGCAAGACGACCACGTCGGGCAAGCTGGCGACCTGGCTGCGTCGGCAGGGAAAGCACCCTGTGATGGTGTCCACCGACGTGCGGCGGCCGGCGGCGATTCAGCAGCTGTCGGTGCTGGGCGAGCAGTCGGAGATTCCGGTCTACGCGCCGGAGACGATGGACCCGGTGGCGCGCGCCAGCGGCGCCGTCGCCGACGCGAAGGCCAAGGGGTTCGACACGGTCATCGTCGACACGGCGGGGCGCCTGCACATCGACGACGACCTGATGGACGAGCTGCAGCGCATCAAGGATGCGGTGACGCCGTCCGACCTGCTCTACGTCGCGGACGCGATGACGGGGCAGGACGCGATCAAGAGCGCGGGCGAGTTCAACCACCGCGTGGGCGTCACCGGCGTCGTGCTCACCAAGCTCGATGGCGACGCGCGCGGCGGCGCCGCGCTCTCGGTGGTCTCCGTCGTCGGCGTGCCGATCGCGTTCGTCGGGAGCGGCGAGCGGCTCGAGGATCTCGAGCTGTTCCACCCCGACCGCATCGTCTCGCGCATGCTCGGGATGGGCGACGTGCTGTCGCTCATCGAGAAGGCCGAGCAGGCCATCGACCAGGACGAGGCCGAGGAGCTCGAGGAGAAGTTCCGGAAGAACACGTTCACGCTGGACGACTTCCGGAAGCAGCTGCGCACGATCCGGAAGATGGGCCCGCTCGAGAGCATCATCGGGATGATTCCCGGGATGGGCAATCTCAAGGAGCTGGCGGAGAACAAGCCGGACGAGAAGCAGATGGGACGCGTCGAGGCGATCATCTGCTCGATGACGCCCGACGAGCGGCGCGACCCGTCGATCATCAACGGGAGCCGCCGCAGGCGGATCGCGGCCGGCAGCGGCACCGGGGTGGACGAGGTGAACCGGCTGCTCAAGCAGTTCACCGAGATGCGCCGGGTGCTGCAGATGATCGGCCAGGGCGGCCCGGCGGCGCTGGCCAGGGGCATGCGGATGCCGAAGCAGGGCGGGTTCGCGGCGCCCGGCGGGAAGAAGCGGAAGAAGGGCGGCCCCTGGGGGCTGATAAAAACGAGGTAGCAGATGCTTTCGATTCGTTTGCGGAGAGCGGGCTCGACGAAGAAGCCCTACTTCCGCGTGGTGGTCACCGAGGCGCGCTCGGCGCAGAACAGCAACTTCGTCGAGAACGTCGGCACGTACAATCCGCGCAACAAGCCGGCGGCGGTCGAGCTGAACAAGGCGCGCATCGAGCACTGGCTGAAGAAGGGGGCGCGCCCGTCGGACTCGGTGCGCACGCTGCTCGGCAAGCACCTGACGAAGGACCTGTCGGCGCAGGTGGAAGCGCCCACCTCCGCCGAGGCTTCGGCGGGCAGGCCGGCCGCGCAGTGAGCGCCAACCCCTCGACGCCGCTCGGGGCAGGTCCGCTGCGCGCCGTCGTCGAGGTGGTGGCGCGCGGGCTGGTGGATCATCCCGACGCGGTGGTCGTCACCGAGAGCGAGCGGCGCGGCAGTACCGTGCTGGAGCTGCGGACGGCGCCTGGCGACATGGGGAAGATCATCGGCCGGCAGGGGCGCACCGCCGCGGCGCTGCGCACGCTGCTGCAGGTGACGGCGGACAAGCACGGCAAGCGGGCGAGTCTGGACATTCGCGACTAACGCCCAACTGCCAACGCCCAACTCCCAAGACGCTTGGGACTTGGAGTGTGGGAGTTGGGAGTTGACGATGGCTGATTGGGACAGCATGGTTCTCGTCGGGCGAATAGCCCGCACGCATGGTCTCAAGGGGCACGTGATCGTCAACCCGGAAACGGATTTTCCGCACGCGCGCTTCAAGGTCGGTTCCGTGCTGTGGACGCGGTCGGACGGCGCGGAGCGGACGCTGACGATCAGCGCCGTGCGGTTCCAGCAGGGACGCCCGGTGATCGCGTTCGAAGGGCTGGCGACGATCGACGAGGTCGAGCCGCTCGCCGGCCAGGAGCTGCGGGTGCCGGAAGACACCCTGCAGCCGCTCGAGGCGGGGCAGTACTACCAGCATCAGCTCGTGGGCTGCATGGTGGAAACGGTTGACGGCGCGCGCGTCGGCGCCGTCGCGAAAGTGGAAGGCGGCGCCGGCGGGACGCGGCTCGTGGTGGACGGCACGCGCGGCGAGATTCAGATCCCCTTTGCCGTGGACATCTGCGTGGACGTGGATGTGCCGGGCAAGCGGATCCGCATCGATCCGCCGGACGGGCTGCTGGAGTTGAACGAGACGAAGCGCAGCCGGCTGCCGGCAGCCGGCCGTCGGCAGCGATGAAGTTCGACATCGTCACGATCTTTCCGCGGATGGTCCAGGCGGGCCTCGCGGAAGGGGTCGTCGGTCGCGGGATCGAGGGCGGGCTGCTCGACGTGCAGGTGCACGATCTCCGGGACTACACGACGGATCGGCACCGCTCGGTGGACGACGTGCCGTATGGCGGCGGGCCGGGGATGGTGATGAAGCCGGAGCCGCTGGCGCGCGCGGTGGAGGACATCCGGGCGCGGCGGGGCGTCCCGGACGCGGTGGTGCTGCTGACGCCGACCGGCCGGACGTTCACGCAGGCCGAGGCGGTCCGCATGACCCGGCTGAAGCATGTCGTGCTGCTGTGCGGCCGATATGAGGGGATGGACGAGCGCGTCCGGACCGGCGTGGCGACCGAGGAGCTGTCCATCGGCGACTACGTGCTGAGCGGCGGCGAGGTGGCGGCGCTGGTGGTGGTGGACGCGATCAGCCGCCTGATTCCGGGCGTCGTCGGCGACGAGCAGTCGGTGGCGGAGGACTCGTTCACGCGCGGGCTGCTGGACTACCCGCATTACACGCGCCCGGCGGAGTTCGCCGGGCAGCGAGTGCCGGACGTGCTGCTCTCGGGGCATCACGCGGACGTGCGGCGGTGGCGGAAGAAGGCGGCGCTGGCGCGGACGCTGGAGCGCAGGCCGGAGATGCTCAACACGGCGGCGCTGGATGACGAGGAGCGGGCGCTCCTCGACGAGATTCGCAAGGAGACGAACAATGAGCGCGATTGACCTGGTCGAGAAGTCGCAGTTGACGACCCGGCCCGACATGAAGTCTGGCGACACCGTGCGCGTGCACGTGAAGGTGCGCGAGGGCGACAAGGAACGCATCCAGATCTTCGAGGGCATCGTGATCGGGCTGCACCGCGGCGGCGCGCGCGCCTCGTTCACGGTCCGCAAGGTGTCGTTCGGCCAGGGCGTCGAGCGCATCTTTCCGCT
>VFYY01000109.1 GCA_016871375.1 Acidimicrobiia bacterium
CACGGCAACCGACGCAGTGCCCCACAGCAGCAGGAGCACGAGGGCACCTACCGTGAGGGATCGCGCGGGCAGACGAGTGCCGCCCACAACCGCATGGCTGGTCAGGTCGAGTCGCATGATGCCGAGCCTCCGCAGTCCGCGGTGGAGGGGAGGGGAAACCACGGACTCAGAGGGGGCGATGGCCCATCACCCGCGCGGATTACCAGAATCCGGTCCGCGCGAAATACCACACGTGACTGCGTCGTCGCTCGTGCGATGGGAGTAGAATCCACGGACTTATCAGAGTCGATGAACCACCGCGCACGCGTCCTGCTGGTGCTCGTCTGCCTCATCGCGATCGCCCACGGGCCTCGTGCGGACGCGCGCGCGCAGGCGTCCGGTTCCGACGTCCCTGCAGCGCTCGCCCGGCTGATCGATGCGCTCGCGGACGTAGGAAGCGACGCTGAGCGCGAGGCGCTGCTCGATCGCGAATCCGCGCGGCTCGATCTGGTGCTGAGAAGAGCCGTCAATGCCACGGCCGTGGCCGTTCAACGCAGCGGCGACGAAACGAGAGCCATGGCGCTGCTCGTGGCCGCGCGCCGGATCGCGGAGCGCATCGGCGACCGAATCGGCGTCGGCGACGCGCTGGTGAACCTCGCCACGAGTCACGGGCGCCGCGGGGAGTACGACGACACCATTCAGCTCCTCACCGAAGCCGCCCGCATCGGACGCGAGAACGCCGAGCCGACGCTCGTCTCGGCCGCCCTCAACAACCTCGGGGTCGCGCATCGGCTGCGGGGCGATCTCGATCTGGCGCTGGCGTCGTACGAGGAGAGCGCGACGATCGCGGAGGCCGCGGGTCACAAGCCGGGCCTCGCCGGCACGCTGAACAACGTCGGCATCATCCTGATGCAGCAGGGGCGCTACCGCGAGTCGCTCGCCACCTTCGAACGCGCCCTCGTGCTCAAGCGCGAGGTGCGCGCGGAGGACATCAGCACCACGCTCGTCAACATCGGCACCATCCAGTTGCAGCAGGGCAATACCGACGCGGCGCTGACCTATTTTGCCGACGCGCGACAGTCGATGGCCGACACCGATCGGCAGAACGGCCTGCCCAACCTCCACAACCTGATGGGCAAGGCGTACGAGCGGCAGGCACGGTACACCGATGCGGCGGCGCAGTACGGGCTCGCGCAATCGCTTGGGGACCAGATGGGTCAGCGCGCAATCGTCGCCACCGCCCTGTACAACCTCGGTTCGCTCGCCGCGACGGAGGGGGCGACCCCGCGCGCGCTCGAGTACCTGGACCGGAGCCTGTCGCAGCGCGAAGACATCGGCAACAGGGCCGGCGTGGCCGAGACGCTCATCGAGCGCGGCACCGCCCGGCTCCGTCTCGGCGACCTCTCCGGCGCGGCCGCCGACGGGGAGCGGGCCCTGGGCATCGTCACCGACGCGGGGATCGCCGATTCCCGCCTCGCGGCTGAGACCCTGCTGGGATCGGTCGACGCGCGACGCGGACGGCTGGACGACGCCAGACGCCACTTCTCGAACGCCATCGCCATCGTCGAATCGCTGAGAGGGCAGGTCGCGGGCGGCGAGCTCGCGCTGGCGCGGTATCTCGATCTGCACCTCGCGCCATATCAGGGGCTGCTGCGTGTGGAGATCGACGACGGACGCACGGCACAGGCGCTGCAAGTGGCCGAACGCTCTCGTGCGCGCGTGCTGCTCGAGACGCTGCGCTACGGCCGCCAGCCGGTCGCGAAAGCGATGACGCCGGAGGAAACCACACGGGAGCGGGAACTGCGGCAGGCGGTGACGGTCCTCTCGGCCCGACTGGCGTCGGCCCGGTCCCGGCGCGTGCCCGCCGCGGAGATCGACACGCTCTCACAGGCGCTCAGCGCGGCGCGCACGGATGCCGCCGGCTTTGAAGCGCTCCTCTTCGCCCGCCATCCCGACCTCGGTCTCTTCAGAGGCAATCTGCCGTCGTTCGACGACGCCGATCTGAACGACGTCCTGCCGCCGGGCAACGCGGCGGCGATTGAGTTTGCCGTCCTCCCCGATCGCACGATCGCGTTCGTCGCCGTTCGGCGCGTCGGCCAGCCCGCGCCGATCCTCCGTTCGTATGTGATTCCAATCGACCGGCAGGCGCTTGCCACGCGGGCGCAGGCGTTTCGCCAGCGCCTGGCCCAACGCGACCTGACCATCCGCGCCGTCGCCCGTGACGTACACCGCCTGCTGATCGAGCCGGCCGGCCCGTGGCTGCGCGGGATCGAGTCGCTCGTGATCGTGCCCGACGGCCCGCTGTGGGAGCTGCCGTTCCAGGCGCTCGAGGCGGCCGACGGACGCTACCTGATCGAATCGACGACGGTGTCCTACGCGCCGTCGTTGAACGTGCTCCGCGAGATGAGACGCCTCGGCCGCGCGCGCCCCCCCGGACGCGTCCGGCGAACCGTCCTCGCCATCGGCAGTTCGGGCGCTGGCGCGGCGGTGGTCGATTCGCCTGCCGCCGGGGCTGGACTCCCCGCGCTCGTCGAGGCCGAGAGCCAGGCCAGAGCAATCGGCGTCGTGTACGGACCGGCCGACAGCACGGTGATCGTCGGGCGGGACGCGCGGATCGAGCGGCTGCGTCAGGAGGCGTCGGGCCACCGCATCGTCCACGTCGCGGCGCACGGTGTGCTCGACAACAGCAGTCCCCTCGATTCGTATCTCGTGCTCTCGCCGGACGACGATCCGGAATCGGCGCTCGTCGCGGCCGCGTCGTTGATGGACATGTCGCTCGACGCCGACCTCGTCGTCCTGTCCGCGTGCGAAACCGCCCGCGGAACGGTCGGTGGCGGCGAAGGGCTGATCGGCCTCACGTGGGCCCTGTTCGTCGCCGGCACGTCGAGCACGGTCGTCAGCCAGTGGCAGGTCGGTGCCGCCAGTACCACCGAATTGATGCGCGACTTTCACACGCGCCTGCGCGCCCGCATGCGCCGGGACGGTCTCTTACAGGGCCGCGCGGCCGCGCTGAGGGAATCGGCGCGGGCCATGCTGCGCCGAGGCCCGTACGCGCATCCCTTCTACTGGGCGCCGTTCGTCGTGATTGGCGACGGCTCGTAGCCGTCAGGGACGCGCGCCGCGCGCCTGCGCGACGAGCGACGCGACGATCGCCGACTCGGGATTCTCCTCGGCCAGCGCCGACAGCTCCCGCTGCGCGTCCTCCAGCAGGCCCGCCCGGGCCAGCAGGATTCCGAGCACCAGTCGAGAGTCCGCGCGCCTCGCGGTCTGCAGCGACGCCGCGAGGCCGGCGTCGAGCACGCGGAAGCGGGCCACCGGCGCGGGCGGAGCCGGCGCAACGACCGGCCCGGCAGGCGTGTCGGCGGTGACCTGCCACTGATACGTCACGCCGCGCCCGAGTGGCGCCGCCGGCGTCCACACGCGCGTCGAGAGCCGCGGACTCTCCACGACGATGCGCAACGCGTCGTCGAGCACCGCCACGACATAGGCCCGGGCGCCCGCCGTGGCCGGCCACGAGAATTCCGGCCGGTCGCTCTCGACGACGACGCCGGCCGGCGAGAGCGGCTGCGAGGCGGAACCAGGCGCGCGACCCATGAGCGGATCGGGCCGGCCTGCCAGTTCGCCGAGCGTGCCGGGTGATGGGAGACGGCCCGACACCACGGTCTCGACCACAATCGCGACGTCCGCGTCCGCCGCCGCGGGCACGCCCGTCAGGCGTCCGTCGCGTTGGACCCGCACGGTTCGCCCGCGATCGAGAAGGCTGAGGCGCGGCGCACCCTCGAGCAGGCTGGCCGTCGGTGTCGCAATGGCCGGTGAAGGTATGGCGGAATCCACCGGCGCCGCATCGCGCATCGCCCACCACCCGCCGAGACCCACCGCCGCGATCACCGCCGCGGCCGCACGGACCCACGGACCGCGCATCGTCCCGGGAGCCGCCCCGACCGGCAGGTGACTGCGTTCCTCAGCCAGTGCCGCGCGATCGGCCTCGCAGGCTTCACACGTCGACAGGTGCATGTCGATCGCCTTGCGCCTCCCGCGGTCGACGGCGCCATCGACGTACGAGGCCAGCTCCTCGAACTCCAGATGCTCGCCGGCCTCCGTCTCGATCTCCCGACCAATCGCCCCGACCGCCAGCAGGGCCCGGTCATCCACCATCGTGCGGCAGGCGATGCATGAGACGACGTGCTGTTCGAGGCGCGCCGCCGCCTCGGCGTCCAGCGCACCGGCGAGGTAGCGATCGAGGTCCGGGGCTGTCGGATGGCCCGTCATGGGACTGGTTTCCATGATGCTGATGCCGGAGCACCCGGCCGTATGGCCGCACGCTGCACACGTTCGTCGCCGCCGGCCACGCCAGCCCGCCGGCTTCGCCGCAGCAGGCGCAGCCGTGCGGCTTTGCGCAGGTTGATCACCTGCTGGCGCGTGACACCCATTCGCGCGGCGATCGTGGCATCGTCGGCCGGCAGCCGCGGCCAGACCGCGCGCAGGTCTGCGATGCGCAGATCGAGCACCGACGCAACGTCAGCGAACGTGGCGATGCCGGTGAGCACGAACAGGGGCAGGACACCGCCGCCGGCGTCATCGCGAAGGTTGAGGAGCAGCGCGGCGCGCTGGCGGGACGGCAGTTCGCGAATCTCCTCCCAGAGCCATCTCAGACACGACCGCGCCTCGAGGCGACCGGCGTGCGAGGCAGAGTCCGACTGCGAGTGCAGCGAACCACGAATCGATTCGTCGCCGCCCGTGGACACCTGGGCGCGATCGCGGACGCCGGTGATCGCGGCCAGCGTCGAGGTGAGATCGTCGAGCGTCACGGGACCCCCCACCCATTCGAGCACGATCGGGACCAGCTCCGACAACGCCATCCGCGGCAGATCGCGGTCGGACAGGGCCGGCGCCGCGTCCGACGAGGCTGCGAGGTCTCTCAGGCGGGCGGTGGCGGTGTCCCTGGCAGCGTCGGGCGCCCACGTCCGAAGCCGGCAGAGGGTGCCGACCGGCGACGACTCGAGCGCGCAGGCCGGATGTCGGGTGAGCACGTAGCGCAGCCGCTTGCTGAAGCGGTTGCGTTCCGGCAGTCGTCGCCGTACGAAGGCGTCGGATGCGCGAAGCGCCACCACGGCAACGTATCCCTTGAAATGGGCGATCGGGTCGCCCGACGCTCCGCGCGCGCGCAGCATCCGGAGACGGAGCATCAGCTGCAGCAGCACGTCCTGGAGCAGGTCGTCGGCCCACCGCTGCTCCACGCCGTGATGCAGTCTGCCGCGCAGCACGTCCCGGGCCACGGGGCTCGCCACCTCGGACAGCAGAAGGGCGAGCTCCTGTTCGGCACGCACGTCGTCGCTCGCGTCGAGAAACGGCCGCAGCAGCGAATCGGACACGCCGTTAGAGCCTATCAGAGGCCTCAGGCGGAGGCGCCGAAACCCGGACCGCGGCGCCGAAGTCGCAGGCTCGGGCCCTGCAGGGCGCGCCAACGCAGCCGACAAGTTCATGCGACCGACGCCGAGAACTGCGGCAGCGGTTGTGAGGCAAGCGCCGATCGCGGCAAGCATATTACCGGCCGCGACAGAGGCGCCCTCACGACTCCGACGGAGTTGCCGATTTGGTGTCGAGTGGCCGCCGTGCCATGATGTGCCCCCCTATGCGCCTGTTCGGTGCGCTGGTGATGTGTTGCGTGCTGGCGCTGTCGCGCACCGCGGGTGCCGCGACTCCCGACCAGACTTCCGCGTCGCAGCCGGCGCCGGTCGATCCCCAGCTCATCGAGCTGGCGCTCTCGGCCGCCACCGACGAAGCCCGCGCATCGCTTCTTGCCGCGCACCCAGAGATTTCGGTCGATCCCGTTCGCCAGGCGATCGCCGCCGCGGCGTTTCAGCGTGGCACCGCGTCCGACGTGCAGAGCGGGCTGAACGGGTTCCGCACGCTGCTCTATGCCGCCGACCGCGCCGGCACCCCGTTACAACGGATGCTGGCGCTCCAGGGCCTCGGGACCCTGGCCGGTCAGCGCGCCGACTTCGCGCTCGCGGAGCCGACGCTCCGCGAGGCGCTGGCGCTCGCCGAATCGATGGGCAACACCAACGCCATCATCGTGGCGTCGAACAACCTCGGGATCGTCCAGCGGCTGCAGGGCCGGTTCGACGACGCCATCGCCAACTACGAACGGACGCTGGCGGTGGCCGAGAAGGCCGGCCGCCGCGATTCGGTGGCGCGCACGCTCAACAACCTGGGCATCGTCGCGCAGCGGCGGGGCGACGCGCGCGCGGCGCTCGACTACCTCACGCGCAGTCTGGCCATCAAGGAGGAGCTGGGCCAGACGCAGGAGCTGGTGACGACCACCCTGAACATCGGGGAGCTGCACCGCTACCTCGGACACTTCACGAAGGCGCTCGAGTACTTCGAGCGCACGCGCGATCTCGCTGCGAAGATCACGGTTCGCGGCAGCCTCGCGTCGGCGCTGATGGGCATCGGCGAGGTGCACATGCTCGAGGGGCGGTACGCGGCCGCGAAGGATGTCGTGCGGCAGGCGCTCGACCGGGCTGCGGGAGAGGACACGCCCCTTCGAGTGGCCGACGGCTGGTCGCTGCTCGGCGCCATCGCCCGCTACGAGCGGCAGTGGGCGGAATCGGAAGCGGCATACCTGAGGAGCCTGGAGATTCTCGAATCCACCGGCGCCCGTCCTGGCGCGACGCTGACGCTCACCGGCCTCGCCGACCTTTTTCTGGCGCAGGGGCAGCCGGAACGCGCGCGCACGTTCGCCGAACAGAGCGTGGACGTGGGCCGGCAGATGGGGCTGCAGACCCGATGGAGCGCCCTGCGCGCGCTCGGCACCGCGAACGCGGCGCTCGGGCAGACCGAGGCTGCGATTGCCGCGCTCGAGGAGTCCATCGAGGTTGTCGAGCAGAGCCGCAGCCGCGTGGCAGGCAGCGTGGAGGACCTGCAGCGTTTCTTCGAGGACAAGACCGCGCCGTACTACGAGCTGGCGTCCGTGTACCATGGCGCCGGCCGCCGGGCCGATGCGTTCGCGGCGGTCGAACGGGCACGGGCGCGGGTGCTGCTCGACGTCATCGACAGCGGGCGGCCGATCGTCGGCGCGCTGACCGGCGCGGAGCGAACGCGAGAAGCGGAACTCGAGCGGGACCTCGTGTCGCTCAACGTGCAGCGCGACGCCGCAGCCGCGCGGACGCCGCCGGACCAGGAGCGGATCGCCGCACTCGACGCCTTGCTGGACCGCGCCCGGCGCGAGCGCGACGAGTGGCGGCTGCGGGTGTACGCGGCACGTCCCGATCTGCAGTTCGGCCGCGGCGCCGCTCCGGCCGTCACGCTCGACGAGGCTGCCGCCGCACTGGCCGCGGACACCACCGTGGCGGTGTTCATGTCGGGCGCCGACCGCACGCGCCTGCTGCTGCTGTCGAAGGACGGCGAGTCGCGCGCGTCGGTCGACCTGTTCACCATCCCCGTCACGCGCGACGACATCGCGTCGCGCGCGCGCGCGTTCAACGCGCAGCTGGCCCGCCGGGATCTCGGCTTCACGCCTGCCGCGCGCGCCCTCTACGACACGCTGCTTGGCGCGGCCGACGCGCGCCTGCGCGCCGCCGCGCGCCTTGTCATCGTGCCCGACGGCGCGTTGTGGGACGTCCCGTTCCAGGCGCTCGTCACCCCGCGCGGCGGCTTCCTGATCGAAGAGCGCGTCGTCAGCTACTCGCCGTCGGTGACGACGCTCGCGCGGCTCGAGGAGCGGCGCCGCGCCCGCGCGTCCGGCGACGCGCGCCTGGTGGCGATCGGAAATCCGGCGGGCGTGCCCCGGACGTTGCCGGAAGCCGCGCGCGAGGTGCGATCGATTGCCGCGATGTACGGCCGCGACAGCCGCCTGTTCGTCGGCGCCGATGCCACCGAGGAGCGGCTGCGCCAGACGGCCCCGGGCGCGGACGTGCTGCACGTGGCCACGCACGGCGAACTCGCACCGTCGAGTCCGATGTACTCGTACGTGGCGCTCGGCCGCACGGGAGATGTCGATCTGTCGCGCGACGGCCGCGTCGAAGCGTGGGAGCTCGCCAACATGCCGCTCAAGGCGAGGCTGGTGGTGCTCTCCGCCTGCGAGACCGCGCTCGGCAGCAGCGGCGCCGGGGAAGGCGTCGTCGGGCTGTCGTGGTCGCTCTTCGCGGCGGGCGCCGCGACGACGGCCGTGAGCCTGTGGCGCGTGGACTCAGCCAGCACGACGGAACTGATGCTCGCGTTCCACCGCGCCCTGCTCGACCGCCGCCGCGCCGCGGGGCCGGCCGATGCCATGCAGACGGCCGCCAAGACGCTGCTCGCGTCCCCGCGGTACCGGCATCCGTTCTACTGGGCGGGGTTCGTCGTCATCGGCGCGCCCTGAGCGCGCAGACTGTCGAGCAGCGCGACCGCCTCGCGCGCGGTGGCCGGTCGCGCCGCCGCGCGCTGAAGCGCGGCGACGGCGTCGGCGACGAGACCCTCGCCGGCCAGCAGAATTCCGAGCGCGAGCGGCTCATCAGCCAGCCGTGACTGCTGTTCGGCCGCCGTGGCCGCCGTCGCCTCGCCGGCCACCTGGAATCGGGCTTCCGGCTGCGGCGGCGCCGGCGCCGTGACGTCCCCCGACGGCAGATGCGCCGTCACCTGCCACACGTACACGGCGCCGCGACGCAGTGTCGCGCCCACCGTCCAACTGGTGCTCGCGACGTTCCTGCCGCGGGCGACCTCGGTGAAGCGCTCGTCGAACACGGCAACGGTGTAGCCGGTCGCGCCGGGCAGCATGCTCCATGAGAGTGTGGGACGGAGCGAGAGGACGATGGTCCCCGCCGGTGCAATCGGGGCAAACGCCGCGGCCGGTTCCGCGCGGCCGAGGAGCATGCCTTGCCGCCCGATCAGCATTTGCGCGCTGGCCCCGAGATCGATCCGGCCAGCCGCACGCGCCGAGGCGACGAACTGCTGTTCAGCGGCTGTGAGCGCGCTGGCGACGGGCGCGGGCCCTGCCGGTGATGGCAGAACGCCCTGTGCCGGTTGCGTGGCCTCGGCCGTTGCCTGCGCGGGCGCGGGCGACTCCGGACGAGTGCCCATCCATGCCGCGAGCGCGATCATGGCGGCGATGCCGGCAGCCCACACGAGCGCTGCGCGCCCGCGCCGTCCGCCCGTCGCCACGGCGGGCGTGGCGTCCAGCGCGGCGCGAATGGCCAGCAGGTCGTCGAGATCTTCGGCGCACGTGCTGCAACTCGTCACGTGACTCGTCACAGCGTCTCGATCGGCGTCAGGCAGCCGGTCCTCGGCCAGCGCCTCGATCACCTCGGGACCGGGGTGGTCGAAGTCGTCCGGCGACGCCTCGACCGCCTGCTTCAGGGCGTCGAGCGCGCGCCGGGCGCGATAGTCGCGGTCAGTCACAGAATCTCCCCATACATCGTCCGACGGCGTTTCCGCCGGGGTATTACCGTTTCGTTCACAGCGCCGGCCTTTCCCGCAGTCGCCGTGCAAGCCGCGCCCGCGCCGACTTCCGCAGGTTGATCACCTGCTGACGGCTCAGCCCGAATCGTGCAGCAATCGACAGGTCGTCGAGCGGCAGGCTGTCCCAGAGCCGTTCCAGCTCGGGCACCTGCAGGTCGAGCACACGCGCAATCGCGGCAAACGAAACGACGCCGGTCGCCGGCAGGAGGTGCAGCACCGCGCCCCCTTCCGGGTCGCGCAGGTTCAGCAGCAGCGCCGCGCGCTGCCGCGGCGGCAGATCGACGATCTCGCGCCAGACCGTGTCGAGCGCCTCGCGCGACTCCAGCATGTCGCCGGCGCCCGGCGCCGGATCCGGCAGCTGTTCGACGATGTCGGGGGCGTGCGAGCGTGGCACCAGCCGGTGCGCGTCGGCGACGCCCAGGATGGCGGCGAGCCCCTCGACCAGGCGATCGAGCTCGATTCCTTCGTCCAGCCTGGCCAGTACGGCGTTCACGAGGTCTGGAAGCGGCAACGTGCGATCGAGATCCACGCCGTCGGCCCAGGCACGCGGGTTCTCGAGAAACGCGCGCGCCGCGCCCGCCCGCGCTGCGACGGGCCGTGTCGTGCCGCACTGCCACTCACCGTGCTCGTCCTTCACGAGCCGGGTCCCGGCGTGGCGTGCCACGGTATAGCGCACGCGGTTGCGAAACCGCGTTCGTTCGGGATACCGCTGGCGCAGAAACGCGTAGCAGACGTTCTCGGCGGTGCTGGCGGCGTAGCCGAGAAGGTTCTCGATCGAATCCCCGGCGCCGCGGCGCAGCGCCAGCAGACGGCTCATCAAGCGCAGCCGCGCTTCGCTGACCACGTCGTCGGCGTGCATGACGTTGGCGCCGTGCGCGCGAAGCGCGCGGCGCACCGCGTCGCGAAGCGCGCGGTCGGTGTCGCCGCCGAGCAGCGCGTCGAGTGCGCCCAACGCGGCTTCCTCGGTTTCAGCGTCGAGGAAGGCGCGCAGCAGCGGGTCGCCGGTGTCGGGTCGGCTCATCGTGGGCATTCGGCGCCACGTGCAATCGTAGCGTGCGGATGGGCCCTTCGGAGCCGCGATGAACGCGCGTGCAAGTGCAGGTTTATTTCCGCCCTCTGGCGGTAATACGGCGGCCGCATGCGCGTCTTTCTTTTCTTCGAGGTCGGCCTCGCGGACCGGCTCGCACCACCGTGCGGCGCATGGGTTCGCCTCGTGCGTCCCGACATGGAGCGCGCTTCTTTACGGAGTGCACACCGCGCACGGTAATACGCACACCTGCCCCGCATCAGCCAGTCCAACACACTCCCTGTCGCCCCCCGTCAGGTGTGTGGAGGAGCAGATTATGAGGCAGGCGAGTCGGGCAGTACTCGCGGTGGCGGCGGCAGGGGCCGCGCTGGTGATGATCGCGGCGTGGCCGGCAATCGTGCGGGCGTTCAACCCGCAGCCGGATCCGCCGGGGAAGCCGTTCGGCATGGTGGGCCTTGCCCGCATGCAGACGGCGCGCTTGAACGTCGTGAACCTGGGCAGCGGTGACCCGCCCGGGGAGGCAGACCCGCCTGGGTGCCGCGTCACGCTCGGCTTCGTTGACGGCACGGGTCGGTCGTTCACCGATCGCATGGGCATGGAGATCGTCAGCGAGGCCAGCCTCATGCCGGGCGAGGCGACGCACCTCGACCTGCGCGCGGGCGACGCCCTTCGGGACCGCGGCACGCGGCGCGTCCAGATTCGACCGGGCATCGACCCCGGCTCGGAGGTCGGCGGCGCCGTGCCGCACCTGAGTCCGTGCACCGGCCTGGTGGCCACGCTCGAAATCTTCGACTCGGCGACCGGCGCGACGACCCTGCTGTATCACCCGCCCGATCGCGCGCTGCCCGCCGTGCAGGTTGGCGATCCCACCGGTCTCGGCGAACCCACGGGCGTGACCCGTGGCCAGTAGGCTGACGCGGTTCGCGCTCGCGGCGCTGCTCGTTGCCGCGGGCGCGCTTCATGGCGGCGGCGTGCAGGCACAGGGGCCGGCGGTCCTCAGCCTGGTCGTGGCCAACCTGTCGCCTGCGTTTGCTCCGGCCGTCACCCAGTACTCGATTCCGAGGACGTCGAGCTGCCAGGTGCCGGTCACGGTGACGCTGGCCTATCCCACGCAGCACCGGCTCTACATCGCGAGCGGCGAAGTGCCGAGCGGCGTCACGCGCAATGCCTGGGTCTGTGACGGCAGGACGAAGATCGACGTCGTCGTCTATAAGGTCTGGACGGAGGTCGCGCGCTACACGATCAACGTGGTGGGCCAGGCGAGTACGCCGCCGCCGTCGTCTCCCTCGTCGCTCCCGCCGCCGCCGCCCCCACCGGAACCGGCGCCGACGCCGACATCGGTGTCAACGCCAACCGGACCGCTGCCTGTGCCCGTGCCGGCCGATCTCGACACGGCCGTGGCGCTGCTCGAGCACGCGTCATTCGGTCCCACCGCGGCGTCGGTGGCCGCCGTGCAGGAGAGCGGCGTCGAGTACTGGCTCGCGCAGCAGTTCCAGACGCCGGAGACAGTCGTTCCCGACGGCCTGAACGTGGGCCAGCTTCGAACGCAGCTGTTCCTCAACATGCTCAACGCGCCCGACCAGCTCCGTCAGCGCGTCGCCTTCGCGCTCGGGCAGACGCTGGTCGTCTCGGCGAACAAGAACGTCAACGGGTTCGAGCTGACGCCGTTCGTGCGCCTGCTCTCGAAGTACGCGTTCTCGAACTACCGGACGCTGCTGCGCGAGGTCACGCTCAGCCCGAGCATGGGCAAGTTCCTGGATCTCGCCAACAGCCGGAAGGCGATGAACGGCAGCGCACCGAACGAGAACTATCCGCGCGAGCTGCTGCAGCTCTTCAGCATCGGGTTGTGGCAGTTGAACCAGGACGGCTCGCTCAAGGCGGGCTCCAGCGGTCAGCCGGTCGGCACGTACACGCAGGCGGATGTGAGAGAAGTCGCGCGCGCGCTGACCGGATGGACCTATCCGACGGCGCCGGGCGTCGAGCCGCGCTCGATGAACCCGGAGTTCATGGTGGGCCTGATGGAGCCGCGTCCGCTCAACCACGACGCCGGCGCCAAGACGTTCCTCGGCGCCACGATTGCCGCCGGGCAGACGGTCACCAAGGACATGGAGGACGTGATCGACACGGTCTTCACGCATCCCAACGTCCCGCCGTTCGTCGCGACGCGCCTGATCAGGTCACTCGTCACGAGCAACCCGAGCCCGGGATACGTCACCCGCGTCGCGAACGCGTTCGTGGACAACGGCGCCGGCGACCGCGGCGACATGCGAGCGGTGCTTACGGCCGTTCTCACGGACGAGGAGGCCGGCCTCGGGGGTCCGCATGACGGGCGCCTCAAGGACCCGCTGCTGCACGTCGTCGGGCTCGGCCGGGCTCTTGGTGCGCAGGTGAGCGATCCGAGCCTGTTCATGTACATCTTCTCGGGCCTCGGCCAGATGCCGCTGACGCCGCCGACGGTGTTCAGCTTCTATTCCCCGCTGGCGGTCCTTCCCGGGCATGCGGACCTCTTCGGCCCCGAGTTTCAGATCTACACGCCGGCGCTGGCGATTCAGCGCGCGAACTTCGTCTACACGCTGCTCAGCGGGCAGGCGGGGTCGTCGTTCAAGGTGGATCTGGCGCCGTACATCGGGCTGGCGGGCAGTCCGCACGCGCTCGTCGAGAGAGTGAACCAGTCGCTCTTCTTCGGCCGGATGTCGAACGCCCTCCGGCAGGTACTCCTGACGGCGACGCAGGCAGCGTCCACCGCGCAGCAGCGCGCGCTCGGCGCGCTGTACCTCGCCGCCATCTCCAGCGAGTATGTCGTCCATACGGGAGGGCCCATCCAGTGAGCGCACACACGCATACGTCCGACCGCCGCGGATTCCTGAAGCTGAGCGCCAGGCTGGCCGCCCTCGGGCTGACGACGCTCGGCGCCGGGCGCGCGCACACCGCGCTCGCCGCCGCCGATGACCTCATCGAGGTCGACGACTACAAGGCGCTGGTGTGCATCTACATGTTCGGCGGCAACGACGCGAACAACCTCATCGTTCCGCTCGAGCCGACCCGCTATGCCGCGTACCAGAACATCCGCGGCGGCCTCACGCTCGGCGCGAGCAAGCTGCTGGCGCCGATCGCCGACGCGAGCGGCAACTCGTACGCGCTGCACTACGGTCTTGCCGAGCTCAACCCGCTCTACGCGTCGGGCAACCTCGCCGTCGTGCTCAACACCGGCCTGCTGACGCGTCCGCTGACGCGCGCGCAGTACCTGCAGGGGCTCGAGGCGCCGACCAACCTCTTCTCGCATTCCGATCAGACGGTGCAGGCGCAGACGGGCATGCCCACGTTGAACGGCACCGGCTGGGGCGGGCGGCTCCTCGATTTGTTCGGCGGCGCCGACAGCCTGGCGGCGGTTTCATTGTCGTCGCCGGCGCTGTTTCTGCGCGGCAACCAGGTGAGCGGCAACGCGATTCCACCGGGCGGCACGCTGCAGCTGGCGGGCATGAGCTTCTGGCCCCAGCAGGAGGCCACGGCGCGCCGCCAGGCGGTGCTCGACCTCCTTACGTTCGACGGCGGCAACACGCTGCGCCAGACGGCGAACCAGGCGCTCGCCGACGGGCTGCAGCTCGCCGAGTCGCTCAAGGCCGCGGCGGGCGGAGCGATGACGGCGTCGTTTCCGGGCACGCCCATCGGCAACCAGCTTCGCGAAGTGGCGAAACTGATCCTGCACCGCGCGGCACAGGGACCTGGCCGCCAGGTGTTCTTCTGCGCGATCGACGGCTTCGACACGCACAGCGCGCAGGACTGGCAGCACTGGTTCCTGTTGTCCAGCCTGTCGCAGGCGCTCGGCGCGTTCTACTCGGTCGTCAAGGACGCGGGGCTGGCCTCGAACGTGACCGCGTTCACGCAGTCGGAATTCGGCCGCACGCTGCAGCCGAGTGGTTCGGGCAGCGATCATGCGTGGGGAAGCCACCAGCTGGTCCTCGGAGGCGGTGTCAAGGGCGGGATCTACGGTCAGATGCCGGCCTTCGCCCTCGGCGGTCCCGACGATGCCGGCAACCGCGGCGTGTGGATTCCGACGATCGCCACGTCGCAGTTCGGCGCGACGATCGGCCGCTGGTTCGGCGCCTCGGAGGGCGACCTGGCGTGGGCGTTCCCGGACCTGGCTCAGTTCCCGACGAGCGATGCCGGGTTCATGCACCCGGCGTGAGGCTTCCGAATCGTCGCGGGATGCGTCGTGCCATACAAGGAGGTTGCGTATGATCCTCTTCCGTTACGGAAAATCGTCCTAGACTAAGACTAGTTGCGCGAAGCGCGCGGCCGCATCTCCGGGTTCAGCCGCTCGCCGTTGTGCAGCACCTCGCGCAGCAGCACCGCGCGATCGCGCCGTCCGGGATTGCCGGT
>VFYY01000110.1 GCA_016871375.1 Acidimicrobiia bacterium
GCAGCGCCGCCAGCCCCCACTGCCACGCCGCCGGCAGCGGCACGGTGGCCAGCAGCACCGCCACGCCGGCGCCAACCATGGCCATGACCGACGCGCTGTAGACGAGGTTCTCCGCCGCGAGCGACGCGACCGCTTCGCGCGTGGCGAGGTGATGGCGGGTGAGGAGGATCTTGGCCGGCTCGCTGGCAAGGAGCCCCAGCGGCGTCACGCTGCCGAGGGCGTCACCCGCCAGGAATGCGCTGAACGCCTGCGCGCGTGTCAGCCGCGCGCCGGGCTTGCCCCGAGCGTAGTCGAGGGGCGGCATGCACAGCCGCCAGCACTCCGCCCGGATCAGGAAGCGGGCGCCCGCCAGCGCGAGGATCGCGGCCAGGCCCCAGCCGACGCGCTGGACGCCCTGGAGGATCTCGCCGGTGTCGGCGCTGCGGACGGCGTAGGTGAACAGCGCCGCGCCGCCAACCGTCGCTGCAGCGGTGAGGGCGAGGCGGCGCGCTGGCATTTGTGATTTGCGAATTGTGATTTGTGACTACGCAACTAGCAACTGATCACAAACCGCAAATCACAAATCGCAAATCGCAAATCACAAATCGCAAATTGTCTAGAAGTCCCGTCGGGTTTCGACCTGCTTCAGCGTCTCCTGGATGAGCCCCTCGTTGTCGGCCCTGGAGACGTTGCGCTGCAGGATCTTCGACGCGATGGTCACCGACAGATCGACCGCCTCGCTGCGGATCTGCTGCAGCGCGCGCGCGGTCTCGAGCTGGATCTGCTTCTCGGCGTTCTTGACGATCCCCGCCGCGTCGGCGCGCGCCTTCTGCTTCAGCTCCTCGCCGAGCTGCACCGCGTCCGACCGGCTGCGCGAGACGATGGCCTCGGCCTCGACGCGCGCGGCGGCCAGCATCTCCGCCGACTCGCGCTGCAGCCGCTCGAGCTCCAGCCTGGCCTTCTGCGCGTCGTCCAGCGACTTGGCGATCGTCGCCTGCCGCCGCTCGAGCGCCTCGAGCAGCGGCCGCCAGGCGAACTTCGCCAGCAGCGCCACCAGGACGAGGAACGTGACGATCGTCCAGATGAAGAGGCCGGGGTCGGGCTGGACCAGCGGATTCATTTACTTGAGCAGCACGATCAGCAGCGCGAACACTTCGGCGAGAATCGCGACGCCTTCGAGCAGGAAGAGGGGCAGGTTGACCGCGCCCGTGAGCTGGGCCACCGCGCTCGGCTGCCGCGCGATCCCCTCCGCGAGACCGGCCGCGAGCCGCCCGATGCCCAGGCCCGCGCCGATCACGGCCAGGCCGAGGCCGATGCCGGCACCCATGTAAGCAAGCGCAAAACCTTCCATGCGTCGAATCCTCCGTATCAGTGATGAGCGTGAATGGCCATGCCGATGAACACGGCCGTCAAAAGCGTGAAGACGTAGGCCTGGACCAGGATGACGATGATCTCGAGGCCCGAGATGGCCACCGCCAGCGGCACCGAGAACACCAGCCCGATGCCCATGCCGACCGCCTGCCCGGCCATCTCCGTGAAGATGAAGACGAACGACAGGATCGCCAGGATGGCGATGTGGCCGCCCGTCATGTTGGCGGCCAGTCGCATCGTGAGCGCGAACGGGCGCACGAACATGCCGAGCACTTCGATCGGAATCAGCGCCACGGCCAGCAACGGCGACACGCCGTGCGGCACCAGGTTCTTCCAGTGCTGCACCGCGCCGTGCGCGAGCGAGCCGGCCACGATGATGGCGAAGAAGCTGACCACGGCGAGGCCGGCGGTGACGTTGTAGTTCGAGGTCGCCGTGGCGCCGCCGTGCAGCACGCCGCCGATGAACGTGTCCTCGCCCGCGTGCAGCGTGTAGTGATTCAGCAGCGCCAGCGCGTCGAAGATCGGGATCATTCCCATCGCGTTGGCGACGAGGATGAAGAGGAACAGCGTCAGCAGCAGCGGCGTCCACGTGTGCACCCACGCGCGGCCGACCGACGGCTGCACCACCGTGTCGCGGATGAACTCGACGAGCGACTCGAGGGCGTTCATCAGCCCCGTCGGCACCAGGCGGTCCTGCTTCAGATACTTGCGCACCGCCGCGGTGACGAGGAAGAACAGGAGCCCCGCCACGATCCACAGCATCAGCACGTGCTTGGTCACCGACATGTCGATGCCGGCGAGGCTCGGCAGGTGAATCAGCGGATGGTCGAGCGGGCTGTTGGCGACGTGGCCGATGATGGTCTCGCCGGCGTTGAAGCCCTGCGCCGCGGCTTCGGCCGCGTGTTCCTGGGCCTGTCCCTCGATCTGCGTCATGAAAGTTGATACGCCTCGTGTTATGGGGTCTGACCCCATGAGCGGTGGCGTGTCATGGGGTCTGACCCTCCGGCAAAGAGCCGCTGCATCCAGACGGCCTCGACCGCGTAGAGCGCAATGAACGACGTGGTGAAGCTGGCGACGAACGGCACGGCCGGCAGCGACAGCACGGTCAGCATCACGGTCACGTAGGCGCCGAAAAAGACCATCTTCCCCGCCAGCCCCGCGACCATCACGCCGGTCAGCAGCTCCGGCCGTGCGTGCCAGGTGCGCTTGACCACGATCCACGTGACGATCACCGCCAGCAGCGGGCCGATCACGCCGAAGACGACCGCCGTCCACACCGCTTCGTTCATCGCCGCCACAACGTCGCCTTCGCCAGCTCGTAGAACCCGACGGTCAGGCCCAGGATCACGCCGCCGAACAGACCCCACGGCGACGTCCCCCGCCAGTAGTCGATCGCGTACCCAATGCCCCCGAGGAGAATGATGGCGCCGATGATGGTGTAGCTGACCATCGCCGCCGGCCCGGACCTGTTGATCGTCGACTGCAGATCGCTGAGGGAATTCCTGGACCCAAACAAACAATCAATCGTAACTCACGCGTAACGGCAGAGGCAATGGACGGCCGGATTTGCCGGGATGCAAGTCGCGTCTTTTCAACGAGTTTGCAGCTCCGCGATACCTTGACCCCCACAATCGGCGACACCTATACTTCGATCCTTGAGACCGCAGACGCGCGTCCTCCGTGCGGTGTGGCTCGTCGTGGCGACGGCCGCGGCCGCCACGAGCCTGTACGGCCAGGCCGGCAGCCGCGAGCGCGCCCTGTTCGTGAGCGCCGTGGACGGCAAGGGCGAGCCGGTCGAGGGGCTGTCGGTGAACGACTTCGTCGTGA
This sequence comes from Acidimicrobiia bacterium, assembly GCA_016871375.1. Classification (GTDB taxonomy): domain Bacteria; phylum Acidobacteriota; class Vicinamibacteria; order Vicinamibacterales; family UBA2999; genus VFYY01. The sequence goes on from VFYY01000110.1 coordinate 3,178, forward strand.
CCGAGGACGGCCGCCGCCGCGAAGTGCTGCGCGTCTCGCGCGCGGTCGAGCCGATGGCCATCGCGCTGCTCATCGACAACAGCGCCGCCGCCGACGACGTCATCAGCATCTACCGCTCGGCGCTGCCGAAATTCGTCGCCAGGATGGCGGCCGACGGCAACCAGATCGCCGTCATCGGCCTGGCCGCGCGGCCGACGGTGCTCACGGACTACACGCCGAACGCGCGGCAGCTCGAGCAGGGCATCGGCCGCATCTTCGCGCAGACCAACGACGGGATGACGCTGCTCGACGCGCTCGTCGAGTCGTCGACCGGACTCCGCCGCCGCGAGGAGACGCGCGCGGTCCTGGTGCCGATCGTCACCGACGGCACCGAGTTCAGCAACCGCTACTCGCGCGACGTGATCGCCGCCATCCGCGGGGCGGGCGCCAGCCTCCACGCCGTCACCATCGGCAACTTCCCGGTCGCGACCGACATCCAGCGCGAGCGTGAGTTCACGATCGCGGGCGGGACGCGAGACACCGGCGGGCAGCGCATCATGCTGCTCACCGAACTGGGGCTGGACGACGTGCTGCAGCGGCTGGCGCGCCAGCTCTCGTCGCAGTACAAGGTCGTCTACGGCCGGCCCGAGTCGTTCCTGCCGCCCGAGGACATCGAGGTGATGTCCGCGAAGCCGGGGATCACGATGCGCGGCACGCCGGCCCGCGGTCAGACTGGAGCCTGACGTGAAGCGGTCGCTCATCCTCGCGGGATGCCTCGTGGCGGTGCTGTCGGCAGCCGCCGTTGCTCAGACTCGTCAGGGCGGCGCCGCGTTCCGCGCCGGCGTCGACGTCGTGTCGCTGAGCATCACGGTCATGGACGCCATGAACCGCTACGTCATCGACCTCGAGCAGGACGAGTTCGCCGTGTTCGAGGACGGGGTCAAACAGGACCTCACCTTCTTCAACCGCCGCCAGCAGCCCATCGCGTTGTCGCTGCTCCTCGACAGCAGCGCGAGCATGGAAGACAAGATCACGACGCTGCAGACGGCCGCCGCCAACTTCGTCCGCCGCCTGAAGAGCAGCGACCTCGCGCAGGTGATCGACTTCGACAGCCGCGTGCAGATCCGCCAGGCGTTCACCGCCAGCCAGGGCGAGCTCGAGACGGCGATCAACGCCATCACGTCCGGCGGCTCCACGTCGCTGCACAACGCCATCTACATCGCGCTGAAGGAGCTCGCCAAGGTGAAGGCGGCGAGCGACGAAGACATCCGCCGCCAGGCGCTCATCGTCTTCTCCGACGGCGAGGACACCTCCAGCCTGGTGTCGTTCGAGGAGGTGCTCGACCTGGCCAAGCGCTCCGAGACCGCCATCTACACGATCGCGCTGCGCGGCAACGACACGCAGACGCGCGGCTTCCGCGAGGCCGAGTTCGTGATGCGCCAGCTGGCGCAGGAGACCGGCGGCCGCTCCTTCTTCCCCGAGAGGATCGAGGACCTCAACGGCGTCTACGCGCAGATCGCCGACGAGCTCGCCAGCCAGTACACGCTCGGCTACTCGCCGAAGAACACCCGCCGCGACGGCGCGTTCCGCCGCATCGTCGTGCAGGTGAGCCGGGCGAACACGACCCCGCGGACGAAGAAGGGCTACTACGCCCCGGCCCGTTGAACGTCCTGCCCCTCGTCCTCTACGCCGCGGCCGGCGCCGCCTACGCGCTGCACTTCGCGAGGCGGCAGCCGCAGGCCGGGCGCACGGCAACCACCCTGCTGCTCTTCGCGGCGCTCACCCACACCTTCGTCATCGGCATGCAGACGATGGAGGTGCGGCACGTGCCGTTCGCCAACCCGTCGAACGCCATCTCGACGTCGGTCTGGCTGCTGACGCTCTCCTATCTCTACATTGAGCTGACCACCGACGAGCGCTCGATGGGCGTCTTCATCCTGCCCATCGTCATCGCGCTGCAGATCGTGCCCGCGCTGTACCCCGGCGCCGAGACGTTCGACCCGGTGCTCGACAGCCCGTGGTTCTGGGTGCACGTGTCGTCGCTCCTCTTCGCGTATGCGAGCTTCGCGCTGGCGGGCGTGTTCGGCCTGACCTACATGCTGCAGTTCAAGGAGATCAAGAAGAAGCACCTGGGCTACCTCTACACGCGGCTGCCGTCGCTGCAGGTGCTCGACGCGATGAACTCGCGCGCGGTGGCGGTGGGCTGGCTGTTCCTCACGGCGGGCGTGGTGGTCGGCGCGGTCTGGACGGCGCAGGCGCGCGGCGTCGCGCCCGACGACCCCAACCTGCAGGCGATGGCGCTGAGCGACCCCAAGATCTTCGTCGCCGTCCTGACGTGGGCCGTCTACTCGTTTGCGATGCTCGCGCGGCGGACGATGGGCTGGACGGGACGCCGCGCCGCGTGGCTCTCGGCGCTCGGCTTCGCGATCGTGCTGCTGAACTTCCTGCCCATCAGCTATTTCGTCACCACGAGCCACACCTTCCAATGAGAATTCCCAATCACCAACTTCCAACTCCCAAGGCGATTCGCGTTCGCGAGTGGGGAGTTATTGGGAGTTGGACATTGGAAGTTGGACGTTGACGTGCAGTTGCTGCTCTTAGGCGTGAGTCACCGGACGGCGCCCGTGGAGCTGCGGGAACGCCTCGATTTCTCGAGCCGCGACCTTGGCGCGGCGGTCGAGGCCGTCGGCACGCGTCCGTCCGCCGCCGAGACCGTGGTGCTCTCGACCTGCAACCGCTCGGAGATCTACGTCGCCAGCCACGATCCGCCCGCCGCGCGCGAGGAGCTCCTGTCGTTCCTGAGCGAGTACCACCAGCTCCCGCGCGAGGCCTTCCAGCCGCACGTCTTCACGTACGACGGCACCGAGGCCGCCGCGCACCTCTTCCGCGTCGCCGCGGGGCTCGACTCGCTCGTCGTCGGCGAGCCGCAGATCCTCGGCCAGGTGAAGGAGGCGTTCCAGGCGGCGGCCGGGCGCCACTGCACGGGACCGCTGCTGACGAAGGCGTTTCACTGGGCGTTCGGCGTCGGCAAGCGCGTGCGCTCGGAGACCGCGCTCGGCGAGGGCGCCGTGTCCGTCAGCTTCGCGGCGGTCGCGCTGGCGAGAAAGATCTTCGGCCGCCTGAACGGGCGCCGCGTCCTCGTGGTCGGCGCCGGCGAGATCAGCGCGCTCACCGCGCAGCACCTCCGCAACCACGGCGTGGCGGAAATCGTCATCACCAGCCGGACGATGGCGCATGCGGAAGCGCTGGCGATGCAGGTCGCCGGCCACGCGGTCTCGTGGCCGGGGCTGATGCCGGAGCTGAGCCGCGCGGACATCGTCATCACCGCCACGGGCTCGCAGCGCCCGATCATCACGCGCGCCGACGTGGAGTCGGCCACCGCGCGCCGCCGCACCGACCCGCTGTTCATCATCGACATCGCGGTGCCGCGCGACGTCGACGCGTCGGTCGGCGACATCGAGCAGGTCTTCCTCTACAACGTGGACGACCTGCAGACCATCGTGCAGGAGAACCTGTCGCGGCGCGGCGCCGAGATCGAGCGCGCGGAAGCCATCGTCACCGAGGAGGTCGCGCGCTTCCTCGCCTGGCAGCGCTCGCGCGGCGCGATCCCGACCGTCGTCGCGCTGCGCCAGCGGTTCGAGGCGATCCGCCGCGCGGAGCTGCAGCGCCTCGACAGCAAGCTTGGCGGCCTGCCGCCCGACGCGCGTGCCCGCGTGGACGAGGTCACCCGGCTCATCGTCGAGAAGCTGCTGCTCGAGCCCACCGAGCAGCTGAAGGCGCTGCCCGACGAGGAGACCCAGGCCGCCTACACCGAGGCGATCAACCGGCTGTTCCGACTCGGCACGGAGTCCCCAGACGATGCCGAGACCATTCGCCCCGATCGCCGGCGCGAGTAGCCGATGGCACCCCTGAGCCTCGGCACCCGCGGCAGCCAGCTCGCGATGTACCAGGCGCGCACGGTGGCGCGGCTGCTCGAGGAACGCGCAGGCGCGGCGTGCGAGATCCGCGTCATCAGGACCTCCGGCGACCGCCTGCAGGAGGCGCCGCTCTCCGAGGTCGGCGGCAAGCGTCTGTTCGTGAAGGAGATCGAGGACGCGCTGCTGAACGGCGAGGTGGATCTGGCCGTCCACAGCAGCAAGGACATGCCGGCGGTGCTGCCCGACGGGCTGATGGTGGGCGCCGTGCTGCCGCGGGAAGACGCCCGCGACGCGGTGGTGTTGCCCCTGGGCCGACTAAAGTCGGCCCCTACGACCGACAGGGGATCAGATGTAGGGGCCGACTTTAGTCGGCCCAGGGGATCAGACGTGGGGGCCGACTTTAGTCGGCCCAGGGGATCAGACGTAGGGGCCGACTTTAGTCGGCTCAGGGGATCAGACGTAGGGGCCGACTTTAGTCGGCCCAGGGGATCAGACGTAGGGGCCGACTTTAGTCGGCCCAGGGGATCAGGCGTAGGGGCCGACTTTAGTCGGCTCAGGGGATCAGACGTAGGGGCCGACTTTAGTCGGCCCAGGGGATCAGACGTAGGGGCCGACTTTAGTCGGCTCAGCGGATCAGACGTAGGGGCCGACTTTAGTCGGCCCGGGGGATCAGGCGTAGGGGCCGACTTTAGTGGGCCCGGGGGATCAGGCGTAGGGGCCGACTTTAGTGGGCCCAGGGGATCAGACGTGGGGGCCGACTTTAGTCGGCCCGGGGGATCGGGCGTAGGGGCCGACTTTAGTCGGCCCAGGGGATCAGGCGTAGGGGCCGACTTTAGTCGGCCCATGAGCGTCGAAGCGCTCCTTCGGGAGCTGGGTCGCGAGCCGCGCATCGGGACCAGCAGCGTCCGGCGGACCGCGCAGCTCCTGCGCCTCTTCCCCGGCGCCCGGTTTCTCCCCATTCGCGGAAACCTGGATACCCGGCTGCGCAAGCTGGACGCGGGCGAGTACGATGCGCTCGTGCTGGCCGCCGCCGGTCTCAACCGCCTGGAGCAGCAGGCGCGCATCTCCGCGCTGCTGCCGCCGGAGGCGTGTGTGCCGGCGCCGGGCCAGGGGATCATTGCCATCGAAGTGCGCGCCGCCGATGCCCGCGTGCGCGACATCGTCCGGGAGATCGACGACCGGACGGCGGCCGCCGCGCTCGCCGCCGAGCGCGCCGTCGTCGTCAGGCTGGGCGGCGGTTGCCAGATGCCGATCGGCGCCTACGCGTCCATTGACGACGGCCGGCTCGCGCTGACAGCGGTGGTCGTCTCCGTGGACGGCATTCGTGCGGCCCGCGCGGACGCGAGCGGGGCCGCGAGCGACGCCGAGCGCGTCGGCAACGACGCCGCCGAGCTGCTGCTCGCGCGCGGCGCAGCCGACATCCTGCGGGAGGTCGAGCGCGCGCGCGCGACCGCGGAAGGGCTGCAACCGTGATGCGCCCGGCGGTGTATCTCATCGGCGCAGGCCCCGGCGATCCCCGCCTCATCACCGTGCACGGCCTCGACTGCCTCCGCGCGGCGGACGTCGTCGTCTACGACCACCTGATCTCGCCGCGGCTGCTGAAGCACGCGCGCCACGGCGCGGAGCTGATCGACGTCGGCACCGCGGCGCCGCAGCCGATGGCGGAGGAGGCGATCAGCTACCTGCTGGCCGAGAAGGCGCGCGAAGGCAAGGTCGTGGCGCGGCTGAAGTGGGGCGACCCGTTCGTCTTCGACCGCGGGGGCGAGGAAGCCCTGTACCTGCGGGAGCAGGGCATCAGGTTCGAGGTCGTGCCCGGGGTCCCGGCCGGCATCGGCGTGCCCGCCTACGCCGGCGTGCCGGTCACCTATCCCGGCGGCGGCGACACGATCACGCTCGTCCGCGGCTACGAAGACGAAAGCCGCACGCCGCCCAACGTGGACTGGGCCAGTCTCGCGCGCCTCGACGGCACCGTCGTCTGCTACGCGGGCGCGCAGCAGCTCCCGCGCATCCTCGAGGCGCTCCTCGCCAACGGCTGGCCGGCCGACGAGCAGGCGGTCATCATCTACGACGGCACGTTGCCGAGCCAGGAGACGATCGCGGGCAGCATCCACGAGCTCTTCGAGTCGATGACGAAGGGCCCCCGGCGCGCGCCGGCGATCCTCGTCGTCGGGCGCGTGGCGGGGTTCCGCGAGTACCTGCGCTGGTTCGACGCGCGCCCGCTGTTCGGGCGCCGCGTGCTCGTGACGAGGGCGCGCGACCAGGCGGCGGACCTCGTCGATCGGCTCACGGCGCTCGGCGCCGAGGCGGTGGAGGCGCCGATGATCCGCATCGCGCCGCCCGAAGATCCGTCGGACCTGCTCGACGCGGCGGGGCGCGCGGATGAGTTCGACTGGATCGTGTTCAGCAGCGCCAACGCGGTCGAGGCGTTCATGACCGCGCTCCTCGACGGCAACCGCGACCTGCGCGCGCTGAAGGGCCCGCGGCTCTGCGCGGTCGGGTCGGGCACGGCGGAGAAGCTCGCGCAGTACGGCATCAAGGTGGACCTGGTGCCCGACGAGTTCCGCGCCGAAGGCGTGCTGACGTCGCTCGCCTCGCTCGGACCGCTCGAGGGTTCCCGCGTGCTGCTGCCGCGTGCCGACATCGCCCGTGACGTCGTCGCCGCGGGGCTGCGTGCCGCCGGCGCGACGGTCACCGACGTTGTCGCCTACCGCACGGTGCTCGAGGACGCGCAGCGCGAGGGCGATCCCGACGTGTACGGCCAGCTCCTCGAAGGACGCATCGACGTGGTGACGTTCACCAGCGGCTCCGCGGTCCGCAACTTCGCGAAAGTCTACGGCGCCGAACAGATTGCCGACCTGCTCAAGAAGACCGTCGTCGCCGTCATCGGGCCGACGACGGCGGAGAGCGCGCGGTCGCTCGGCATTCCGGTCACGGTGCAGCCGTCGCCGTCGACCGTTCCCGCGCTGGTGGACGCCATTGCCGCCCATTACGCCGCCTCCCGGAACGCTCAACACTCTTAGCGAGTGGCTCGCGGCCCCTCCCATCGACCGAGAGCTCGCGCTCGCGCCCGCCCTGGAACGGATCCGCGCCCTCGACCAGACGCTCCACGCGTGGGTGCAGGTGTCGCCGCAGGCGCCGGCGGCCGACGGGCCGCTCTTCGGCGTGCCGATCGGCGTCAAGGACGTCTTCGAGACCGAGGGGCTGGCCACCGAGTACGGCTCGGATCTCTACAAAGGACGCGTCGGCGCTTCTGACGCGGCCATCGTCGGCGAGCTGAAGCGGCTCGGCGCGATCGTGGTCGGGAAGACGCACACCGCGGCGTTCGCCTACCGGTCGCCCGCGCCGACGCGCAATCCACGCGACGTTGCGCACACGCCCGGCGGAAGCTCGAGCGGCTCGGCGGCGGCGGTGGCGGCCGGCATGGTGCCGCTGGCGCTCGGAACGCAGACGAAAGGATCCGTGCTGCGGCCGGCGTCCTACTGCGGGATTACCGGGTTCAAGCCCACCTTCGGCGTCATCCCCACCGACGGCGTGCTGCCGTTCTCGACGTCGCTCGACACGGTCGGGTTCTTTGCCCATACACCTCGCGACATGGTCGCGTTCTGGGAGGCCTACGCCGGTGCGCCGGTGCGAGGGGGCGAGGGGGCGCTGGTGCTTGGGTGCGCGCGTGCGCAGGCGGAGCCGACAATGGCCGCAGCGTTCGAGGCGGCAATGGCGACACTGACCGCGGCAGGACTCGTCGTCCGGACGCTCGACATCGAGGGGCTGCTCGCCGCCGTCTCCGACGCCGCCGAGACGGTGATGTTCTTCGAGGCCGCGCAGGCGCACGGCGACCGCTACGACGAGTACGGCGATCGCCTGGCCGATGTGGCCGACGCGGTGCGCACGGGCCGCGCGATCCGGCCGCAGGAGTACGAGGACGCGCGGCTGCGCCTCGAGAGCTATCGCGAGAAGATGGCCGCGGTGTTCGCGACGACGCCGATCGTCGCGTCGCCGGCGGCGACCGGGCCCGCGCCGCGGGGGCTCGCGTCAACCGGCGATCCGGCCATGAACGCGCCGTGGACGGCGCTGGGTACACCCGCCATCGCCGTTCCACTGCCGGTGCCCGGGCTCCCGCTCGGGCTGCAGCTCACCGCCGCCCGCGGCGACGACGCGCGGCTGCTCCACGCAGCCGTCCACATCCACGACGCCGTTCACGGTATGCTCCGCACATGACCAGACGCCTTGCGCTCGCGCTGCTCGCGCTGCTGCTCGTCGCCGGCCCCGTCCGCGCGGACGAGATCCACGTGATGACGTCGGGCGCGTTCACCGAGGCGTTCCTGCAGCTCGTGCCGCTCTTCGAGAAACAGACCGGGCACAAGGTGGTCACCGCGTTCGGCGCCTCGCTCGGCAACGCTCCCGACTCGATTCCCATGCGCCTGCAGCGCGGCGAGCCGGCGGACGTCGTGATCCTGGCCGCCGCGGCGCTCGACGATCTGATTGCGCAGGGCACGGTTGCGCGCGGGAGCCGCGTGGACCTCGTGCGGTCCAGCATCGGCGTCGCGGTTCGCGCCGGCGCGCCGAAGCCCGATGTCGGCACCGTCGCGGCGCTCACGAAGGCGCTGCTCGACGCGAAGTCGATCGCGTACTCGGCCAGCGCCAGCGGCGTCTACGTCTCCACCGAGCTCTTCCAGCGCCTCGGCATCGCCGAGACGGTGAAGTCGAAGAGCACGCGCATCGAGAGCGAGCGCGTCGGCGCCGTCATCGCGCGCGGCGGGGCCGAGATCGGCTTCCAGCAGATCAGCGAGCTGCTGCCGATCGCCGGCATCACGTATCTCGGGCCGCTGCCCGCCGAGGTGCAGCGCGTCACCGTCTTCTCCGCCGGCCTCGGCGCGAAGGCGAGGAACGCCGCCGCCGCCCGCGCGCTCATCGCCTTCCTGCGGGCGCCGGCCGCCGCGCAGACCGTGACAAAGACAGGCCTGGAGCCCATCCACTAGCGCGGTTTCGACTTCTTCGTAGTGTCCGGCTTCAGCCGGACCACACACGGCGGTGCCGATCAACGTGGTCCGGCTAAAGCCGGACACTACGACGTTTCAGAAACCGCTCTCGTTCCGGGTTCCCTGTTCCGTGTTCCACGTTCGAACAAGAACCACGAACAGGAACCCGGAACCTGGAACTTCAGTAAGATCGACGTTATGGCCGTCAAGACCGCCACCAGACTGACGCTGGCGCGCCGCCCGCGGCGCCTGCGCCGCACGGAGCCGATCCGCAGCCTGATCCGCGAGACACGGCTCACGCCCGACTCCTTCATCCTCCCGCTCTTCGTCGTCGAAGGACGCGGCATCCGCAACGACGTCGGGTCGATGCCCGGCGTGGCGCAGCTCTCGGTGGACGAGGCGGTGACGGAAGCGGCCGCGGCACGGGCGGACGGCGTCCCCGGCGTACTGCTCTTCGGCATCCCGGCGGCCAAGGATCCCGACGGCACGCTCGCGTCGGATCCGGAAGCGCCGGTGCAGTCCGCCGTCCGCGCGCTCAAGCGCGAGATGCCGGATCTCGTCGTCATCACCGACGTGTGCCTGTGCGAGTACACCTCGCACGGCCACTGCGGCATCCTCGACGGCGAGGAGATCGCCAACGACATCACCGTGTCGCACCTCGTGCAGGCGGCGCTGTCGCACGCGGTCGCCGGCGCCGATTTCGTGGCGCCGTCCGACATGATGGACGGCCGCGTCGCCGCGATCCGGCAGGCGCTCGACGAGCGCGGCTTCGAGCGCACCGGCATCGTCTCGTATGCGGCGAAGTACTGCTCGGCGTTCTACGGGCCGTTCCGCGACGCGGCGGACTCGGCGCCGAAGTTCGGCGACCGCCGCAGCCACCAGATGGATCCCGCCAACGTGGACGAGGCGCTGCGCGAGGTCGAGACCGACCTGCAGGAAGGCGCCGACATCGTCATGGTCAAGCCCGCCGGGCCGTACCTGGACGTGATTGCGAAGGTGAAGGCGACGTTCAACCAGCCGACGGCGGCGTACCAGGTGAGCGGCGAGTACGCGATGCTGAAGGCGGCATCGGCCAACGGGTGGCTCGACGAGACCCGCGCCATGATGGAGTCGCTCATCGCGATCCGCCGCGCGGGCGCGGACATCATCATCACGTACTTCGCCCGCGACGCCGCGCGCCTCCTTTGAAGAAACCAGTCCGCAGCCACACGCTGTTCGAGCGTGCCGTCACGGTGCTGCCGGGCGGCGTCGACAGCCCCGTCCGCGCGTTCACGGCGGTCGGCGGCGCGCCGCTGTTCATGCGGCGGGGCCGCGGCGCCACGATCGAGGACGTCGACGGCAACCGCTTCATCGACTACGTGATGTCGTGGGGACCACTGCTCCACGGCCACGCGCCGTCCGGGCTGATCAGGGCGCTCGGCGCCGCCGCGCGCCGCGGGACGAGCTTCGGCGCCCCGAGCCCGCTGGAGCACGAGCTCGGCGAACGCGTCAGGGCGCTGGTGCCGTCGATGGAGCGCGTCCGCTTCGTCAGCTCCGGCACCGAGGCGGCGATGAGCGCCATCCGCGTCGCGCGCGCGGCGACCGGCCGCGACCGCGTCGTCAAGTTCGAGGGCTGCTATCACGGGCACGCCGACGCGTTCCTCGCGAAAGCCGGCTCCGGCGCCACGACGCTGGGCGTGCCGACGAGCCCCGGCGTCGCGAAACCGGTCGCCGCGGACACCCTGCTCGCGCGCTACAACGACCTCGCGTCGGTCGAGGCGCTCTTCGACACGCCGCAGCAGACGATTGCGGCGATCATTGTCGAGCCGATCGCGGGCAACATGGGCGTGGTCGCGCCCGCCGACGGCTTCCTGCAGGGGCTGCGCACGCTCGCCACGCGCCACGGCGCGCTGCTCGTCTTCGACGAGGTGATTTCCGGCTTCCGCGCGTCCGCCGGCGGCGCGCAAGCGATCTTCGGCGTCACCCCCGACCTCACCTGCCTCGGCAAGATCATCGGCGGCGGCCTGCCGGTGGGCGCCTACGGCGGCCGCGCCGACCTCATGAACCTGGTCGCGCCGGCCGGGCCGGTCTACCAGGCGGGCACGCTCTCGGGCAACCCGCTTGCGATGACGGCGGGACTGTGGGCGCTCGGGCGCCTCACGCCGAAGCTGTACAAGGATCTGGCCCGGCGCGGCTCGATGCTCGCCGCCGGGTTCGCCGACGCCGCGCGCGCGGCCCGCGTGCCGCTGCAGGTGAACGCCTTCGGCTCCGTGCTGACGCCGTTCTTCACCGCCTCGCCCGTGCGCGACTACGACTCGGCGCTCAAGGCCGATGCCGACGCGTACGCGACCTTCTTCAGGGGGATGCTGACGCGCGGCGTCTACCCGCCGCCGTCGCAGTTCGAGGCGTGGTTCTTGTCGGCCGCCCACACCGACCGTCACATCGGACAGACGATCGACGCGGCGCGGGCGGCCATGAAAGAGGTCAGCCGGGTCCATCGCGCGTAGGAACGCGTCGCGCGATGGAACCCGGCCCACGTACGTAGGGCGGGTGCCGCGAAGCGTCTGGAACGAGCGCGAGCGGACCCGCCTAGAGCGGTTTCTGAAACGTCGTAGTGTCCGGCTTTAGCCGGACCAAGTTGATCGGCACCGCCGTGTGTGGTCCGGCTAAAGCCGGACACTACGAAGAAGTCGAAACCGCGCTAGCGAACCTGGATCTGGACCGGCGAGTCGATGCGTACGCGCAGCACGGAGCCCTGCGC
>VFYY01000111.1 GCA_016871375.1 Acidimicrobiia bacterium
CAGGCCGCCCGCCATATAGGCCAGGTGCGAGTCGCCGTTGCGCGGCTCGACCGCGCGCTGGCTGGCGTCGAGATCGTGACGGCGCTCCAGCCGGTCGTGCTCGTAGCCGGCGCCCTCCGGGAACAGCGCGCGGAATGCCTCGACGTAGCCGGGGACGTTCGCCGCGGTCAGGCGCATCGCCAGGCTGCGCTCCAGAAAACCCGCCGTCGTGTGCGACGACCAGTACAGGCAATGCGGGTAGGCCGCAGACGCCTCGTGCGCGTCCGCGAAGTGGGATCTGAGTTCGACCACGTCGAACCGTGCCTTCGGCACGAGCTCGAGCGTGAGGTCGAGCGGCTTGCGGGAGGGACCTGAGTACTGGAGCACGCGAGCGATACGTTAGCGTAACACAGTCTTTGCGTACGGCCCGGCCGTGAACCTGGGAGAACCCCTGTGGTACGTGGCAGTTGCCGCTGCGTCGGCCGTCGGGGCGCGAAAGCTGACACCCGAGGCGCTGCGCGGCGGCGCTGGCGAGCCGCATCCGCCAGCTTGGCGTTGCGTGCGGCTGCGAGGGGGAGGAGCCTCGTCGTACGATAACGGCAGGATGAGGCGGTTCACGCTGATGGCGCTCGCGGCCGCCGGGGTCGTGCTGGCGCTCGTCCTGCTGCTTCACGCGCCGTTCGTACGCGCGCGGGTGCTCCAGTACGCGCTGGCGACGGTCCAGGAGCGCTACGCCATCCGCCTCGAGGCGTCGCGGCTCGACTACAACCTCGCCACGCTGCGCGCCGGGCTCGCCGGCCTGCGCCTCTCCGCGCTCGAGGGCGGGCCGCCGCCGTTCTTCGAAGCCGACTATCTCTCCGTCGCCGTTCCGGCGCGGACGATCTTCGGCGCGGTCGCCTTCGACGACATCACCGTGACGAACGGCCTCGTCCGCATCCTGCGGCGCGCCGACGGGACGACGAACCTGCCGCAGGCGTCGGACACGCCGTCGGGCGGGCCGCCGGCGCTCGACGGCGCGCGGCTCGCCATCCCGCAGCTTGCCATCGACATCCGCGACGAGCAGGCGGACATCGCGTTCAGCCTGCCGGCGGTGGCGATCGAGCTGACGCCGGGCGAGGGCCGCATCGTGATGGGACGGCCGGCGGATCTGCGCGTCGGGGAGCGACGGACACGGTTCACGCAGCTCGCGGGCGGCGCGTCGTTCGACGGACGCGCGCTGCACCTCGCCGACCTGCAGGTGCGGGCCGACGAGGCGTCTGCGCGCGCGTCGGGGTCGGTCGAGCTCATCGCGCGCGATCCGCAGGTCAACCTGCGCGTGCAGGGGAGCGCCGACGTCGAGCGTCTGGCGCGCTGGACCATGGAGGGCGATCTGCCGCGCGGCAGCGCGGCGTTCGATGCGCGCGTGACGGGTCCGCTGAACGGTCCCGAGGCCGAGGTGCAGCTCACGAGCGGCCGGCTCGCGTGGCAGGGGCTCGAGGTGACGACGGTCGCCGGCCGCGCGCGCGTCGCGCCCGACCTGGCAGACATCGAGCGCCTGACGCTGACCGTCGCCGGTGGCGAGGCGAGCGCGTCCGCGATGGTCGCTGAAGGCAGGATCGCCGGAAACGTTCGCGTGTCCGGCGTGGATGCCGCCGGGTTGGCGCTGGCGCTCGCACCCGGCGCGGCCGTCGTCCCGTCCGCGACCGCGATTGGCGACGTCGCGTTCGAGGGTCCGCTCGATACGCCTGCTCAATGGACGGCCAACGGACGCCTCCGGTTCGATCCGGGACGCGCGGCGCGAAGGCAAGTCCCCGTCGCGGGGGCCGCGGCGTTCACCGCGCGTGCGGGTACCTGGACGCTGCGCGGCCGGCAGACCGTTGGCGGCGGCGCGGCGCGGATAGCCGAGGAGCTGCGCGGACGCCTGGAGCCGGCGACAGTCGCCGGCACGCTGCGCGTGGACGAGACGAGCGTGCCGGAGCTGCTGACCGCGTTGCGGACGGCGGGACTCGTCACGCCGGGGCCGGATACCGTGCAGCGCGGCTCGCTCGAGGCCGACATTGCGGTGTCGGGCCGGGTGGCCGATCCGCAGATCCAGGCTGACGCGCGGCTGCGGGAGCTGTCGGCCGGGGAGATAGTGGTGGCCGAGGCGGCCGCGAAGCTGGCGGGACGTCCGGTTGCCCGCCGGCTCGACTTCACCGTTGACGCTGCCAACGCCACGGTCGCCGGCGAGGCCGTCAGCCAGGTGCGCGCGGCCGGGCGTCTCGTCGGGGACGTCGTTTTCGTCGACGAGCTCGCGGCCGCGCAGGCCGCCGCGGCCGGGCTGCTCACCGGGTCCGCGTCTTACAACCTGCGCACGGCGGAGTACAAAGCGTCGGTCGGCGCCACGGAATGGCAGCTCACGCCCACCGCCGACCGTCCGCTCGCCGGCCGCGCGAACGTCAGCTTTACCGGCGAAGGCACGACTGATGCGCCGCAGGGGACCGGCCGCCTCACGCTGCGCGGCGCGGAGTACGTAGTGTCCGGCTTTAGCCGGACCACACTTGACAGCCGGACCACACCTGACAGCCGGACCACACTTGGCGACCTCGATGCAGACGTTGTGCTGGACGGGCAATCGGCCACGATTGACGCCCGCGCACCCGACTTCCAGGCGACCGCCAACGCGCGTGTGCAGCTCGCCGCGCCGTACGCGGCGGTGGTGGACGTCACCGCGCGCGACGTGGATCTCGCCCGCGTGCTCCAGGGCGTCGAGACTCCCACGCCGGTTCGAGGCACGGTGACCGTGAGCGCGCATGCGGAAGGGCCGCTCGAGACGTGGAGATCGGGCATCGCACGCGTCGAGGTGGCGTCACTCGACGCCAGGGCCGGCGATCTCGTCATCCGGCTGGTAGAGGCCGCGCGCCTTCGCTACGAGAGCGCGCGGCTCTTCGTGGACCGGCTGGAAGCGGCCGCCGGCGACACGCGGCTGTCGGCCTTCGGAGGGCTGCCCGCATTCGACGTCGCGCCCGACGATCCCGCGCTGCTCCTGACCGTCACCGGCGACGTCGATGCCGTCGCCCGCGCGATAGCCGCCACGGGCCTCACCGACGTGCCGGTCACCGGCGGCGAGGGTCCCGTCGCGCTGCTCGCGCGCGTGACTGGCTCGGCACAGGCGCCGGTCGTGGCGGCCGACCTCGAAGTGGGTCCGGGCTCGGTCTCCCTGGAGAACCTCGAGCCGATTTCCGATCTCACGCTCCGCGCGCACTCAGGCGACGGCTGGCTCGAGCTGCGCGAAGCGGCGGCCTCCTACCAGGGCGCCCTGCTGACGGCCACCGGCCGCGCGCCGTTGTCGCTCATGACTGACGGCCAGATTGGCGCCGGCACCACCGGCGAGGTGGCCATCCAGGCGCGCGCCACGAACCTGACGCCCGCGGTACTCGACGGCTTCGTCGAGCCCTCCACGCTCGAGCAGCTCGAGGGATCGGTGGACGCCAGCGTCGAGCTGCGCGGCCCGACGCGGAACGTGGAGGACGCGGTCGGCGAGTTGCGGCTCGATCGCATGGACCTGCGCGTGGCGGAGCTCCCGATCACCCAGCGCACGCCCACGCGCGTCGTCGTCCGCGACGGCTTCGCGCGCATCCAGTCGTGGGACTGGCAGGGGCAGGGCGCCACGCTGAACGTCCTCGGCCAGGTGCGGGTCAGCGATCGGCAGGCGGCGATTCTCGCCAACGGCGAAGTCGATCTGCGAACGCTCACGCCGTTCGTGCGCGCGGCCGGCATCACGACCGCGGGACGCCTGACGCCGCGCCTCTCGATCACCGGCGCGCTCGACAACCCGCGGTTCGACGGCGACATGGTCGTCAGCGGCGGTGAGCTGCGGCTCGCCGACCCGCGCATCCTCGTCTCGGACCTGTCCGCGCGCGCGGTGCTGACCGGCATGAGCGCACGCATCGTCTCGCTGGCGGGCGCCGCCAACGGCGGTCCGCTCACGGGCACGGGCGTCGTCACGCTCAATCCCGACGGCGGCGTTGAAGCGCAGCTCTCGACCAGCATCCAGGGCATGGCGCTGGAGTTCCCGCCGGGACTCCGCAGCGAAATGAACGCGGCGCTCGCGGTGGCGATGACGATGGACGGGGAGACGCCGTCCGGCAGCGTCACCGGCACGGTCACCGTCGTCCGCGGCTCCTACCGCCAGCCGCTCGCCGTCGTCACGGGGCTCCTGACGACGCTGCGGACGCGGCGCCTGGCGGCGGCCGCGGATCCGTCGCCGGTGCTCGAGTCGCTCAACCTCGACGTCCGCCTCCTCACCGACGACGACATCATCGTGGACAACAACTACGGCCGGTTCCAGCTTGGCGGCGACCTGCGGCTGATCGGCACCGCCGCGGCGCCGGCGCTCTCGGGACGCGCGGAGCTGCGCGAGGGCGGACGGCTGTTCGTGGGCCGCAACACGTACACGATCAACGCCGGCGTCATCGACTTCGCGAACCCGGTGACCATCGAGCCCGACCTGAACATCGACGCGACCACACGCGCGGGCGGCGAGGAGATCGAGGTCACGATCACCGGCACGCCGGAGAATCTGAGCGTCGTACTGGATTCTCCGACCGCGCCCGAGCTCGGCCAGGCGGA
The DNA here is from genome assembly GCA_016871375.1 of Acidimicrobiia bacterium. Taxonomy (GTDB): domain Bacteria; phylum Acidobacteriota; class Vicinamibacteria; order Vicinamibacterales; family UBA2999; genus VFYY01. The sequence continues at coordinate 4,570 of VFYY01000111.1, forward strand.
TCTCACCGCACTGCTGCTCACCGGACGCACGTTCGAGAACCTGGCGCCTGGCGATGCTGCGTTTGTCGGCACGCAGGTGCTCGGCAATTTCTCGGCCGAAGTGCTTGGCTTTGCCAGCCAGGCCGTCGGCCTCGACGCGCTGCGGCTTGGCGGTGTCGAGGACGCGGTGGTCCGCCGCGACGTGGCGTCCGCCGCCACCGAGATCGACCCGACCACACGGCTGACGTTCGGCAAGAGCCTCGGGCCCGACGTGGACGTGACGTTCTCGCAGAGCCTTCGCGACGGCGACGCACAGACCTGGATCGTGGACTACCTGCCGCTGCGGCGACTCGAGCTCCGTGTCGTGTCGGATGACGAGGACTTGCGATCGTACGGCGTGCGGCACGACCTGTCGTTCGGCGGCGGCGCGCCGCGGCCGATCGAGTCCGCCGACGTCTCGCAGCGCGCCGAGCTCCGCGTGACGGGAGTCGATCTGGCCGGCGATCTGGTGGCGCCCGAGCCACAGGTGCGCGGCCTGCTGCGAATGGAGCCGGGCGACCGGTTCGACTTCGTGGAGTGGCAGAACGATCGCGACCGGCTGGAGCGGTTCTATCAGGAGCAGGATCGCCTGATCGCGCGCGTGAACGCCACGCGCATGGAGCGCGATGCGGGCGTCGCGCTGCGGTACGAGATCACCCCGGGGCCGCAGACGGCGATCGCCGTCACCGGCATCGAGCTCGACGGGGCGTTGAGGGCGCAGCTCGAGGTCGCGTGGACGCAGGCGGTCTTCGACGAGTTCCTGATCGACGAGGCGTCCTCTCTGATCCGCGGCCGGCTCGCGCGCGACGGTTATCTGCAGCCAACGATCAAAGCCGCCGTCATGGACGATGCGGCTTCAGGCGTGAGCCGGAAGACGCTGGCGATCGCGGTCGATCCAGGCATGCGCACGGGCAGCACGTCGGTCCGCATCGAAGGCGTAGACGAGGCGCTGCGCGACGATGTGGAGGCGTTTCTGGCGACCAGCGGTCTCGACGACCGCGCCGTGACGGATCCTGGCGCCGTGGAGCGCGAGCTGACCGCGCACCTGCGGAGCGCCGGCCATCTGCGCGCACGCGTCACGGCCGGCGCGCCGATTATCGACAGCGGAGCGGCCGTCCTGCCGGTGACCGTGGACGCGGGCCCGGTCTTCACGATTGCGAGCGTGGGCATCGCCGGCAGCAACGATCTGCCCGTGGAGCTCGTGCGGGACGCCGCGGCGCTGACGGAGGGGATGCCGTACGACCCCGCGGAAGCCGACCGCGCGCGCGACCGCGTGACGACGTTCTACCGGCAGGAGGGATTCCCGGCGCCCGTCGTCATGGTCGAGCAGAACGTCACTCCGGACAGCGAGGCTGTCGGCGTGACGTTCAAGGTGCAGACCGGCGCACGGCAGATGCTCGCCGACGTCGTCATCGGCGGCAACCGGTCCATCGACACCGATGTCATCACGCGCGCGCTCGACGTGGACGTGGGAGCGCCGCTGCGGCCGGCGGACACGCTGCAGGCGCGGCGGCGCGTGTTCGACACGGGGCTGTTCCGGCGCGTGGACGTGTCGCCGGAGGCGATCGAGGGCGCGCCGCCCGATCCCGCGGCGACAAGGATGCGGCTGCGCGTGACAGTGGAAGAGTGGCCCGCGCTGCGGCTCCGCTACGGGTTCCGGGTGGCGGAGGAGCGGCCCGAAGGCGAGATCGAAGGGCGTGAGCTCGTCCCCGGCGTCACCGCCGACCTCACGCGGCGCACGCTGTTTGGCCGCGCCATCACCGTCGGCGGCGCCATGGCGCTGCAGCGGCGCGAGCAGATGGGGCGCGTCTTCCTCAGCTCGCCGACGCTCCTGGGCTGGCCCATCGAGTCGTCGCTGATCGCGGAGCGCGCGCGCGAGGAGTTCCCGGCCGTGACGCTGCTCTCGTCGCGGAGCAGCGTGTCATGGGAGCAGCGTGCGCGCGTGCTGGGCAGCCTGACGCTGTCCTACGCGTACCGCTTCGATCGCAATCACACCTTCGAGACCGACCCCGGTCCGGACGACCCGCTCGCGTTCGACGTCACGATCAACATCGCCCGGCTGACCAGCAGCGGCGCGTGGGACACGCGCGACGATCCGTATGACGCCACGCGCGGGTCGCTGTTCTCGTCCAGCTTCGAATGGGCGCCGGAGGCGGCGGGGTCCGAGATCCACTTCGTCCGCCATGTCGGGCAGGCGTATCACTTCCGCCCGTGGCGCGGCGCCGTGCTCGCCTCGGCCGCGCGTGTCGGCATGGTGCGGCCGCTCGGCGATCAGGAGCTCCTCACCACGGAGAAGTTCTTCGCCGGCGGCGCCGGGACGGTTCGCGGCGCGGCGGAAGACTCGCTCGGCGGGCTCGACTTCTTCGGCGCGCCCCGCGGCGGCGGCGGGATGCTGGTGCTGAATCAGGAAGTGCGCGTGCCCGTCTACGGCTGGGTCCGCGCCGTCGGCTTCGTGGACGCCGGCAACGTCTTCGAGCGCGTGGGTGACATCAGGCTCGGCGATCTCGTCGGGTCGGTTGGTGCCGGGGTGCGGCTCGCGACGCCGTTCGCGCTGCTGCGCGCCGACGTCGCGAGACCAGCGTGGGGATCAGCGCCCGAGCGGTCCTGGCGATGGACGGTCGGGATCGGCCACGCCTTCTAGCGCGGTTTCGACTTCTTCGTAGTGTCCGGCTTTAGCCGGACCACACACGGCGGTGCCGATCGACTTGGTCCGGCTAAAGCCGGACACTACGACGTTTCAGAAACCGCTCTAGCGGCCGCGGACGGTGCGCATGATCTGAAGCACTTCGGGGCGTTCGGGCGCCTCCGGCGCGAGCTTCAGGAACTGCTCGAAGCGGTTCGCCATGCGGTCGGGCCGGTTGGCGCGGTAGTGCATCAGCCCGCCGTAGTAATGCGCGTAGGCGTTCGAGGGGTTCGCGTTGGCCGCGCTGTCGAACGCCGCGGCCGCCTCGGCCCACGCCTCGCGCCTGGCCAGCACGAGCCCGAGCTGAAACTGCGCCTCGGGCAGCCCCGCATTCATCTGCACGGCGCGGCGGGCCGATGCGAGCGCCGCATCGGTGTCGCCGTCCAGCAGCTGTCCGGCCGACAGCCCGATGAAGTGCCACGCGTCGCCCACGGGACGGCCCGCGAGCTGCGCGTACATCGCGCGCGCCTGCGCGGTGGCGCCCAGCTTCTGGTGGCTCTGCGCGGCCGTGAAGATCACGTCGGGCGCCGCGTTGGCCCCAGCGGCTTCGACGACCTGCTGGTAGCGTCCCGCTTCGAAGAGTTTCCGGACCTCAGCCGCGTCCTGCGCGAGCGCAAGCGCGGGCAGAAGGACGAACGCACACGCGAATTTCTTCATGGCTGCTCCCGCTGTCGATTCTACGGCACGGGTCACGCGTGCTCCGTCGGCGTGACCTCTTTCCGTGATTTCTGCCGTCGAAAAGAAGCAATTGCAGCAGCTGTGCCAATCCCGGATACCGCACAATCCGCGAGGATTCGGCCGTTGGTGCCCTTCACCCACTTGATGCCTTCGCAGCTACGACCTACCCCCTACCCCCTACCCCCCAACCCCTACCACCTAGGCTGAAAGCTCCTCGTCGCTCGGAAATCCGTGCTGCGCGCGGCCGACGGGGCCGTCGTGCAGCGCGGTCGTCTTGTACAGCTCGTAGCGGCCGTCGGTGGCGTCCTCGCGCACGCGCCGGCGGAGGCGCTCCATCTGGTCCCGAGTCATCGGCGTGAACGTCGAGGCAATCGCCACGTTGCGCCGCAGGACGGTCATCGAGTCGATGCCGCTGATCGTCGTCGCCACCGGCAGGCTCATGGCGTAGCGGAGCGCTTCCTGCGCGGTGACGACCTTGCGCTTCACCTGACGCGCGTCGCCGCTCAGGCTCTTCATGCCCAGCGCCGCGATGCCGCGCGCCTTCAGCAGCGGCAGCACCTCGCGCTCGAAGGACCTGAACGACGCATCGAAGCAGTTGAGCGGGAGCTGGCACGTGTCGAAGGGGAAGTTGTGCTCGAGCATCCGCAGGTGGATGGACGGGTGCTTGTGGCCCGTGAAGCCGATGAAGCGGACCTTGTCCTTGCGCTTCGCCTCCTCGAGCGCGTCCACGGCGCCGCCAGCCGCGAAGTGGAGATCCGGATCGGTCTCGTAGACGCATTCGTGGATCTGCCACAGGTCCAGGTAGTCGGTCTTCAGCCGCCGCAGCGACTGTTCGAGCTGCGTCATCGCCTCGCGTGTTCCGCGCCCGTGCGTGCACAGCTTCGTCATCAGGAACACGCGATCGCGCCGGTCGGCGATCGCCTTGCCCATCAGCACCTCCGAGCGCCCGTCGTGATACTCCCACGCGTTGTCCATGAAGGTGATGCCCGCGTCGATCGCGGCGTGGACGATGCGCACGGCTTCGCGCGCGCTGCCGGCCTTGGCCAGGTGATATCCGCCGAGCCCGAGCGCCGACACCATCTCGCCGGTTGCGCCAAGCGGACGAGACTCAATCTCACTCTCACGTTTCATGGCTGTCCTTCTCCGGGTATACGATGGCATGCGTCGCACTCGTTGGTGCGGCGCGACAGCGGGACGACAGCGAGAGGAGACGCGGCATGCGCGGCAACGACCAGGTCATAGCTCAGCTGCAGATAGCCCTGCGGGAGGAGCTCACGGCGATCAACCAGTACTTCCTGCACGCGGAGATGTGCCACAACTGGGGGTACCACAAGCTCGGCGCCTTCATCCGCAAGCAGTCGATCGACGAGATGAAGCACGCCGAGAAGCTGATCGAGCGCCTGCTCTTCCTCGACGCGTCGCCGAAGATGGACTACCTCGACCTCAACGTCGCCGGGAGCGTGCGCGCGCAGCTCGACGCCGACTACAAGCTCGAGGAGAAGGCGGTCGCCATGTACAACAAGGCGATCCAGGTCTCACGCGAGCAGGGCGACGATCAGTCGCGGGAGCTGTTCTCGATCCTGTTGAAGGACGAGGAGCAACACGTCAACTGGCTCGAGGAACAGCTCCACCTGATCAAGGAGATGGGCTACGAGCGGTACCTGTCTCTGCAGACCGACGGCGCAGGGGACTAGCTACCGAGCCACCCAGCTACACAGCACTCGCCTCGACCGTGATCGCCACCGAGCCGCGCAGGGCGTTCGAGATCGGGCAGCCCTTCTCCGCGCCGGTGGCGAGCTCGCTGAGCGTGCCCTTGTCGATCCCTTCCAGGCCCTCGACCGTGGCCTTCAGGTGCGAGGAGACGACCTTGAGTCCGGCGTCGCTCTTGTCGCCGGTGACGGTGGCCGTGACGTTCACCTTCGTCGCCTTGCCGCCCTGCTTCGTGATGGTGTTCGTGAGCACCATCGCGTAGCAGACGGCGTGCGAGGCCGCCATCAGCTCCTCCGGCGTCGTCTTGCCGTCCCCGGTCTCGGCGATGCGGCTCGGGAACGTCACCGGCACCGAAAACGCCCCGGTGCCCGCCTTCGCGGTGCCGCTGCCTTCCATGAGATTGCCCGTCCAGTTCACGGTGGTGCTTCGCGCAAACGTCGCCATCGGCATGCTCCAGTCAATGAGATCGAACGTTGAATAATGAAAGCGAAGATGGCCGATGTCAACGTTGCGCCACCTAGAGCGGTTTCTGAAACGTCGTAGTGTCCGGCTTTAGAGCGGTTTCTGAAACGTCGTAGTGTCCGGCTTTAGCCGGACCACGTTGATCGGCACCGCCGTGTGTGGTCCGGCTAAAGCCGGACACTACGAAGAAGTCAAAACCGCGCTAGCTGCCTTTCTGGTGCTCGGCGTTCCTGAACGCGAGGCTGCGGGCGGGAAGCTGCCACGCGGTGCGGAGCTGCCTGGCCAGCTCCGGGTCCGTGCGCGAGACGAGCTCCGCGAGCGCGGAGAACTTCTGCTCGATGCGCGCGAATCGCGCCTCGTACTTCTCCAGGTCCTTCTTCTGCTGCATGTCGCGCCGCAGCAGGCCGACCTTTTCGACCAGCTCGGTCAGCAGCGCGGCGAGCTCAGGATCCACTGGCGCTGTCACGCTCGAAGGTCAGATACAACGGCCCTGCCCCCAGAAAGCCGATGAAGAAGCTGAGCACCGAGTAGGTGCCGAAGCCGGCGCGGTTGACGGCGAGGAAGCCCGCATGCTCGCCGACGCCCACCGTGAACTCGATCGTTTTCCAGAATAGCGTATTGTTCGCCTGAATCCGGTGCCGTCCGGGCGCGATCTCGCGCGTGATCTCGTCGCCGGCGCTGAGGATGGCGAGCAGCTCGCCGTCGAGCGACACGAAGATCTCGCGGTAGCCGACGTCGGCGGCCGACTGCCGGCGGATCGTGATCGTCGCCGTCCACGACTTCCGCAGCGCCCGCATGACATCGTCGATGTCCTGCGGCGTCGGCTCGCGGTCAACGCCGACCGTGGTTCGCACGATAGACCCGGGACGGGAGCGGATGTCCGATCCGTGGTTCGATAAACGCTGACGCGTCCATGAGGAGATCCAGGCGCACGCCGGTTGCGATCCCGAGACCGTCGAGCATGTAGAGAAGGTCCTCGGTGGCGGCGTTGCCCGTCGCGCCCGGAGCGTAGGGGCAGCCGCCCAGCCCGCCGGCTGAGGCGTCGAACGTCGTGACGCCGGCTTCGACGCCAGCATACACGTTGACGAGCGCGGTCCCGCGCGTGTCGTGAAAATGCAGCGCGAGCCTGTCCGCCGGCGCGCGCTTGCCGACCTCGTGCAGCACGCCGGCGACCTGCCCCGGATGCGCGACGCCGATCGTATCGCTCAACGACACTTCGTAGGCGCCCATGTCGAGCAGCCGGGCCGTGAGCTCGGCGACGCGCGCGGCCGGCACGGCGCCCTCGAACGGACAGCCGAAGACGGTGGAGAGATAGGCGCGGACGCGCAGCCCCGATGAGCGTGCCGCGTCGCAGACGGCCTTGCCCGCGTCGAGCGCCTCGTCGATCGTCTGGTCGATGTTGCGCCTGCTGAACGTCTCGGACGCGGCGGGGAAGATCGCGACCTCGTCCACGTGTGCCGCCTTCGCGCGCTCGAGGCCCTTCAGGTTCGGCACGAGCGCGGTGTAGCGGACGCCCGGCCGTCGCGTGATTCCGGCGAACACCTCGGCGGCGTCGGCCATCTGCGGGACCCATTTCGGGCTGACGAACGCCGAGACCTCGATCATCGTGTGCCCGGCCGCCGAGAGTCGGTTCACGAACGCGATCTTGTCGGCGGTCGAGATCCCGGCGGCCTCGTTCTGCAGGCCGTCGCGGGGGCCGACTTCCACGAGCTGCACGCGCGCGGGGAGCGTCATTCGAGCTCCAGCAGTGTCACGCCCGGCTGCACCAGCTCGCCCTTCGCGCAGCCAATCGCGGTGACGCGTCCGGCCCGCGGCGCCCTGATCGGCAGCTCCATCTTCATCGCTTCGAGCATGATCAGCAGGTCGCCGGTCTCCACTTCCTGACCGGGCGTCACGTTGATCGCCGCGACCGTCGCCGGCATCGGCGCCGACAGCGCCACGTCATCGTCGGTGGCATGGACGATGCCGCCGCGCGAATCGGTGCCGGCGACGACGTAGACCATGCCCTCGATGAACACCCAGCGCTCGCGCCCGGACTGCACCGCGTAGGCGACGACATGGCTCGCCCGATCCGAGACGCGATAGCGGCCGCCGCCGAGCGGGGTGACGGTGAGTTCAGCCACGCCAGTCTGCGAGCGTCACCCATGGATCCATGGTGACGCGAGTCAGTCTCGCCGTAGCCGCCGAAGGCGGCGTAGGCGGACCGCCAGAAAGCGCGCCCGCAACGGCAAGCGCTTCCGGTGATGCTTCGTGGGGAAGTGCTGCCAGCAGCGAGTCGCGATCCGCGTCCACCATCCCGGTGTGAATGTCGCCGCTCACGAACCGCGGATGCTCGAGAACTCCGACGAGAAACGGCACGTTCGTCCGGATGCCGAGGATGGGGAAGTCGCGCAGCGCCGCGAGGAGCCGCTGCCGCGCCGCCTCGCGCGTTTCGCCCGAGGCGATGACCTTGGCCACAAGCGGGTCGTAGTGAATGGAAATCTCCCCGCCCTCGACCGCGCCCCCATCGACGCGCACGCCCGGCATCAGCGGCTCGCGGTAGAGGAGCAGCGGCCCCGCCTGCGGCAGGTCGCCGCGCATGGGGTCCTCGGCGTACACGCGCGCCTCGATGGCGTGGCCGCGCTGCGCGAGCTGCGCCTGCGTCCACGGCAGCGGCCCGCCGGCGGCGACCGCAATCTGCGCGCGCACGAGGTCCACGCCGGTCGTCTGCTCGGTGACGGGATGCTCCACCTGCAGGCGCGTGTTCATCTCGAGGAAGTAGAAGCTCGCGCCGTCTCCCGCGCCCTCGACGAGGAACTCCACGGTCCCGGCGTTGCGGTACCCGGCGGCGCGCGCGATGGCCACCGCCGCATCGCCCATCCGCGCGCGCAGGGCGGGCGTGACCGCGGTGGACGGCGACTCCTCGATGATCTTCTGATGCCGCCGTTGCAGCGAGCACTCGCGCTCGAACAGGTGGACGAGGTGGCCGGCGCCGTCGGCCATCACCTGGATCTCGACGTGCCGCGGCCGCTGCACGAGACGCTCGACGTAGAGCGTGCCGTCGCCGAAGGCCGCAATCGCTTCGCGCCGGGCCTGCGCGATTGCCGCAGGGAGGCCGGCGGCGTCGTGCACGGCCTTCATGCCGATCCCGCCGCCGCCTTCCGACGGCTTGATCAGCACGGGCAGTCCCACCCGCTCCGCCGCCGCCGCGATCGCCGCGTCCGACTGATCGATCGACGTCTCGCCGGGCACGACCGGCGCGCCGGCGCCCTCGGCCAGCTTGCGCGCGGCCACCTTGGACCCCATGCTCGCGATGACGTTCGCCGGCGGCCCGATGAAGACGATGCCCGCGTCCTCGCACGCGCGCGCGAAGGCGTCGTTCTCGGAAAGGAAGCCGTAGCCGGGATGAACCGCCTCGGCGCCGGTCTGGCGCGCCGCGTCGACCAGCGCGGGAATGGACAGGTAGCTCTCGGCGGCTGCCGGCGGTCCGATTCGTACCGCGCGGTCCGCCAGCGCCACGTGCAGCGACTGCGCGTCGGCGTCGGAGTACACGGCCACGGACTCGATGCCGAGCTCGCGGCAGGCCCGGATCACGCGCACGGCGATCTCGCCGCGATTGGCTATGAGGATGCGCTGGAACATTCACCCTCACGGGCCACGGAGTCCGTGGCTTGTCTCAGCGATTGGCGTTCCACGTGGGTTTCCGCTTCTCGAAGAAGGCCTTCATTCCCTCCCGGCCTTCCGCGGACGCGCGGCGGGCGGCCAGCGTCTCGGCGGTGAGCTGCAGCACGTCCTGCGGCGCGCGGCCCGCAACCTTGCGGATCAGCTCCTTCGCGGTGGCGATCGCCTCCGGCCCGGCGCTCAGGAATTCCTGCACGTACTGGCTGACGGTGGCGTCGAGCGCGTCGGCCGCGACGACCGCATGGACGAGCCCGATCTCTCTCGCGCGCGCGGCGTCGACGCGCATGCCGGTGAGAAACAGCTCGCGCGCGGCGGACTGGCCGATCTTCGCCAGCACGAAGGGCGAGATCATCGACGGCAGGATCCCGAGCTTCACCTCGGTGAAGCCGAATTGCGCGTGCTCGTCGGCGACGACGACGTCGCAGACGGCCGCGAGGCCGGCGCCGCCGCCAAGCGCGGCGCCGTGGATGCGGCCGATCACTGGAACGGGCAGACGATCGAGCGCGCCGAACATCCCCGCCGCCGCCGTCGCATCGCGCACGTTCTCGTCGCGCGTGCAGGCGGACAGCTTCGACATCCACTCGAGATCCGCGCCCGCACAGAACGTCGTGCCGGCGCCCGCGAGCACGGCCACGCGCACGCTCCGGTCGCCGGCTACCGCGTCCGCCCATGTCCGCAGCGCAGCGATGAGCGGCTCGTTGAACGCGTTCCGGACCTCCGGGCGGTTGAGCGTGACGTATTCGACAGCGCCGTCGCGTCGTGTGAGCAGGACCGGCATCACATGCGGAAGACGCCGAACTTCGCCGCCGGAACCGGCGCGTTGAACGCCGCCGACAGCCCGAGCGCCAGCGCCTGCCGCGTCTGCGCCGGATCCAGAATCCCATCGTCCCAG
>VFYY01000112.1 GCA_016871375.1 Acidimicrobiia bacterium
ATCGACAGCCTGGTCACCGTCGGGCTGCTGCTGGCGCGCGCGGCGCTGCGCCGCGAGGAGAGCCGCGGCGGCCACTTTCGCGCCGATTTCCCCGCGCGCGACGATCTACACTGGACCAGACGCATCTCCGACGTGCTTCGCACCTGATAAATCCCGAATCCCAAATCCCAAACCCCAATCCGACGAGTGATGGGACTTGGGATTTGGTCATTGGGATCTGGGCTTTGACTAATGTCCACAGAGATTCCCGACCTTCCAACCGAGATCACGCCGCAGTCGCAGGACTTCGGCCGCTGGTACATCGACGTTGTCCGCCGCGCGGAGCTTGCCGACTACTCGCCGGTCAAGGGCTGCATGGTCATCCGCCCCTACGGCTACGCCATCTGGGAGCTGATGCAGCAGGGGCTCGACCGCCGCTTCAAGGCGACCGGCCACGTGAACGCGTACTTCCCGCTGTTCATCCCCGAGAGCCTGCTCATGCGCGAGGCCGAGCACGTGGAAGGGTTCGCACCGCAGGTCGCCTGGGTGACGCAGGGCGGCAACGAGGAGCTCGAGGAGCGCCTGGTCATCCGCCCGACCTCGGAAACGATCATCGGGACGATGTACGCCAAGTGGGTGCAGTCGTGGCGCGATCTGCCGATCCTGATCAACCAGTGGGCGAACGTCGTCCGCTGGGAGAAGGTGACGCGGCTGTTCCTGCGCACCACGGAGTTCCTCTGGCAGGAAGGGCACACCGCCCACGAGACCGCCGAGGAAGCGCAGGAGGAGACGCTGCGCATGCTGGGCGTGTACAAGGATTTCGCCGAGAACGACCTCGCCATGCCCGTGATGGACGGCGAGAAGACGGAGAGCGAGAAGTTCGCCGGCGCGGTGAAGACGTACTCGATCGAGGCGCTGATGCGCGACGGCCGCGCGCTGCAGGCCGGCACGTCGCACAACCTCGGGCAGAACTTCTCGAAGAGCTACGAGATCAAGTTCCAGGCCCGCGACAAGTCCGTCCAGTACGTCCATACGACGTCCTGGGGCGTCTCCACCCGCATGATCGGCGGCGTCATCATGACGCACGGAGACGACGGCGGGCTGATCCTGCCGCCGAAGGTCGCGCCGTACCAGGTGGTGATGGTGCCGATTCCGCGCGGCAACTGGCGGGAGACCGTGCTGCCGAAGGCGCAGCAGCTCCGCGATGCGCTCGTGGCGCGCGGCATCCGCGTGCACATCGACGACCGCGACTCACAGACGCCGGGCTGGAAGTTCAACGAGTGGGAGCTGCGCGGGGTCCCGCTGCGTCTCGAGATCGGCCCGAAGGACCTGGAGAAGTCGCAGGTCGTGCTCGCCAGGCGCGACACGCGCGAGAAGTCGTTCGTCCCGATGGAGGGGCTCGCCGGGCACGTCGAGCAGCTGCTCGCGGCGATTCAGCAGTCGCTCTTCGACCGCGCCGCGCAGTTCCGGCAGGAGCACACGTCGCGCACCGACTCGTACGACGAGTTCACGCAGATCATGGACGGGCGTCCGGGGTTCGTGATCTCGCCGTGGTGCGGGTCGGCGGCCTGCGAGGCCGCCATCAAGACGGAGACGCAGGCGACGATCCGCAACATCCCGTTCGGGAGCGAGCCCGCGACGGGCAAGGCGTGCATCAGGTGCGGCGGCGCCGCCACCGTGCACGCCTGGTTCGCGAAATCGTATTAGCGCGGTTTCGACTTCTTCGTAGTGTCCGGCTTTAGCCGGACCACACACGGCGGTGCCGATCAACTTGGTCCGGCTAAAGCCGGACACTACGACGTTTCAGAAACCGCTCTAGCGATCGCGCGGCGCCCGCTGGGCGTCGATCGAGTTCTGCACGTCCCGGAAGATCTTGCGCATCCAGACGCTGTTCTCGTGGCAGATGTACTCCTGGATCTCGCCCTTCTCGTTCCAGACGATGTCGAAGCCGATCGTCCACGGTTCCGTGTAGGCGCCCGGGTCGTCGATCGTCGCCTCGTAGCCCAGCGTATATAAGTCCTTCCGCGTGAAGCGTTCGATCACGTGCAGCTGGTCCGTGTGCGGGTTGCCCGCCATGTCGAGCCAGTTGCCTTCGTTGAAGCCGACCACGTCCACCACCAGCGTGTCGCCGTCCCAGCGGCCCACGGAGTGTCCCTTGTAGCTCTGGGCGAGCGCGTCGCGCTCGGGATGCGGCCGGCCGTCCATGTAGATGATGCGCCACAGGTGACCGCCGCCTTCGTAGATCATCAGGATTCGCTTCTGCTCGGGAATCTGGATGATCTCCATCGGGAACGGCGTCGTCATCATGCGCGGTCCCGACGGCGGCATGCAGTAGCCGTGCGGGTCCCACCTGGACTGGTCGGCGAGGCGCTCGGCGGCGAGCGCGCGCGCCCACGGCTGGTACGGAATCTCCTTGTGCGAGCGCAGGATCCGTCCGTAGTTGGCGAACTGCGCGAGGTGCCAGTAGCCCTTGTTCGGCTCCGTCGCGCCGAGGTTTGGCGTGCCGTCGGCCAGGCGCGGCGCCGCCGGCCAGGGCTTCGGCGGCAGCTGCGGCGGCGGATTCACCTGCGCCAGCGCCTGCAGGGGTGGCATGAGGAGACCCAGGGCCAGGACGACCGCGAACCGACCGACCATACGCGCCTCTCCTGTGCTGTTATGCGTCTTCGAGTGGCGTTCGCTTCTTCCCGAACATCCAGGCGAGCCCGATGCTGAAAATATAAAGCAGGATCACCGGTCCGCCCATCGCGAGCAGGCCCACGCCGCCGCCGTCGGGCGACAGCACCGCCGACGCGATGATGATGATGAGCACCGCGTACTTGAAGTTGCGGATCATGAAGCGCGGCGTGATGAGCCCCATGCGGGCGAGAAAGAGGACGAGCGTCGGCAGCTGGAACGTGATGCCGAGCGCCAGCATCAGCCGCAGGTAGATCGAGAACGCCGGCTCCACGCGCGGCATGAACGTGAGGATGTCGCTCGTGAAGCCGACGAAGAACCGCCACGTGATCGGGAACACCACGTAGTGCGAGAAGGCGGCGCCCGCCGCGAAGCAGAACGTCGACATCAGCACGAAGGGAATGGCGAGCTTCTTCTCGTGTGCGTACAGCCCGGGCGCGATGAACAGCCACACCTGCGTGAAGACGAGCGGCCCCGCGATGATGAGCCCTGCCATCAGCGCGAGCTTGATGTAGAGCATGAACGCTTCGGTGGGCTCGGTGAAGACGAGCGTCTGCCCCGCGGGCAGCATCTGCTGCATCGGCGCCATCACGAAGTCGAAGATCTGCGTGGCGAAGGCAATGGCGATCACGAAGCCCGCGAGCACCGAGACGATGGCGTAGACGATGCGGCGGCGCAGCTCGTCGAGGTGATCGAGGAACGACATCCGGCCGCCGCCGGACTCGTCGTCGTCGAGATCGAGCGGGTCGCGGTCCGGATCGAGGTCGTCGTCCGGGACCGCCTCCGGGGCCTTCTTGGGAAACGGGACTAACGCCATTGCTGCCGGACGCGGCTAGGCAATCGGGCCGGTTCCGGTCGTGCGCGTGACGGTGTCGTCGGCGGGAATGGGGCCCGGCGCGTCGGCCGGAGGCGCCACCGGGCTGGCGGCGGGCGGCGTGACCGCGGCGGCGATGGCGGAGTCCTGTTCGGCCTTCGTCGCCTTGCGCTGCTCGCGCTGTTCCTCGATCCGGATCTCCTCTTCGAGCGTGCTCCGCAGCTCGTTGGACGCCTTCTTGAATTCGCCGATGCTCTTGCCGAGCGAACGGCCGAGCTCGGGGAGCTTGCGCGGCCCGAAGATGATGAGCGCGATCACCAGGATGATGATCAGCTCCGGCATGCCGATGGAACCAAACATGAGAACTCCCCTTAAATTGTTCATAGCATTATAGAAATCGGGTCTGGACGGGGTCAAGGTAACCGTTTATAGTTTCTTCATATGCGCAACTACCGGTCCGTGTCGGCGGCCGTCTTCGCGGTCGCCTTCTGCGCCCTGCTGGGCGGCTTCTTCGGCCGGAGTGCGCTGGTCGCGCAGGACCAGGTTCCCGAGCAGTACAGGGTGTTCACGGCGGCCCTGGGCGCCGTCGAGGCCAATTACGTCGGAAAGGCCGAGTCGGACCGGCTGGTCTACAGCGCGATTACCGGGATGCTCCAGACGCTCGATCCGCACTCGAGCTTCATGGATCCGCGCAGCTACGCGCAGATGCGCGAGCGGCAGGAGGGCCGGTATTACGGCCTCGGCATCTCGATCAACGTCATCGACGGCGAGATCACCGTCTTTTCGCTCTTCGAAGGGTCGCCCGCCTACCAGAAGGGGCTGCGCCGCGGCGACGTGATCGCCCAGATCGAGGGTGAGGACACCAAGGGCTGGACGAGCGATCAGGCGGTGCGCAAGCTGCGCGGGCCGCGGGGCACGCCGGTCAGGATCGCGATCCGCCGCGCCGGCTACGACACGCTGATCCCGCTCGAGGTCCTGCGCGACGAGATCCACATTCCCACCGTCCGCGCCGCGTTCATGATCGACGGCACGACGGGGTACGTCCTGCTGTCGGAGTTCGGGGAGAACAGCGACGCCGAGCTCGGGCGCGCGCTGCGCGACCTCGGCTCGAAGGGCATGCGGCGCCTCGTGCTGGACCTGCGCGGCAACCCGGGCGGCGCGCTGGACCAGGCCATTCGCATCTCCAACCGCTTCCTGCCGCGCGGCGACCTGATCGTCTACACGCGCGGCCGGGTGCCGAACTCGGATCAGGACTACCGCGCCACGCAGGCGAGCGACTACCTCGACCTGCCGATGATCACGCTCGTCAACCGCAACAGCGCGAGCGCGTCGGAGATCGTCTCGGGCGCGCTGCAGGACCACGACCGCGCGCTCGTCGTCGGCGAGACGACGTTCGGCAAGGCGCTCGTGCAGTCGGTGTATCGCGTCAGCCAGGGTGCGGGCGTGGCGGTGACCACCGCGCGCTACTACACGCCGTCGGGCCGCCTGATTCAGCGTGCGTGGGACGGCACCTTCGACGAGTACCTCACCTACACGCTGCGCGAGCAGAACGCGAACGTCGCGCACAAGGCGGAAGACATGAAGCTGACCGATGCCGGACGCCGCGTGTACAGCGGCGGAGGCGTCGAGCCCGACCGGCGCTTCGACGGGCCGCTCGAGGGGTTCAACCCGGGCCGCTTCGGCCGCACGCTCTTCGCGCGCAACCTGTTCGACAGCTACGCGCAGCGCTTCACGCGCCGCGGCGACACGCGCATCGCCGAGAAGCCGACGACGGCGCCCCGCGAGCTCGGGGACGACTACGAGATCACCGACGCGATGGTGGCCGAGTTCAAGCAGCTCGTGCAGGAGACGGGGCTGCGCGTCGACGAGACCGCATGGCGGCAGGAGCAGCCGTTCATCCGCGCCATGCTTCGATTCGAGATCGACCTGGATTTGTTCGGGGTGGAGAGCGCGCGCCGGAACCTCTCAAAGGTGGATCCGCAGCTGCAGTTCGCGCTCACCCTGTTCCCGGAAGCGGAGGCGCTGATGCGCCTCGGCGGAACGTCGACTCGCGCGCAGCGGTAACACCAACCCGCCTCTTGGGGCCCCAGCCCCAAATATTGTGGTGTTACTTTGGCCTTGCCACTATGGGTAGGCCCTTGTTAGATTGAGCACGCCTGCCTCCCAGCAGATGCGTGGTTGATTCCCTCTACCAGGTGATATGCGCCTAGAACGCCTCGAGATCCATGGCTTCAAGTCGTTTTCCGACCGGTCGGAGCTCGCCTTCGACCAGGGGGTGACCGCGATCGTCGGTCCCAACGGCTGCGGCAAGAGCAACGTTGCGGACGCGATCACGTGGGTGCTTGGCGAACAGAGCGCCAAGAGCCTGCGCGGCGATCGCATGGAGGACGTGATCTTCAACGGCAGCGACGCGCGCAAGCCGGGCGCCGCCGCCGAGGTCCGTCTCCGCCTCACCGGCCTGCCCGTGCCGCCGAAGGACGGCGACGGCGACGGCAACGGCAACGGAAACGGCAATGGTCATCACGACCATCCGCCTTCGCACAGCTTCGGCGGGACAAGCCACGCGCTCGTCGAACAGCTCGCGCGCATCTTCACGCGCGACGTCGAGGTCACGCGGCGCCTGTACCGGTCAGGGGAGAGCGAGTACCTGATCGACGGCGAGGTGTGCCGCCTGCGCGACGTGCACGAGCTGCTCATGGACACCGGCCTTGGCGCCAAGGCCTACGCCATCATCGAGCAGGGCAAGATCGGCATGATCCTCAGCTCGCGGCCCGCCGACCGCCGCCAGCTCATCGAGGAAGCCGCCGGCATCACGAAGTACAAGTCGCGCCGCCGCGCCGCCGAGCTCAAGCTCGAGGCCGCGCAGCAGAACCTCACCCGCATCGACGACATCGTCTTCGAGGTCGACAAGCAGCGCGGGACGCTGAAGCGGCAGGCCGCCAAGGCGCGACGCTACAAGCGGCTGCGCGAGGAGCTGCGGCGCTGGGAGAAGGTGCTGTTCGCGCGGCGCTACCGCGAGCTGGCGCGCAGCATCGAGCAGGCGCAGGCCCGCCTCGCCGAGGCGCGCGAGCGCGAGACGGCCGCCGCCGGCCGCCTGGCCGAAGTCGAAGCCGACCTGTCGCGCCTGCGCATCGAGCAGGCCGAGGCCGACAGCCGCGCCTCGCGCATCCGCGAGGACGCCCACGCCCGCGAGCTGGACATCAACCGCCGCCAGCAGCAGCAGGAGTTCAACCGCCACCAGGCCGGGACGCTGGCGACGCGGGCCACCGAGATCACGGTGGAGCTGCGGGACCTCGAGGGCCGTCGCGAACCGGCGCGGATTGCCCTGGAATCGCGGCGTGCCGCGGCCGCCGAGGCCGAGCAGGCGCGCGACGAAGCCGCGGCCGCCCTGGCCGAGGCCGCCTGGGCGCATGCCGCCGCGCAGCAGCAGATCGAGGCCTGTGAGGGCGAGGTCGAGGGGGCGCGGAGCGCCGTCTACACCGTGCTGAACTCCGCCACGGCCCTCCGGCACGTCATGGAGCACGCGTCCGCGCAGCGCGAGCGCGTGGCCGCGACGCTCGGCAAGCTCGAGATCGAGCAGGCCGAGCTCAATCGGGAAATCGACGCCGTCAACGCGGACCATGCGCAGGCGTCCGAGGCGCTCGTGCGCGCGCACGACGCGCTCGAGGCCGTGCGGCTGGAGAGCGCGGCCCGCGAGTCCGAGCTGAGCGCCGCCCGCGCGGAGCACGAGGCGCTGCTGCGCGCGGTGCGCGGCCGCGAACAGGAGCTGGCCGGCGCCGGGGCGAGGCTGGCGTCGCTCGAGGAACTGGCGTCGAGCCGCGGCGATTTCGGCGACGCGGCCCGCATGGTGCTCGTGCAGGCCAACGGCAAGGTCGGCCAGCAGGGCGCGGTCGCCGACTACCTCGACGTGGACCGCCGCTACGAGCGCGCCGTCGAGGCGTGCCTCGGCGACCTGCTTCAGCACGTCATCGTCGATCGGCACGACCAGGCCGAAGCCGGCCTAGCGCTCGTCCGCGAGCACGACGCCGGCCGCTGCGGCTTCGTCGTCGTGGATCCCGGGTCCAACGGTTATCACCCGCGCGAGCTGCTGCGGATGCCGGGCGTCGTTCCCGTGTCCGACGTCCTGAGGATTGCCGGCCCGCACGTCGCGACCATCCAGAAGGTCATCCCCGAGGCCTACGTGGCCGAGAGCTTCGACCAGGCGGTCGCGGTCTCGCGCCAGACGAGCGCGCCGGTGGCCACACTCGAGGGCGACGTGCTGCGAGGGCCGCATCTCGTCTCGGGCGGCGGGAAGGTCGAGTCCCGCGGCATCCTCGGCACCCGGCGCGAGATCAAGGAGCTGCGCGAGCGGGTCGCCGCCGACCGCGACGCGCTCGCGCGGCTGATGCAGGAAGCCGCGGCGCTGGAGCTGACCATCGCGCAGGCCACCACCGGGCTCGTGGCGCTGACCTCGGAGCAGCACCGGCAGGAGAAGGCGATCGTCGGCTTCGAGGCGCAGGTCGCGCGCGCCGCCGAGGAGGCCGTCCGCCTGGCGCGGAAGAACGAGGTGGTCGGGCTCGAGTCCCGGCAGGCTGAGGAGGAGCGCGCCGCGATCGAGACGCGCCTCGCTGAAGGGCAGGCACAGGTCGAGCGGCTGCTCGAGGAGCAGCAGGCGGCCGAAGGCAGGCTCGCGGACGCCCAGAGGCAGCTCTCAGAGGCCCGGGAGACCGCCGACACCCTCAGCGCGAAGGCGGCGGACGCGAAAGCCGCGCACGCGACCATGCTCGAGCGGAGCGCCGCGCTGGCCGCCGACGTCGAGCGGCTGGAGGAGGGCGCCCGCGAGCTGGAGGAACGCATTGCCGCGCGTGCCGGCGAGCTCGAGCAGGCGCGGACCCGCCGCGAGGCGCTGCTGCAGACGATCGCGGAGACCGAGCGGACCCTCGACGAGGACATGCGCGCGCTGGAGGCGCTGCGCGAAGACGTCCGCGCCGCCGATGAAGCGGCGGCCGCCGTGCGGCTCCTCGTGGACGCGCAGGACGTCGTCATCCGCGACGCGCGGCACGTGCTGGAGAACATCCGCGCGCAGGCGGCCGAGCTGGACCTGGCGCGCGTCACCGCGCAGAGCGACCTCAGTCACCTCGCCCAGACCTGCGCGGAAGCCACGCAGTGCACGCTCGACCAGGTGCTCGTCGAAGTGGAGCAGATGGAAGCCGCCGGCGACACGACGCCCGACGCCGCGGCCATCTCCGCTGAAGAACCGGATCCGGAGGCCGATGAACCGGAAGCCGTCGCCGACGCGGTAGGGGCCGGCCATGGCCGGCCCGTGGACGAACCGCCACCGGCATCGATGACCGCGGAAGAAGCGATCACGGCCCTCAAGGCCAAGATCGATCGCCTCGGCCCCGTGAACATGATGGCCATCGAGCAGTTCGACGAGCTCGAGACGCGCCATACGTTCCTGACGACGCAGCGCAAGGACCTCGTGGACTCCATCGCCCAGACGACGGCGGCCATCACGCGCATCGACGAGACGTCGAAGACGCGTTTCAACGAGGCGTTCACCGCCATCCAGGAATACTTCCAGGTCACGTTCAGCACGCTGTTCGGCGGCGGCCGCGCCGGCCTGACGCTCCTCGACGAGAACGACCCGCTCGAAAGCGGCATCGACATCGTCGCCTCGCCGCCCGGCAAGCGGCTGCAGAACGTCCAGCTCCTCTCGGGCGGGGAGAAGGCGCTCACGGCCATCGCGCTGATGTTCGCCATCTTCAGGTACAAGCCGAGCCCGTTCTGCCTGCTGGACGAAATCGACGCCCCGCTCGACGACGCCAACGTGGGGCGATTCGTGGAGATGCTGCAGGGCATGCTCGACCGCACGCAGTTCATCCTCATCACGCACAACCGGCGGACGATGGAGATTGCCAACCGGCTGTACGGGGTGACGATGGAGGAACCGGGCGTGTCCAAGCTCATTTCGGTCCAGCTCAATTAGGCGGGTCCGCCTCGGAAGCCTTGCTACTCCTCGGCGGAACCCGCCCTACGTGCTCCGCGTAATCTATGGGCATGAGATGGTCCGTTCTGCTCGTGTGCGCGGCCGTGGCCGCCGGCTGCGACATCCAGGTCGGCGAGCGCGGCGTGACCTCCATCGGCATCACCGAAGGGCGGGCCGAGGACGAGTGGACCCGGACCTATACCGTCCAGCCCGGCGGGACCGTCGAGATCGTGAATGTCAACGGCTTCATCGAGGCCACCGGCGGGGCAGGGAACCAGGTTGACGTCCGGGCCGAGCGCATCGTCCGCGACCACGGGACGGACAACGCGGAAGCCAGGCTGAAGCAGCTGCAGATGCGCGAGGAGGTCTCGGCGGGCCGCGTGCGCATCGAGGCGGAGCCGCCGCGCCAGCAGGGCATCCTCGACCACTCGTCGGTGACCGTGAACTACCGCGTGACCGTGCCGAGCGGCGTGGCCGTGATGCTCGAGTCCGACAACGGCGAGATACGCCTCGACAACCTCGCCGGCCAGGTCACGGCCACGACGATCAACGGTGCGATCATAGGAGAGGCGTTGTCGGGTCCGCTGACGCTCGACACGACCAACGGCGCCATCCGCCTCGATCTGGTGGCGGTCCGCGGTGACATGAAGCTGGCGACCGTCAACGGCGGCATCCGGCTGGACGTCGGCGCCGACCTCAAGGCCACGCTCGACGCCACCTGCGTGAACGGCGGCATCAACGTGGACGGCGACCTCAAACTGCAGACCGCCGAAACGTCCCCGCGCCGTCTGGCGGGGACCTTCAATGGCGGGGGCCCTGGGATCACGGCATCGACCGTGAACGGCGGCATCCGCATCCGCGCGCGGGACGGCCGGCGCGATTAGAATCGTCGCGTTGGCGAACGAGGACAAGGCCACCCGCTACCATCGACTCCGCCGCCGCGCTTCCATTGCCGGCACCGCGCTCAGCGCCGTCGTCCTCCTGTTCCTGCTGATTTCCGGCGGTTCCTCCACGCTTCGCGACATTTCCCGGTCTTCCGTGCTCGTCTACGTGACGCTCCTCGTGTTGTTGATGGAGATCGTCCAGCTTCCGCTGGCGTTCTATCTGGGCGTGACGCTGGAGCGGCGCTACGGCCTGTCCGCGGAAACGACCGCGCGGTGGTGGCTCGATCACCTCAAGGCGACCGGCGTGGCGCTGGTGTTTGCCGTGGTGGGCGGCTGGATCGTCATCGGCCTGCTGCTGTGGGCGCCAGAGACGTGGTGGCTGTGGGCGGCCGTGTGCTTTGGCGGCATCCTCGTGCTGCTGGCGCAGCTCGCGCCCGTCATCCTGCTGCCGATGTTCTACGAGCTGAAGCCGCTCGACCGGCCGACGCTGATCGACCGGCTCGGCGCGCTGGCGGCGCGGGCCGGCGTGCGCGTCCTCGGCGTGTTCGAGTGGCGGCTCAGCGACCGGACGCGCAAAGCGAACGCGGCGCTGGCGGGCATCGGCCGCACGCGGCGCATCCTGCTGTCGGACACGCTGCTCGCCGAGCACGGCGAGGAGGAGATCGAGGTCATCCTGGCGCACGAGCTCGCCCACCACGTCCACCGCGACATCTGGACGGGCATCGCGTTCGAGATCACCCTGATGACCTTCGGGTTCTACCTGGCGGACCTCGTGTTGACGGCCGCGCCGGGCCGGTTCGCCATCACCGGCAAGGCCGATCTGGCGGCGCTGCCGCTGCTGGTGCTGACCGGCGGCGCGGCATCGCTCGCGCTCCTGCCGCTGGCCAACGCCATGTCGCGCGCGCACGAGCGCCGGGCCGATCGCTATGCGCTGGAGATGACGAAGAACGCCGGCGCGTTCGTCACCGCGATGAAGCGCCTGGCGGCGCAGAACCTGGCCGAGGAACGGCCGTCACGCCTCGTGGAGGTGCTGTTCTACTCGCACCCGCCGATGGCCGCGCGGATCGAGGCCGCGCGCGCCTGGGAAGCCAATCGGATGTAGTGTCTAGCCATGAGCATGTCCGGACCTCCTCGGAGCGGCGATCCAGCAGGGCAGCCGTCCGTTGTGGGCGAAGTGCAGGCGTTCGATCCCGGCCCGTCGGTACGGGCCGCGACGACGGCGCTCGAGGCGCAAGGCGTCGCCTTCGCGCTCATCGGCGGCCTCGCGCTTGACGCGTGGGGCATCCCGCGCGCGACAAAAGACGTCGATTTCGCCGTTCCTGTCGGTGCGGCAGAGAAAGCGGCCGAATCGCTGCGCGGACCGAACACCGAAGTCCGGCCGCTTCGGATCGGCGGGGTGGGCATTCGTGACGCCGATCGGGGCCTGCGCATCGATCTCGTTGACCGGCGCTTTCATTTTTCTCAGTTGTTCGCCGACGCCATTCAGGACGCTCGCGTGTCCGGGCGGCGAGCGCGCGTCGGAGACAGCGACGTCGGCCTCGTATCACTTGAATACCTGCTCGCGATGAAGCTGGTCTCGGGCGATCCCAAGGACGAAATCGACGCTCGCCGAATCCTGCAGCGCGAAGAACTCCGGTACGGCGAGGCGCGCGCGATCGTGGAGCATCACCTGGGAGTGGCCAGCGCGAACCGCCTTGATGCCTTGGCGCGTGAAGCGGGGCGCCCCGAGGTGGCGAGGGCGCGTCTTTATCGAAACGGCGAGGAATCGGAATAACGGCGGCTTACGGCACGCGGCAGGTGAAGTTCGCTGCCTCGTCGATGCTCCCGGAGCCGCGATAGACAGCGACCTGCGGGTAGGGGCACAGCGGCCGCGTCCGCTGGACGGCGCCGTTGACGACCTTCGAGGCCGCGATCTGATTCGGCGCCTCGCCGCGCTCCACCCAGCGCTCGAGCGCGGCCACCACGTCGAAGGTGTCCGGCCCCTCGCCGCCGCGGCAATGGCCCATGCCCGGCGCCATGAACAGCCGGTACGACGAGTCCACGTTGGCGCGTCCGCCAAGGGTCTCCACGACCTTCGAGTAGTACTCGGTGCTGTTGAACGGCGAGATCTGCGGATCGCTCCAGCCGTGGTACTGAATCAGCTTCCCGCCGCGCGAGAGGAACGGCGTCAGGTTCGCGTCCATCGCGTTGATGGTGTTGCGGTCCACCTCGTCGGCCCGCGCGATGTCGGCCTCGAAGTCGAAGCGCTGGATCGTCCACGACGGATCGCCGTACACGATGTAGCGGAACTGGTCCAGGCCGGTGTTGCGCGCCGAGACGGTCCACCCCAGGTCGGTCCACTCGAGCTCGCTGCCGCGCGCGACGCCGCCGATCTGGCGGCCTGACGTCGGGTTCGTGCCGCTGGAGTACATCATCCGCGCCGTCTCGACCTGCGCCGGCGTCAGGCACGAGGCGCCGTTGGATCCCTTGCAGGCGAGCTCGCCGGGATCGAACGTGCACGCGCGGGGGTTCTCGAGGAGGCCGTCCTTCGCGCCGTCCTTCGCATCGCAGGCGTTGACGACGGCGGCGTGCAGCAGCTCGCGCTGCGGCTGCAGCAGGCGGGCGGCTTCGCTGGCTTCGGTCACCCTCGCGACGCGGTTCGCCTGCGCGGCCCGGCCCGTCCAGTCCAGTCCCGGCGCGCCCGCGATGATGCCGTCGAAGTCCGCGGGGAAGCGCTGTGCCGCCTGCATGGCCTGGCGCCCTCCGGCGGAGCAGCCGTTCCAATAGGAGTACCGCGGCGCCGTGCGGTAGAAGCTCTCGACGATGCGCTTGGAGGCGACGGTCATCTCGTGCACCGCGCGCCAGCCGAAATCGGTCACCTTCTCGGGATGACCGAGCGCCCAGCGCGCGCCGCCGCCCTCATGGCCTGTGTCGGTGCCGGCGGTCGCGTAGCCGCGCCGCAGCGCCGTCTGCATCGCGTCGGTCGGAATAGTGCCGTTGAACGCACCGTTGCCGACCGCCTGGAACTTGCCGTTCCAGTCCGAGAGCGGCATCCACACCTCGATCCTGATGTCGGAGTCAGCGGTCGGCTTCAGCGTGGCGGCGACCTTGCACGCACCTCCGTCCTCACGCGCGCCGGTGATCGTGCCGGTGGGCAGAGAGAGCGCGGAGAGACTTTCACAGCGCTGGGCGAAGGCCGGGGCCGCACAGCCGAACAGGAGGATGGCGGCGAGTGTCAGGTGCTGCATGACGCGGACAGTACGCCGAAGCTCAGTGGTGCGCAACGGGATTCTTCGTCGGCCCTCCCGCGAGATGACCGTTCGACGCCGGTGGTCGACTTCGATGAAGATAGGAAGGACGGGCGGGCGATCCGACACCATGGAAGAGCTGACAACCTGCGCCTACGAGCTGGACGCCGACCTTCGGATCATCTGGGTCGATGCGAGATGGTCGGAGTTTGCCATCGCCAACCACGCGCCCGAACTGGCGTCCCCGCCCTGGCCGCTGGGCCAATCAGCCCTGGCCTGCGTGGCGGACTCGACGAGCGCCATGCTCTACGAGCGGCTGTTCCAGCGAGTGTTGAGGACCAGGACCAGCATTGCCCTGCCGTTCCGCTGCGACGCGCCAGCGCGCCGCCGCTACCTGAATCTGGTCATCGAGCCGCGCACCCCCGCCGGCCTGCGCGTCGAGACCACGCTGACGCGGACCGAGGAGCGGCCTGCGGTGGCGCTGCTCGAGCCGAACGCGCCGCGCGGCGGCGATCTGCTGCGCATGTGCGGGTGGTGCAAGTCGGTGGACGTCGCCGGTCGGTGGTGCGAGGTCGAGGACGCGGTAGCTGAGATGCGGATGTTCGAACGCGGCTGCCTGCCGCCGGTGACCCATGGGATATGCCCGCAGTGCAAGGAACGGGTGAGTCGTGAGCTCGAGGCGATGTAGGGAGGCGCGCCCGGCCACTGCCTGCGTGGCGTCTGGAGAAGCGGCGCCTTACTTCGGGCGGACGACGAGCTCGCCCTGCATG
>VFYY01000113.1 GCA_016871375.1 Acidimicrobiia bacterium
CCGGCCGAGCAGCGTGAGGCGCGACATGAAGAACTGGCCGATGGCGCTCGCGGACGCGCCGAGTACGACGAAGACGATCGTGAAGCCGAAGATGAACGCGAGCGACGCGACGACGGCCTGGCGCTGCACGCCGGGCGGGGCCGCGACGGCGACCGCGCCGCCGCCTCCGGCCGGCGCGGTGCCGCGCATCTCATCGAGCGAGAGGCCGGAGATATAAGAGAGGTACCCGGGGACGAGCGGCAGCACGCAGGGTGAGATGAACGACAGGATCCCTGCGCCGAACGCCGCCAGGAGGGTGACGTTCTCCTCCATCTAACCCACGGGCTTCAGCGGAATGGAGGTCTCCTGCGCGGGCACGCCTTCCATCTGCACCGAGTGCCCCTTCACCGGCGGCAGGTCCTGGAAGAGGAAGTCCCACTTCCAGCGCTCCGACGGGTTCGAGGCCTGCAGCCAGTTGCGCGCCGGAACCGGCCGCGTGAACAGGAGGTGGTCGGCCTCCGCGTAGCCGGTGCCCGGCTTCGACGTGGCCAGCGCGCGCCGGACGTCGTTCGAGGTCTCGTACGGCATGGTCAGGCCCAGCGACCGCGCGACGCTGACGAGGATCTGCCAGTCCTCGCGCGCTTCTCCGGGCGGCGCAATCGCGCGCGAGGAGGCCTGCACCCGGCCCTGATCGTTCGTGAAGATCCCGTCCTTCTCGACCCAGGCGGTCCCGGGAAGCACGATGTCGGCGGCAGCGGCGAGCTCGGTCATGAGCACGCCCTGCACGACGAGCAGCGGCAGCGTGCCGCTGCGGCGTGCGGCGACCAGCCACGAGACGTCGCCGATCGAGCCGTCAGGCCCGGGATCGAGCACATACACCGCTTTGACGCGCCCCGCTTCGACGTCGGTTCGCAGACGGGTCAGATCCGGCATGCCCTCGTTGCCCGGGCCGACCTCGAACCCGAGATCCTTCGCCCCGTTGACGTTCGGCGCATCGGTCCCCGGCACCTTGAACTTCGTGCCCTCCGGCTGCCGCTTGTCGCTGCGGGTCCACGTGACGGTGACCGCCCTGGCGCCGTCGTTGCCGAGCAGCCCTTCGAC
Organism: Acidimicrobiia bacterium; assembly: GCA_016871375.1. Taxonomy (GTDB): domain Bacteria; phylum Acidobacteriota; class Vicinamibacteria; order Vicinamibacterales; family UBA2999; genus VFYY01. Next base: position 1,081 of record VFYY01000113.1, read on the forward strand.
GAGCTGCTTCAGGACGTAGAGCTCCTCCGTCGAGGCGTGGGCCGAGACGAGGAACCGGACCGACGCCGGGTCCTGCGAGCCCGCATCCTGGATCCGGTCGCGCAGCTTCGGCTCGACGTCGCGCCACGCCGCGGGCTCGAGCGGTGCCTGCCCGGGGCTCGTCGAGGGGCGAAGCATCGGCTTGCGCAGCCGCGTGTCACCTTCGGCCCAGTGGTACGTGAAGCGCCCGATGTCGCACATCCAGTAGTTGTTCACATCGGCGTTGAACCGCGGCGTCATGCGGATGAGCTGCGAGCCGCGCGCCCACTCGGGCTTGGCCTTGAGCCATGCGCTCGTGTTGCAGCCCTTCGAGCACAGCGTGCAGATGGTGTCCACGACGCCGGGGTTGTCCCACGGCCGGGTCTTGAAGCGGTAGTCCTTCGTCAGAATGGCGCCCACCGGGCACACGTCCATCAGATTGCCCGAGATGAGCGAGTGGACGCCGCGCTCCTCGAACGTGGCGATCTCGCTGCCGGCGCCGCGATCGACGATGCCGATCTGCGCGTCGCCGTCGACCTCCTTCATGAACCGCACGCAGCGCGTGCACAGGATGCAGCGGTTGCGGTTCAGCATGAGCGTCGGACCGAAGTCCACGTCGGCCTTCACGCCCTCGCCGTCGAACACGCGGCGCGGAAAGTCCATCCGGCTCTCGGCGGGTCCGAACGTGTAGGAGAAATCCTGGAGCGGGCACTCGCCGCCCTTGTCGCAGACGGGGCAGTCGAGCGGGTGATTGAGGAGCAGGAACTCGAAGACGCCCGCGCGCGCCTCGACGACGTCCGCCTCGCGCGTGTGGACCACCATCCCGTCGGTGCAGACCGTCGAGCACGACGTCTGCAGCTTGCCCATCTTCTCGATCTTGACGATGCAGACACGGCACGAGCCGTCGATGCTGATGCCGGGGTGATAGCAGTAATAGGGGACTGATATGCCGGCCTCGATGGCGGCCTGCAGCACGGTGCGGCCCTTGGGCACCGTGATCTGCGTGCCGTCAATGGTCAGCGTGACCGTTTCCATAACCGGTCGATCATATCAATTTTCAACGTTCAGCTTGACGGGCCCGGACGCGCCGACCTAGAGTGCGCGAGGACGGAGGAGCGTATGGAAGCGACCCGCGTACGCGTCGAATCCGTGATCGAGTGGGCGCTCGCGGCGGTCTGCATCGTCGCGGCGCTGGCCGTGGGGTCGCTCGTCGTGCGCGAGGCACGCACGGTCGGCGCGGTGGGCACCCGCGTGATCGCGCGCGAAGCCGTCGCCCCTGCTCCACCGGCGCCTGCGGCTGTTCCGCCGCGCGCGGTCTCTGTTCCCGTCCTCCTGCTTCCCGATGGCAAGGCCGTGCGTGTGGGCGAGAGCCTGTCCGAGGTCGCCGCGCGACTGGGCCGGCAGGCCGAAGCCGGCGCGCAGGCCGTGGAGCGCGCGCCGAACGGCGAGCGCCTGACGCGGTTCTACGAGCACGAGGGCTCGCGGTTCGTGCTGGTGTTCGAGCCGTTCGAGCGCGACGCGGAACCGAGAGTCGCCGCGATCTATCTGCAGTAGAGCGGTTTCTGAAACGTCGTAGTGTCCGGCTTTAGCCGGACCAAGTTGATCGGCACCGCCGTATGTGGTCCGGCTAAAGCCGGACACTACGACGAAGTCGAAACCGCGCCAGGTCGCGTGGTCCGGCTGCAGCCGGACACTCCGTACGTAGTGTTCGCCTTTAGGCGGACCAAGTCGATCGGCACCGCCGCGTGTGGTCCGGCTAAAGCCGGACACTACGACGAAGTCGAAACCGCGCTAGGACTGCTCGAAGATGGCCACCGCGGCGAAGTCGCGATTGACCTGTACCTGCCTGACCGTTCCCTCGGTGGCGATCTTGTGCTCCACGCGCCGCTCGGTGACCGGCACGACCACGTCGTGCGTGCGGCCGTCGGTGTAGGTGATCGAGACCTTCACGGGCACGTCGAACAGGTGCTCGCCCACCTGCTCGAAGCGTGCCGTGACCGTCCCTTCGCTCAGCGTCGTCGCATACCGGAGACGCGGAAGCTCCGCGCCGTAGATCCAGCGCTGGAAGAACCGCTCGAGCGAGCGGCCCGATTCCGTCTCGAGCGCGCGGCGGAGATCTTCGGTGCCCGTCTTCCGGAACTTCTGTTCCGTGTAGAAGCGCCGCAGTCCGGTGAAGAACGCCTGGTCGCCGATGAGCAGCCGCAGCATGTGCAGCACGGCCGCGGCCTTGTTGTAGATCAACGCGCGCAGGACGCGGGGCTCCCCCTTGATGTGGCCGAGACGGTAGCCGAGGCTGATCGGGCCCTCGTCGGACTCGTTCACCGCCCAGCGCCGGAACTGGCGCAGCATGCCGTTGAACGTCTGCTCGCCGCGCGTCTCGCGCGCGTACAGCGCGGCGAAGTACTGCGCGAAGCCCTCGCTGATCCACTGCTCGTGGTAGTTGCGCCAGCCGACGGCCTGCCCCCACCACTGATGTGCGAGCTCGTGCGCGATGAAGAAGTCGGGGAACCCCGTAAACGCCGCCGGGTCGTTGCGCCACGAGAAGCCCGTGTACGGAAGCGGTGAGTTGAGCACCGCGAAGTAGCCGGGACTGTGTCCGCCGGGCAGCTCGTGTTCGACGAGCGTGATCGTCGCGGACCTGTACGGCGCGTCCCCCAGCAGGCTCGCGTAGAACTCCACGATGTCCTGTACGGTCGTCATCAACGCCCGGCCGCGGCCCTGCTGCCGCGGGTTGGCGTCCACGGCGAGGCGGACGGTCTCGCCGCCGGTCACGGCAATGGTGTGCTCCGCCACGCGCGTGAACCGGCTGACGACCACCGCGAGATAGCGCAACGGATCGGCGGCGGTGAAGACCAGCGTCTTCGCGCCGGGCGTCAGCGTCAGCAGGTCGCGCAGGTTCATGTCCGCGGGGTCGCGCAGGTCGCCGCTCGCCACGGCGCCGTACCCGTCGGGGACGGTGATGCGCAGCGAGGCCGTGGCGTAGTCGCTGATCGGGTTCTGCGGGTACCAGAACGACCGGTTGCTGAGCAGGAAGTTCCGCTCGGGGCTGATCAACGGACCGTCGCCCTCGTTGCCCTGGCCGCCGCCCTGCAGCGCCTCCTCGCCGACGTCCTGCGGGAACACGCGGCCCGCATAGATGACCAGCAGCGTCAGCTCCGAGTCGCGCGGCATCGGCCCCGGCATGTTGACGATGACGGTGTTCTGGTTGCGGATGCGCAGGTGCAGCAGGCGGCCGTGCTCGACGCTGGCGATGGCGCTCACGGCGAGCGCGTCGGCGAGGCGCAGCGTCAGCGACGAGAGCGAGAACGCGCGCGTGCGGAGCCGCAACCGCGCGCGCCCGTCCACGGTCTCGCGCTCCGGGTTGAGCGTGGCCTCGATGTCGTAGTGCAGCACGTCGTAGTCGCGCAGGTCGTCTTCGTCGAACGAGTCGCCCAGCGCGACGAGGCGGTCCGCCGAGGAGTAGAGCGCGATCGTGCGGCGCCGCTCGCGGTCGAAGACGGTGATGTCCTCCGCCTGCACGCCCGAACGCGAGTAGGTGAGCGTCCCATGGCGGCGCGTCCGCACGTCGGCGAGGAAGTCGCCGGGCGGCGGCAGCAGGTACCACGACTCGTCGCTGACCTCGCCCAGGTCCAGGCTGAACGACTTCGGCCCCTCGCGCGCGAACACCTCCTGCGCGCGGCGCAGCATCCGCGGGTTCACGGCCATCGGCGCCATGTTCGCCGTGCTGACGCGCGACTCGTAGTCGGAGGGGCTGAGGCGGATGTAGGCGCTGTCGAACGCGGCGTGCAGCGCGTCCGCGCCGGCGAAGATGCGAAGCTGCCCGCGCTCGGTCTGCGGCGCGGGCGAGAAGCGCATCACGCCGCGCCCGAGCAGCACGAGCCCGGTCACGCCGGGTGCGCCCTCGACCAGGAACACGCTCCCGTCCGCGAGCGTCAGGCGCAGGTCTTCGGCCTCGATCGTCAGGTTCTTCGCGGCGAACTGCGCGGCGGCATTGATCTGCAGCCGGTAGAGTCCTTCGACCGATGTCACGCCTTGCGTGGCGGTGATCGCCCAGGACTCCGCGTCGCCGCCGGAGGGACGGCGCACGTCGACGATCGTCGTGACGATGCGGGCGCGCGTGGGCGTCTCGAGAAAGACCTCGAGCACCAGCCGGTAGCCGTCGCCGGGCAGCGCGCCGTCGAGCTCGACGCGATCGCGCTCGCGCACGACCGCCCGCACCACGCCCTCGGTGAGGAAGTCGGCGGCGAAGTCGGCGATGTCCTGTTCGGGCGTGCCTGGCGAGAAGAGCGTGGCGACCTGCGCCGGCTCGCCGCTCTGAATCGCGCGGTCGAACCGGGCGACGAAGCCCTCGACGGCGCCCGGGACGGGCGGCGCCTGCGCGTACGCCAGCGGCGCGGCCAGCGACGCGCAGGCGAACAGCACGACAAGGCGGGCACCCATGACCTCGGCAGACCTGTAGGTTTATTAGACGCCAACGGCCGCGGTTTCGGCTACCGCAGCGCCCGGCAGCGGCGGCAGTTTTCGCGCGATCAGCACGGTCAAATCGTCGGCGAGCCGCTTGTCCATCGCGTGACGCTCCACGGCGGCGAACGTCGCCCAGCCAAGCTCCTTGGCCGAACCCCGGCAGTTGGCGTCCACGACGCCTTCGAGTCCCCGTTCGTCGAACGGCTGGCCCGCCGCGTCTTCTGCCTCCGTCACGCCGTCGCTGTACATCACCAGCACGTCGCCGGTCGCGAGATGGGTCTGGCCGGCCTGGTAGGTGGCGTGGTCGAACATCCCCAGCGCAATCCCGCCCTCGCGCAGACGTTCGTAGGTCCCCGACGTGCGGCGCAGCAGCGGCGGATTCTGCCCGGCGTTCACGTACGTCAGCCGCCCGGTGGCGGGATCGAGCGTGGCGACGAAGAGCGTGATGAAGCGCGAGCCGGGGGCGTGCTTGGCGACTTGCGTGTTGAGTCGCGAGACCAGATCCGCGCCGCCGAGCCCCTCGTCCACGAGCGTCCGCATCATCGCCAGCAGCAGCGCCATCAGCAGCGCGGCGGGGCTCCCCTTGCCCGCCACGTCGCCGAGCGCCAGCAGCAGGCGGCCGTCGGGCAGCGGCAGGATGTCGTAGAAATCGCCGCCCACCGTGTTCGCGGGGCGCGTCATGCCGAACGCCTCGACGCCGGCGGCGTGGTACGCGGCGGTCGGCAGCATGGACTGCTGGATCTGGCGCGCGACCTCCAGATCGTTCTTCAGGGACAGCCGATCCGCGACCTCGAGCAGGAACAGCAGGTTGACGAGCGCGAACGCCGCCAGCAGGCTGAGGGTCCCGTCGGCGAAGCCAAGCTCGATCCACCCGATGAGCGCAATCGCCAGCGCGGCCGCGAAGATCGCCCGTCGTGCCGGCGACAGCTTGAGCGTGAACGCGAGGAAGAACAGCCGGACGTGTGTCCACAGCCGGAGATGCCACGGCAGGTGCGTCAGGTCACCAAGGTCCATCGCGCGCAGGATGAAGCGATAGGCCTCGGGTGTGTCGCGCGTGAACAGCCGCTCCAGGTCCGCTCTCGTCAGCCCGCGGGTGTACGCATCGAAGACGCCGCGCGGCCCGCCGGGTGTCTTCGGCAGCGGCGGAACGTTCATACGATCCCGAGCTCCCGGCCGACCCTGGCGAAGCAGTCGAGCGCGAACCGCAGCTCGTCGCGGGTGTGGGTGGCGCTGACGATGGTGCGCACGCGCGCCTTGTCGCGCGCGACCGTCGGGAAGGCGATCCCCTGCGCGAAGACCCCTTCCTCGAACAGGCGATCGGACAGGCGCATGGCCAGCGCGCCGTCGCCGACGATGACGGGTGTGATGGGGCTCTCGCTGCCGCCGGTGTCGAGGCCGAGCGCCTGGAGCCCGCTCTTGAACATCCGCGTGTTCTCCCAGAGGCGATCGATGAGCTCCGGCTCGGACTCGAGCACGTCGATCGCTGCCAGACAGGCCGCGGCCACGGCGGGTGGATGCGACGTGGAGAACAGAAACGGACGCGCGCGGTGGCAGAGGAACTCGATCAGCGCGCGCGAGCCCGCGACGTAGCCGCCGAGCGCGCCAATCGCCTTCGAGAGCGTACCGACCTGCACGTCCACGCGGCCGTGCATCCCGAAATGATCCACGGTGCCGCGCCCGTTCTTCCCGAACACCCCGCTCGCATGCGCATCGTCCACCATCATGATGCAGCCGAACTCGTCGGCGATGTCGCACAGGTCCGGCAGCGGACCGAGGTCGCCGTCCATGCTGAAGACACCGTCGGTGATGAGCAGCGTCCGCTGCGTACGCGGCAGCCCGGAGACGATCGTGCGCGCGGCGGCGACGTCGCGGTGCGGAAAGACCTTGATGGTCGCCCGGCTCAGGCGCGCGCCGTCGATGATGCTCGCGTGGTTGAGCTCGTCCGAGACGATGACGTCTTCGCGCCCGAGGATCGACGACACCGTGCCGGCATTGGCGGTAAAGCCGCTCTGGAAGACCACGGCTGCCTCGGTGCGCTTGAACGCGGCGAGCCTGCGCTCCAGCTCCATGTGAATCGCCATCGTGCCCGCGATCGTCCGTACGGACCCGGTCCCCACGCCCAGTTCACGCACGGCCTCGAGCGCGCGCTCCCGCAGCCGCGGGTGCGTCGTCAGCCCGAGGTAGTTGTTCGACGAGAGGTTGACGACGCTGCGGCCGTCAACCGCGGCGTGGGCCTTCTGCTCGCCGTCGAGCACGCGCAGACGGCGGTAGAGCCCCTGCTCGCGGAGCGACGTGAGCTCGTCGGCGAGGTACTGGAGGGGGTCCCGGCGCAAGCCGCCAGTATAAGGTCAGAAAAACCACACCACTGCCCAGGTGGACGGGCCGCATGCCGCGCGGTCAGCGTGGTGCAGGAAGCGCGAAAAGGACGTCGCCGGCGTCGCGGAAGACTTCGCTGGCGCCGAGCGTACGGAACGCCGCTGACGTCGCCGGCCCTTCGTCGCCCAGGAAGGCGGCCTCGTGGACGATGACGTGCGTGGCCCCGCCGGCGCGCAGCACTTCGAGCGAGACGTCCGGGTGGCGGGGCACCTCCGTCAGCGCCGCGCGGAGCTGGCCGTAGTGAGGCGGGAAGAAGCCGCTGTAGCCGTTCAGCAGCGGCCGCCAGTGGGCGATCGAGTAATACATCGCGCGCAGGTCGTAGTCGGGATTCCCGAGCGGCAGCTCCGCGATCACGACCCCTTCGGGCAGCCGCGCCACCTCGCGATAGACACCCGGCGCGCGGGCCGGCCGATAGAGGCGCGCGTCCGGCGTGTTGAGGTCGCGTAGCGGGGCCGTGCCGTTCACCGTGAACGGCGTCTGCGTGCTCTCCATCAGGAACGCCACGCAGAGGATGGCGACCACCGCGCGCGCCGGCCGGCCCTGCCCGGGCGCGGCAAGCCTGGCGACACCGAATCCGGCGAGCACGGCGAGCATGCACGTCGCGATCATCGCCAGGCGCGCCGGCACACGCAGGCCGTCGAACCCCGGCACGTAATCGAAGAGCAGCGCGTAGGGCGCGAAGATCTCGAGCGGGCGTCCGAGCGAGCGGGGCGTGACGCCCAGCGAGAGCCACACGGCTGCGACGAGCGCGACCGCGAAGAAGCCGCGATCCTTCATGAACGCGGCAGCCCCGGCGCGCAGTCGCGGCAACCGCCACAGCAGCAGCGCATAGATGGCCGCAACGGCCACGAGCGGGCGGTTCATGTTCGCGATGCTGACGGTGAACAGCCACAGGTCCAGCGTGACGCGGCGCAGCACGAGGGCCGCCACGATCGGCGCGGCGGCGACCGTCCAGAGGCCGCTGCCCATCAACGCCAGGAGCACGGGCACGATGCCCGGAAACAGCTCCCCTTCCGGCTTCGGCATCGTCTGCAGCACGTCTCCCCACAGCCGCTGCTCGCTGAACGCGGTCGCGTAGGAATAGACGTCGGCGGAAAACCGCGCCACTTCGGGACGGGAGCGGGCCATGTCGAGCCCGTTGCGCAGCGAGACGTACGGCAGCACGAACGGCGCGGTGACGATGGCCGCCAGCGCCGCCGCAGCGGCGAGATGCAGCCAGACCGCACGGCTCCGCCAGAGGCGCCGCCGCCCGATCTCCCACAGGGCATACGCGGCGGCGAACGGGGGGAAGTAGAGCAGGTAGTAGCCGCTCGACAGGCCCTGCGCGATGAGCGCCGCGGCCGCGCCTCCCAGCGGTGCGAGACGCCCCGAGTCGAAGTACCGCCGCAGCCCGTAGAAAACGAACGGCATCCACTGCGACGAGAGCACCTGCAGGTGCGAGGACTGCGGCACGCGGTAGGGCGCGAACGCGAAGACGAGCCCGGCGACGAACGCCGCGAGCCAGTTGCCCGTGAGCTCGCGCACCAGCAGGAACATGCCGAGACCCGAGAGCACGAACGTGGAGAGGAACAGCAGGTTGTAGCAGAGGACCGGGTTCTCGCTGATCACGTAGATGGGGAACACCTGCACGGCCTGCACGATCAGGTGCTCCGAATACGCGAGCGTCAGCGGAGCGGGATGAAAGATGTTGGCGTCGAAGAAGGACCGGATGCGCGAGAGGTCGCCGGTGAGGATGGCGCGCAGCTGCTCCGCGTCCCACGCGAGGATCCAGATGTTGAGGACGGGATCGCCGAGGTCCCAGGCGACGTCACGCCCCAGTCCCGCGGTGAGCGGCCACGTGGCCGCAATCGTGATGACGAGGTAGGCCGCGGTTGCCTGCCAGCCGCCTACGCCAAGGCTTCGGCGCCCAAGGCCCTTCATCCAGCGGATGTGCCTTCGGGTCCGATCTCCTCGAAGAGCACCTGCAGGATGGCCGCCGTCGGCACCGCCAGGATCGCCCCGACGACGCCAAGCAGCGACCCGCCGACGAGCAGCGCCACGATCACCACCACGGCGCTGACGCCGACCTGCCGTTCCATCACCTTCGGTACGAGCACGTGGTTCTCGACCTGCTGCTGGACCAGGAAGAAGACGGCGACGCCGAGCGCCAGCGTCGGCGACACGGTGAAGGCCACCGCCACGGCGGGTACCGCCGCGATCAGCGGGCCGACGATGGGAATCATTTCGCCGATGCCGGCGATCAGGGCCAGCACGTAGAAGTAGGGCACGCCCATCAGGAACAGGCCGATCGCGGCCGTGATGCCGATGATGCCGGCCAGCAGGAGCTGTCCACCGAGCCAGGCGCTGACCTTGCTGGAGATGCGGCGCGAGGCGTCTTCCACGCGCGAGCGCTCCTGCCGCGGGAACAGGCGCACGAACGTGCGCATGATGTTCTCGGCGTCCACCATCAGGTAGAAGGCGAGGATGAGGATCGTGACGAAGCCGAAGACGCCGCCCAGCAGGCCTGCGATCGCGTTGACGACGGTGCCGACCGCATCACTGCTGCCAGGCGCCTGCTGGACCGCGTCCTGAAACGTGATCTCCCCGGTGACCAGGCCGCGATCCCTCAGCCACTGCTGCGCGTCGCCGAGCATCCGCGGCAGCGCCGCCCAGAGCTCGCGCGCCTGCGTGACGAGCGGCGGAACGATCAGCAGCCCGACGCCGACCAGGGCGCCAAGGAACACGAGATAGATGATCAGGATCGCCAGCCAGCGCGGCAGGCGGCGCGGCCCGATCAGGCGGCGGCGCTCGATGGCGCCGACGATCGGGGACAGCCCGATCGCCACCAGCGCGCTGATGTAGATGAGCAGCAGCGATCCGCGGACCAGATACAGCGCCCACATGATGACAACGGTGAGCGCGACGCCGACCAGCGCGTAGCGGATGAGGGCGCGCGGCGAGTCGGAGCTCACGCGCGCTCGAGATATCGCCGGGTGAAGTCGCCGATATCCGTGTAGATCGCGTCGAGCTCCCCGGGATCCGCGAGGAAGACGATGCGGAACGATCCCTGCTCGGGCGGCATCCCGAAGCCCGAGCCGTACACGCAGAGGATCCCGGTCTCGCGCAGCAGGCCGAGCACGTAGTCCTCGTCGGTCCTGCCGCGCGGCAGCGAGAGCATCGGCATCGCGTAGAAGGCGGCCTTCGGCGCCACGCAGGTCATCCCCGGAATCGCGTTCAGCTTCTCGGTGGTGACGCGGGCGCGCTCGACGAGCGCGCGGCGGAACGCGGTCTGGTGCGACCGGTCGCCCGTCAGCGCCGCGGTCACCGCGTACTGCATGGGGCCCGGGCTGCACAGGCGCCCGTCCGCGAGCTTGCGGATGGCCGCGAGCGCGTCGTTGAGGCGCGGCGTCGTGCCGACGGCGAGCCAGCCCGCGCGCCAGCCCGGCGCGAGGTAGGCCTTCGAGAGGCTGGAGAACGAAATGATCGGCGCGTCGGGGTCGAGCGTGCCGAGCAGCGGCACCGTGCCTTCATAGCCCAGCTCGCCGTATACCTCGTCGGCAAGGATCGTCAGCCCGTGCGCGTCGGCGACCTCGATCATCGCGCGGCGGATCGACGGGGGATAGACGGCGCCGGTCGGGTTGTTGGGATCGATCGACACGAGCACGCGCGTCCGCGGCGAGATGAGGCTGCGCAGGTGGTCGAGGTCGGGCAGCCAGTCGCGCTTCGGATCGGTCCGGTAGTACTTCGGCGTCGCGTTGATCTTCGCGAGTACGGCCGTGTACAGCGGGTAGGTCGGCGACGGCACCAGCACCTCGTCGCCCTCGTTCACGAGCGCGTTGAGCGCGAGCTCGATCCCCTCGGACGTGCCGGTCGTGATGAGCACGCGGTCGGGTGGGATGTTCACGCCGCGCGCCGTGTAGTCCGCCGACACCGCCTCACGCGCCGCCGGAATCCCTTGTGAAGGCAGGTAGCCGTTGTGCCCGTCGCGCATCGCGCGGGCCGCGGCCTCCACGAGATGGGCCGGCGTCTGGAACCCGAACGCCACCGGGTCGCCGATATTCAGGTAGCGGACCCGGACGCCGCGCGCTTCCACGGCCTGCGCTTCCGGGATGATGTTGCGGATGGCGTAGGAGAACCGGTTGACCCGGGCGGCCACCGGGATGGCGCGCGCGATGTTCGACGTCGGCATTGGGCCCATCTTAGCCCTCTTGTCGGCCGTCGCTGGTTGTAGGCAGGGCATGTAGAAACTACACGACGACTGTGTATGGTTCAGCGTCGCGGCCTGGCGTATCGCGCGTAACTGATTGATTCTAATGAGTTATATTGTTGGCAAGTTGATTGAACTACCGCCGGCCGTGATGCGGCGTGCGGCTGCTCCCCTCGTGTTGACGGCAGTGGTGTTTGCGACGTGCCCCGCCGGGGTGTGGGCGCAGGCGTCGCCGGCGGCTCCCGGTCCGCAGGGACCCCAATCGACCTTCCGCTCCGGCGTCGAGGTGGTCACCGTGACCGCCGCCGTGCGCGATCGCCGCAACCGCGTCGTCCGCGATCTGAAACAGTCGGATTTCGAGGTGTACGACACCGGCGAGCGGCGGCAGATCCGCAGCTTCGATGCCGGGGAGTCGCCCATCAGCCTCGGGGTGCTGCTCGACATCAGCGGCAGCATGGCCGTGGGCGGCAACATGGACCGCGCGCGGCATGCGATCGCGGTGGCGATGGGCACGCTGCGCCCGAGCGACGAGGCGGCGCTCTACACCTTCGACGCCCGCCTCGAGGAAGTCGTCTCCTTCACCACCGATCTCGACCGCATCCGGCGCGTGAGCCTCGAGGGGAAGCCGTGGGGCCTCACGTCGCTCTACGACGCGGTGGCGAAGGCGGCGACCGCCGTCGCGGGGCGCGCCAGCAAGCACCGCGCGCTCCTCGTCATCACCGACGGCGTGGACACCGGCAGCGCGCTGACCGCGCCGGAGGTCTCGGGCATCGCGAGCGCCATCGACGTGCCGGTGTACCTGCTCACCGTCGTGCACCCCCTCGACCACCCGGGGGGCGAATTCTCGGTTCTCGAGACCGACGGCGCGTCGACGGCGACCGGGACGCTGGCCGATCTCGCGCGCTGGACGGGCGGCGACATGCGCATCGCCAGCGCCCCCGCGCACACGGTCGTCGCGATTCAGGACCTGTTTGCCGAGTTGAGATACCAGTACCTCGTCACCTTCGAGCCGGGCACGCGCCCTGGTTGGCACCCGCTCGAGATTCGCACGCGAAACAAGAACCTCATTGTCCACGCGCGAAGCGGGTACCTGTCCGGCCCGACGCGTTCGGAAGACTAGAGAAGGAGAACACTCATGCGTAAGTCTCTGTTTGCCGCATCGACCCTGGCGCTGACGCTGGCGATTGCTCCGGCGTGCGCGACCAAGGGGTTCGTGCGCGAAGAAGTCGGCAACGTGAACTCCAAGGTCGACACGCTCGGCGGCACCGTCGAGCAGACGCAGCAGCGCGTCGGCCAGGCGGAAACGCGCATCGGCGCCGTCGATCAGAAGGCCGAGGCGGCGGGCAAGGCGGCGGCCGATGCGCGCAGCGCGGCCGGCACCGCGCAGAGCGCCGCGGACGCCGCCAACG
>VFYY01000114.1 GCA_016871375.1 Acidimicrobiia bacterium
GAGGACACGGCGGTGGCGCCCGAGAAGCTGAGCGAGTACATCGGCCGGTTCCTGGAGCTCGTGCGACGCCACAACACGTCGGCCGGCGTCTACGCGCACGCGTCCGTCGGATGCCTGCACGTGCGCCCGATCGTGAACATGAAGACCGCGGACGGCGTCCGCACGTTCGAGGCGATCGCCAACGAGGTCTCCGATCTCGTGCTCGAGTACGGCGGCGCGCTGTCGGGCGAGCACGGCGACGGCCTGGTCCGCAGCCCGTTCATGCGCAAGATGTACGGGCCGGTCCTCTACGACGCGTTCAGGACCATCAAGCACACCTTTGACCCGAACGGCATCTTCAACCCGGGCAAGATCGTGGACGCCCCGCCGCTGACGGACAACCTGCGCTTCGGCGCGGGCTACATCACGCCGGCGCCCGCCACGTTCTTCGACTACTCCGACTACGGCGGCATGGGCGGCGCGGTGGAGATGTGCAGCGGCCTCGGCGCCTGCCGCAAGAAGCTGGACGGGACGATGTGCCCGTCCTACATGGCGACGCGCGAGGAGACGCACTCGACGCGCGGGCGCGCCAACGTGCTGCGGCTGGCGATGAGCGGACGGCTGGGAGAGTCGGGACTTGGCGACGAGGGCGTCTACGAGGCCCTCGACCTGTGCCTCGAGTGCCGCGCGTGCAAGGCGGAGTGCCCGGTGGGCGTGGACATGGCGCGGTTCAAGAGCGAGTTCCTCGCCGATTACTGGCGCCGGCACGGGACCCCGTTGTCCGCGCGCGTGATGGGCAACGCGCGCACGCTGGCGGAGTGGGGCAGCCGGCTGGCGCCGGTCTCCAACTGGCTCGCCAACAGTCTTCCCGGCCGGGTGGTGAACGAAGCGCTGATCGGCGTGGACCGGCGGCGGAAGGTGCCGCAGTTCGTCCGCCGCACGTTCGAGCGGACGGCGCCCGCCGCCGACGCGACGTCCGGCGCGGTGCTCTTTGCCGACACCTTCACCAACTACTACGACCCGCACATCGGGATGGCGGCGCTGGACGTGCTGGCCGCGGCCGGGGTCCGCGCAGGCACCGTGCATCACGGATGCTGCGGGCGTCCGCAGATCTCGAAGGGCCTGCTCGAGCGCGCGCGGACGCTGGCGGCGGCGAACGCGGAGGCGCTGTTCCCGCACGCGACGGCAGGCCGGCAGATCGTGTTCTGCGAGCCGAGCTGTCTGTCGGCGGTGCAAGAGGACGCGCCGTCGCTGCTGCGCGGTGAGCTGCGCGAGAAGGCCGAGACCGTGGCGAAGGCCACCGTGCTCTTCGAAGAGTTCGCGGACACGAAGGCCGGTGCGCTTCGGCTGCAGAACGGGCCCGCGCAGATCTTTCTGCACGGCCACTGTCATCAGAAGGCGATGGGGCTGCTGGCGCCCGCGCGGTCGCTGCTCGCCAAGGTCCCCGGGTCAACCGTCTTCGCGCTGGATGCGGGCTGCTGCGGGATGGCGGGGTCGTTCGGCTACGCAAAGGAGCACTATGAGGTGTCGCGCGCGATCGGCGAACGGCGGCTCTTTCACGAGCTTCGCAACGCGCCCCCCGGCGCGGCCGTCGTCGCCTCCGGCACGTCGTGCCGCCACCAGGTCCACGACTTCATCGGCATGCAGGCCGTGCACCCGGCCGTGCTGCTCCGGTCGCTGTTGATGCCATGAGTCTCGCCTGGCTCTCGCTCATCGCGCTCATCATTGCCATCGTCCTCAGCTGCTTCACGAGGCTGAACGTCGGCATCCTCGGGCTCGCGTCGGCGTGGATCGTCGGCGTGTATTTCGGCGGCATGGGCCTCAACGACGTCCTCGGCGGGTTCCCGACGCAGCTCTTCCTGACGCTCGCGGGCGTGACGCTGCTGTTCTCGCAGGCGCATCTGAACGGCACGCTCGACAAGCTGGCCCTGCGCGCCGTGGGCCTCTGCCGCGGCAACGTCGGCTTCATCCCCGTCATGTTCTTCCTGCTCGGGGCCGCGATTGCGACGATGGGTCCCGGAAACATCGCGACCGCCGCGATGCTTGCGCCGATGGCGATGACGACCGCCTCGCGCGCCGGCGTGCCGCTGTTCCTGATGGCCATCATGGTCGGCAACGGGGCCCAGGCGGGCGCGCTGTCGCCGTTCGCGCCGACCGGCATCATCGTGAACGGCATCATGGACCGCATCGGCCTGGGCGGCTACGAGTTCCGCACCTACCTCGCCGGATTCGCGGGGCACGCGATCGTCGCGTTGGGCGGGTATCTGCTGTTCGGCGGGTGGCGGCTGTTCACGCGGACCTACGTGGGCGGGGAGGAGACGTCGAAGGAGGCCGCGGCGTTCGACAGGAAGAACGTGATCACCATGGCCGCGATCGGCGGGGTGCTCCTGTCGGTGCTGTTCGCGGGAGCGAACGTCGGGATGGCGGCGTTCGCGGCCGCGGTGCTGCTGGCGGTGTTCGGCGTCGCCGATCACGACCAGGCGGTCAAGCGGATGCCGTGGTTCGTCATCATCATGGTGTGCGGCGTCACGGTCCTCATCGCGCTGATGGAGAAGACCGGCGGCCTCGATCTCTTCACGCGCTTCCTGGCGTTCATGGCCACGGAGCAGACGGCAACCGGCGTCGTCGCGTTCGTGACCGCGGTGGTGTCCGTCTACAGCAGCACCTCCGGCGTCGTCCTGCCGGCGTTCCTGCCGACCGTGCCCGGGCTGGTGATGCGGATCGGCGGCGATCCGATCGCGATTGCGTCCGCGATGAACGTTGGCGCACATCTGGTGGACATGTCGCCGCTCTCCACGACGGGCGCCATGTGTCTGACCGGAATCACGGACACGAAAGACGTCCGCCCGGTGTATAACCGGCTGCTCGCCTGGGGCGCGTCGATGACCGTCGTCGGCGCGCTGCTGTGCTGGATCATGTTTTAACGGTAGGGGCGACGCCTCCGCCTTCGCCAAGGCTCCGGCGAGACCTCGCCGAAGCGCGAAGCGCGGAGGCGGGTGCGTCGCCCGCGCGTGGAGCGATGATGAAAATCCGGATTGGCTTTGTCGTGGCACTGGCGGCCGCGAGTCTTGTTCACGCGCAGGCACCGCCGGCCGGCGTGCCCGTGTTCGAGGTGGACCCGAACTGGCCGAAGGCGCTGCCGAACAACTGGACGTTCGGCGAGTTTTCCGGGGTCGCCGTGGACACGCACGACCACATCTGGATCAACCAGCGGCCGCGCACGCTTGCCGACGACGAGAAGTACCTGCTGGCGAAGCCGCCGATCGGCGACTGCTGCCAGCCCGGGCCGTCGATCATGGAGTTCGACCAGGAAGGGAACTTCGTGCAGGGCTGGGGCGGCCCGGGCGCCGGCTACGAGTGGCCGGAGAACGAGCACGGCATTCACGTCGACCACCTCGACAACGTCTGGATCAGCGGCAACGGCCCCAAGGACGGCCACATCCTCAAGTTCACGCGGACGGGCAGGTTCATCCTGCAGATCGGCCGCCTCGGCGCCAGCAAGGGGAGCGACGACACGCAGAACGTGAAGCGCGCGTCGAAGATGCACGTGAGCCCGCGCACCAACGAGCTGTTCGTCTCCGACGGCTACGACAACCGCCGCGTCGTCGTGTTCGACGCCAACACCGGCGCGTACAAGCGGCACTGGGGCGCCTACGGCAACCGGCCCGACGATGCGGCGCCGCGCGCGCTGATGCAGGACGGAGCGGGCCCCACGCAGTTCAACCTCGTGCACGGCCTGCGCCTGTCGATCGACAACATCGTCTACGTGGCGGACCGGCTGAACAACCGGATCCAGGCGTTCACCGCAGAGGGCACGTTCCTGCGCGAAGGGTTCATCGCGCGCTCGACGCTCGGCAACGGCGCCGCGTACGACGTCGATCTGTCAGCGGATCTCGAGGAGCGGTTCGTCTACGTGGCCGACGGGACCAACAACCATATCTGGATCCTGGACAGGAGCACGCTGCGCGTGCTCGGCAACTTCGGCCGCCAGGGGCGCTACGCGGGACAGTTCCACCACTCGCACAGCCTGGCCGTGGACTCGAGGGGGAACATCTACGTGGCCGAGACGCAGGGGAAGCGCGTCCAGCGCTTCCTGTTCAAAGGCGTGAAATAACCGCCCGGTGCTCGGGATACCCGCGCGCCGCGATCGGCCAGACGTCCAGGACGCGCTCGCCTTCGATTGCGTAGAACACGTCGTGCAGGTTCACCGTCGGGTCCGTATGTGACGGGCGCAGCCTGACGCGATCGCCGACGGCGATCCGCGATCCCGCCGGCAGTCCGATCGTCGCGTGCTCGTCGTTGAGGCTGAGCACGGTCGCCCCCTCCATCCCATCCACCACCGGATTCCCGTGGTCCTTCGTCGCGGACTTGTGCCCGCAGTCCGCGACGCAGCGTCCCGGGTCGGGCCGGCTGACCACGGTGCCGAGCAGATGGAACGCCTGCTCGAACGGCAGATCGAGGGAGCCGTAGTCCGAGTCCATGAGCACATAGGATCCCGCCTGGATCTCGGTGACGCCCGGCACGCGTCCGCTGATGTCGTAGGTCCCGGTGCCGCCGCCCGAGACGACGTCGCACGGCAGGCCGTCGCCCTCGATGAGCCGCGCCGTGGCGACGAGCGCGGCCATCGCCTCGCGCGTACGCCGTTCGCGCTCGGCACGCTCACGGATGGGCTGCAGGTGCCCTTCGTATCCCATCACGCCGCGCAGCCGGACGCCCTGCAGCAGCGCGACTCGCCGCGCGAGCGCCAGCGCATCCAGTCCCGGCGTGAGGCCGCAGCGCGTCTGGCCGACGTTGAGATCGATCAGCACGCCCACCGTGACGCCGTCCTTGATCGCCGCCGCGGACATCGCCTCGAGCCCGGCAACGGAATCCACGGCAATGGTCACGTTGTGCCGCTCGGCCAGCTTCGCCACCCGCTCGCACTTGCCCGGGCCGACGATCTCGTTGGCGATCAGGATGTCGTCGGTCAACCCGGCGACCATCTCCGCCTCCGATACCGTCGCGCACGTCAGGCCCACGCACGACCCCGCCGCGAGCTGCCGTCGCGCGATCTCCGGCGTCTTGTGCGCCTTGAAATGCGGCCGCAGCCTGCAGGGGCCGCTGGCAAAGAACGCCGCCATGCGCTGGATGTTCCGCTCCAGCGCGGCGACGTCAACGATCAGGGCAGGTGTGGGGATGTCGAGGAGCGTCTGCGGCTGCCGCATGTGAGAGGCATTATCGCTGTGGAGAGTGGTCCGGCTGAAGCCGGACACTACTACAGCGGCGCGAAGTCCGACGCGACCTGCTGCAGCACCCTGGGATCGACGACCCGCGTGTCCCCGCGGCCGGGGTCCTGTTCGGAATAGATCGTCAGCTTCACCGTGCCGCACTGCGGGCCAAGCGCCGCGGGGTCGAAGACGTAGAGTCCCTCGTAGATGGCGTCGGTTGCGGAGAGGCGCTGTTCGACCAGGAACGGATGGATCGGCGTCACCTCCGCCTCCCCGCAGAGGGCGCGCATCCGCGAGAATCCGGCCTTCGCCCGCGTGATCGGCGGCAGCGCGATCCCCTGCGTCATCGCCGCGCCGCGCGCCACCCTGGCCCACAGTCCCTCGACCATCTTCGGCGTGACGCGCACGAGCAGCACCCGCGGATAGTCGGCCAGGTATTCCGACCAGTTGCCGAATTCCATCACCGGACGTCGCACCTGATCGTTCGCGCCGTAGACATGGACGGGCGTGATGAACGCGATCTCGAAGCCGGACGTGCTCATCGCGTACGGAGTGAGGTTGCCGGTGCGCGTTTTCACGGCCTCGGCGAGCGTACCGACGGGTATCGGCCGGCGCGGTTCGACCGGCAGGGGCGTCGCGTCCGGCGGCATGGCGCCGGCCATCTTCCCCTCGACGGAGGCGAGCGCCTCGCAGGCCTGATCGATCCGGACGACCCGCGCATTCGATCGCCCATCGGGGTCGCGATCGTCGACGGTGGTGAAGCCGATCAACCCATCCGCGCCGAAGACCGGTCCGCCGGCACTCGCGCGGTTGACGGTCAGATCAGACAGGAGCAGACGCGGTCCGACGCCCGTCACCTGCCCGAGCGTCAGCCGCTTCTGTCCCGTCATCAGCGCCCCGATGGCGTACAGCTCGTGCCCGTTGGCCAATGGCGGCGACATCCGGCCGCAGCCCGGCGCCAGCGGCTGCACGGCGGCGACGACCGACGGGTTGACCCAGAGGATGGCCACGTCACGCGTGGCATCCGATGCGAGCACGGTCGCCCTGACCTTGAGGTCGGGGGTGAACTGCGCTTCGGCGGATGTCGCGGTGCCGACGACGCGCTGACTGGTGACGATCAGGCCGCGCGCATCGGCGACGAATCCCGAGGCGTGCTGCGTCGGTGTCCACAGCGCCACGACCGAGCCCTGCCAGCGGGCGGCGAGCAGCGACGGGTCAGTGGCTGAACGGCCCGCCGGTCCGGCGGTGGAAGCACGCGTCTCAACCGACGCATTGTCCGCCGTGAAGTCAATCGTGGCGTGACGGCCGGCGACGATGTCGACGCGCTGCGACCACTCGTAGGTCTTGTCCTCGAACGCCAGCGGCTGGTCGGATTCCACGGCATAGCGCCCGGGCCGCAGCGAGACGTCCGCCGTGCCGGCCGCCGTGGTGAAGATACGCCGCGGCGGCGCACCGGGCGGCTCTTCGCTGATGAGCAGCGCATGACGTCCGACCGGCGTGGCCGCCCCTGTGGCGTCAGTCAGCGTGACTGTAATGCGAAGCGTGCCCAGCCCCTGGGCCTGTGCCGCCGGCGAGCTGAGCCCCAGCACCGCCGCCACGAGCCACGCACGCCCCATGGTTCACTGCTGCAGCAGGAACCGCTGCACCCGCTCGCCGTAGAAGACTTCGCCGGTGTAGAGGTTGCCCTTCGAGTCGGTGGCTTCCATGTGCAGCCCGAAGAAGCTGCCCGCGTTCTCGCCCATCTGGCCCAGCGTGCCCTTCACCTCGCCCGTCATGCGATCGAGGAACCAGACCTTGTTGTTGGTCAGATCCGAGATGTACAGGAACTTCTGCTCGGGGTCGTTCGAGAACATCACGCCGCCGGTGGAGCCGCCGACGCCGGTGGTCTCCGCCAGCTTGAATTCCTGCTTGAAGTTGCCCTGCTTGTCGGTGACGTGAATGCGGTTGCCGGCGCGGTCGGCGGCGTAGACCAGACCGTCCCTGGAGAAGTTGAAGGTCAGGTGGCCGACGAACTCCTTGGCCATCGGGCCGCCCGGCGTATACGCGTGATCCTCGGGCTTCGTGCTGATCTCCGACAGCTTGTGCCCGTAGGCGCCCCAGCCGCGCTTGAACTCGAACGTGTCGAGCGAGAAGACCATGACGCGTCCGCCGAACGCGTTGTCCGCGATGTAGATCTCGTTGGCCGCGTCGTCGGTGCGGATCTCCTCGATGCCGCCCACGATCATCGGCGTCGTCGGCGGATACTTGGCGATGAAGGCCTGCTGCCGCAGCTGGTTCTGCGTATTGCGCTGTTCGTTCGCGTTGCCCGCGCCGGCCTTGATGTCGTTGTCCAGGTTCCGGATGAAATTGGCGACCGGTCCTTCGCCGCCGAGGCCGGGGATGCGCTTGGGGATCTGCGGCATCGTGAACGGCGTGCCGTCGGCGTTCTCGGGAATGTGCGGCACTTCCATGAGCATCTTGCCGGTCCGGTCGTACTTGCGGACCGTGTTCTGGCCCAGATACAGGAAGCCCTGCGCGTCCACGGCCATGCCGTGCCCCTGCGGCGCGTCGAAGGAGGCGATGACCTCGCCGTCCTTGTAGCCCTCGCCGTCATGGCCGGCGATGAGGATCATCGACGGCGGACGGACGCAGCAGTCGGCGATCGGAGGCGTCCGCTCGGCCTCGAGCTCCAGGCTGGTGAGATCGTTCGGCCGGTTGTAGACCCAGACGTTGTCGTCCCTGTCCACCGCCAGGCCCGTGACGCCGCCAATCTTCCACTTGTTGGGGTACGGCTTGGGCCAGGTCGCATCGACCACGAACTGCGGCGTGGCCGACGGCGCCGTGCCGGCGGCTGGCCCCGGCGACGGGGCAGGGGACGAGCACGTGGCCACGCCAAGGGCAGCGACCACGACGAACGCGGGAAGCAGGGTGTGTTTGCTGTTCATGGCGCCGATTATATCGGGAGGGTCGGCCGATCCCGAGCGAATCGCTCGCTTTCAGCGCGAGGGCTAGAGCGGTCTCTGAAACGTCGTAGTGTCCGGCTGTAGCCGGACCAAGTTGATCGGCACCGCCGTGTGTGGTCCGGCTAAAGCCGGACACTACGTACTGCGTACGCAGAAAGGGCCGACGTGAAGTCGGCCCCTACATCGGAAGAGTTGGTTCGGCTAAAGCCGGAAGCCACAATCACAAATCACAAATCGCAAATCGCAAATCGCAAATCACAAATCGCAAATCGAAGGCGTCAGCCTTCGAGGTAGGTGTAGCCGTTCAGACCGTCTTCGTAGAAGCGAAGCAGGCGGCCGGCGCCCTCGTAGTCCACGCGCCCGGCACGGACGGCCGTCTCGACGTCGGTGCGCAGCTTGCCGAGCAGCGCCTCGGCGTCGAACTCCACGTAGTCCAGCACTTCCTTGACGGTGTCGCCCTTGATCAGGGCGTCGAGGCGCACCTCGCCGTTGGGGTCGAGGCTGACGTGGACGGCGTGCGTGTCGCCGAACAGGTTGTGCAGGTCGCCCAGGATCTCCTGGTACGCGCCGACGAGGAAGACGCCCAGGTAATACGGGTCGTTCGGGCTCGACGCGTGCAGCGGCAGTGTCTTCTTCACGTCGCGGCGATCCACGAACCGATCGAGCTTGCCGTCGGAGTCACACGTGATGTCGCCGAGCACGGCGTGATTGGCCGGCTTCTCGTTCAGCCGGTGGATCGGCATCACGGGGAAGAGCTGCTTGATCGCCCAGCTGTCGGGAATCGACTGGAACAGCGAGAAGTTGCAGAAGTAGGTGTCGGAGAGCTGCTCGTCCAGGTTCTGCAGGTCCTCGGGGACCTCCGCCATGCTCTGGACGAGCTTCTGCAGCTTCGTGCAGATCGCCCAGAACAGGTTCTCGGCCGTGCTGCGCTGCTCGAGCGGCAGGTAGCCGCCGCTGAACAGGCTCAGCGCCATGTCGAGCGCCTGCTGCGCGTCGTGGAACGCCTCCAGCGCGTTGCGCGCGGTGACGTTGTTGTAGGTCTCCACCAGATCCACGAGCGGCTGTTCCCAGTCCGGGTTGGCCGCCGTCGGCACCTTCTCGTCGCCGAACCCCGAGACGCCGAGCACGTTGAACACGAGCGCGCTGTGGTACGCCACGACCGCGCGGCCGCTCTCCGAGACGATGGTCGGATGCGGGATGCCGGCTTCGTCGCACACGGTCTGAATGTGGTAGACGACGTCGTTGGCGTACTCCTCGAGCGTGTAGTTCATGCTCGACTCGAAGTTGGTCTGCGAGCCGTCGTAGTCCACGCCCAGGCCGCCGCCGACGTCCAGGTACTGGAGCCCGGCGCCGAGCTTCGCCAGCTCGGTGTAGACGCGGGCCGCCTCGTTCAGCGCCCCCTTGACGATGCGGATGTTGGTGATCTGGCTGCCGAGGTGGAAGTGGAGCAGCTTGAGGCAGTCGGCCATGCCGCGCGACTTCAGCTCCTCGAGCGCCCGCATGATCTCGGTGACCGTCAGGCCGAACTTCGAGCGGAACCCGCCGGAGGACTGCCAGCGTCCGCTGCCGCGGGCGGCCAGCTTCACGCGGACGCCGATCTGCGGCCGGACGCCGACCTTGTCGGCCGCCTCGAGAATCAGCCCGAGCTCGGTGTATTTTTCGACCACCGGGATGATGTTGCGGCCGATCTTCAGCCCCAGCATCGCGGTCTCGATGAACTCGGCGTCCTTGAACCCGTTGCAGATGATCGGCGTGTCGTTGTCGGCGAGCGCCACCACCGCCAGCAGCTCCGGCTTGCTGCCTGCCTCGAGGCCGAACTTGTACGGCCGGCCGAAGTCGTAGACCTCCTCGACGACCTGCCGCTGCTGGTTGACCTTGATCGGATAGACGCAGCTGTACTGGCCCTGGTACTGGTGGGTCGCGATGGCCGTGTGGAAGGCCTGGTGAATCTCGCCGAGGCGATGGCGGAGGATGTCGGTGAACCGCACGAGCACCGGCAGGCTGATGCCGCGGAGCTGCAGGCGGTCGACGAGCTCCTTCAGATCGATGGACTGCTGCGGGTCCTTCGTCGGGTGGACCTGCACGTGACCCCTGGTGTTGACCGAGAAGTAGCCGTGACCCCAGCGGGGGACCTCGTAGAGCTCGCTGGCGTCGTGCACGCTCCAGGCGCGCGTGGACGACGTGCTCGCCACCGGCGGCACCGGGCGTCCATTGGTCATCGTGCTCATGTGCGATTCATGATAAACGCTTTTCCGTCTATCGGATCGTCGAGATCGCAACATCAGCCGCAGAAAAAATAGAATGAGAGGGCCATGACGCCCGAGCGCATTCCCGCCATCAAGCTCCTCCTGCTGCCGAAGGACACCAACGCGCTCGGCACGATCTTCGGCGGCGTGATCCTCTCGAACATCGACCTGGCGTCGGCGGTCGAGGCGCGCAAGGTGGCCGCGCACCGCTACGTGACCAAGGCGATGCACGAGGTGGAGTTCCACGAGCCGGTCTATCTCGGCGACATCGTCAGCTTCTACACGGAGACGGTGCGCGTGGGGCGGACGTCGATCACCGTCCGCGTGTCGGTCGAGGCCGAGCGCTGGGGAGCCGGCATCACGTCGCCGGCGGGCACCGGGCACGGCGAGAAGGTGAAGGTGACCGAGGCGGAGGTCGTCCTCGTCGCCGTCAACGACAAGGGCCGCCCCGTCCCGATCCGGCCGGAACCGATGCAGGTATGAGGTGGGTCAGCACACGGGGACAGTCCCCCGCCGTCCCCTTTATCGACGCGCTGTTTGCCGGCACCGCGCCTGACGGCGGCCTCTACTTCCCGGACCGGTTCACGCCGCTGCCGCCCGCCACGCTCGAGCGGTTGAAGTCGGCCGACCTCACGACCATCGGGACCGTGGTCGGCACGCACCTGCTGGCCGGCGACATCACCGAGGAGGCGATGGCGCCCCTCGTCCGTGACGCGCTCGACTTCCCGATTCCGCTCGTCCAGGTCACCGACCGCGTCTGGGCGCTGGAGCTGTTCCACGGGCCGACGCTGGCGTTCAAGGATGTCGGCGCCCGGACCCAGGCGCGCCTGCTGCACCACTTCACGGACGGCACGCCGCTGACGATTCTCGTGGCCACCTCCGGCGACACCGGCAGCGCGGTGGCGCAGGCGTTCTACCGCGTGCCCGACGCGCACGTCTTCGTCCTCTATCCGGAGGGACAGGTCAGCGACGTCCAGGAAGCCCAGATGGCGTCGCTCGGCGAGAACATCACGGCCGTTGCCGTGCGCGGCACCTTCGACGACTGCCAGCACCTGGTGAAGCAGGCGTTTGCGGACGACGACCTGCGGGCGCACGTGTGGCTGACGCCGGCCAACTCGATCAACCTGGGCCGGCTGCTGCCGCAGACCTTCTATTACTTCCTGCTCGCCAACCTGCCGCGGCCGCCGATCGTGTCGGTGCCGAGCGGCAACTTCGGGGACCTCACGGCCGGCCTCATCGCCAAACGCCTCGGCCTGGCGGTCGAGCGCTTCGTCGCGTCCACGAACGTCAACGACGTCGTGCCCGAGTTCCTGCGGACGGGCGTCTACGAGCCGCGCCCCTCCGTGCGGACGGTGGCCAATGCGATGGACGTCGGCGCGCCCAGCAACTTCGAGCGCATGCGCGCCATGTACGGCGACGACCTCGAGCGCATGCGCCAGGACATCGCCGGCGCCGCGTTCGACGATGCGCGGGTGGTGGCGGAGATCGGCGCCGTGTACAAACGTCACGGCTACCTGCTGGATCCGCACGGCGCCATCGCGTGGCTCGGCCTCCAGGACCAGCTCGAGCGCGACCCCGAAGCCATCGGCGTGTTTCTCGCCACCGCGCACCCGGCTAAATTCCGTGAAGTGGTGGAGCCCGCCATCGGTCACCGCGTCGCTCTGCCGTCCGTGCTCGACGAGGCGCTGGCGCGTCCGCGCCACAGTGTGCCGTTGCCGGTGAGCTATTCCGCGCTCGTCGACCTCATTCGCCGGTAGGGGCGACGCATGCGTCGCCCGTATATGATCGTTTGATGCCCGAACTGGACACGTACCGGCCACAGCCGGGCACGCTCGCCTCGCGCGAGGCCATCCCCGATCGCTACAAGTGGGACCTCAGTGCGATCTGCCCGAGCTGGGACGACTGGAACCGCGGCTACCGCGAGCTCGAGGCGGCGGTCGAGTCCTTCAAGGCGTTTCAGGGCACGCTCGCGAAGAGCCCCGGGCAGCTGCTCGCCGCGTTTCGCGCGATGGATGCGATGGGCGCGCTCAGCTACCGCGTGTGGTACTTCGCGGCGCTGCAGTACGACGAGGACCAGCGCAACAACGAGATCAACGCCCGCCGCCAGCAGGTCCAGATTCTCTTCGCGAAGCAGCACCAGGCCAGCTCGTGGTTCAACCCCGAGCTGCTGGCGATCCCGCGGGAGACCGTGCGCGCGTGGCTCGACGCCAGTGCGGAGCTGGCGATCTACCGCTTCGCCATCGAGAGCCTCTTCCACGAGCAGGAGCACGTGCTCGACGAGGCGGGCGAGCGGCTGATGTCGTTTGCGAGCCGCTTCAACAGCGTGCCGAACGACAGCTACGGCGCGCTGACGACCGCGGACATGCAGTTCCCGTCGATCACGCTGGCCAGCGGCGAGCGGGTGACGCTCAGCTACGGCCAGTACCGCGCGCTGCTGGAGACGAACAGGAACCAGGAGGACCGCGCGTCCGCCTACCGCGCCTTCCACCGCTCGTACGCCGACACCCAGAACACGTACGCCGCGCTCTACAACGGCGTCCTGCAGCGCGACTGGTTCCATGCGCGGGCGCGCGGCTACACGACGACGCTGGACGCGGCGCTGCACGGCAACAACATTCCGACCGCGGTGGTGGAGAACCTCATCACGGTGACCAAAGCCGGCGTGGGGCCGCTGCGGCGGTATCACCGGCTGCGCCGGCGCGTGCTGGGGCTCGCGCGCTATCGGCTCTTCGACGTCTTCATCCCGCTCGTCGAGCACGACGTCCGCTATCCCTACGACGAGGTGGGCGACTGGATCGTGGACTCGGTGGCGCCGCTCGGCCGCGACTACCAGCGCCACGTCGGCGAGGCGTTCTCGCGCGGGTGGATCGACGTCTTCGAGAACACCGGCAAGCGCAGCGGCGCGTACTCGGCGCCGGTCTACGGCGCGCATCCGTACATGCTGCTCAACTACAACGAGACGCTCGACGCGGTGTTCACCCTCGCCCACGAGATGGGCCACTCCATGCACACGCTGCTGTCGCACCAGACGCAGCCGTTCGTGTACGCCGGCTACACGATCTTCGTCGCCGAGGTCCCGTCCACGCTCAACGAGGCGCTGTTCCTCGACCTGATGCTGGAGCGCGCGCGCTCGCGCGAGGAGCGCGCCGTGCT
>VFYY01000115.1 GCA_016871375.1 Acidimicrobiia bacterium
CGCCGCGCGGCGGGAGACGTCGGCGGCGAGCGCGTCGCCGCCGCGGCGCGCGATGTGCGTGTCGGGCCGTGCCGCGAGCAGCGCCAGGAACGTCTCGACGACGGCGTCGTCCCAGGCGAGGCCGTCCGCCCGCGCGCGGGTGAGCGCGGGCGCGCCGATCGTGAAGGTCGTCTCGAAGCCGGTCGCGTACTCGCGCGCGATGCCGTCGCGGTGCGCCGCCAGCCGCATCGCCTCGATCAGCGTCGCGTCCGGCTCGGCGGCGACGTCCTGCGACTCCGCGCGCCCCAGCCCGCCGGGCGCCGCCAGGCGGATGGCGGCGTACACTTCCCGCGCGTCATCGACGGTGGTCTCATGAAGGATTTGGCGCAATGCGTCGATTACGGGCGACCCATGGGTCGCCCCTACAACGCCCTGTGCCTGCCGGTCTTGCGGCAGGGGCGAGGCATGCCTCGCCCGTAAGGCTGCCCGTGCCAACGGCGCCAGCAGCAACACGATGCCCAGGTTCGAATTCGTGCGGGTCCAGCGCGCCGTGGCCTCGATCGCCAGCCGGATCGTCTGGCCGAGCGGGCGCGAGCCGGCTTCCGCCAGCGGCGCGGCAATCGCGACGGCGCTGGCGAGGAAATCCTCGTAGCGCAGGTCCTTGAAATGCCTCCCCGGGCAGACGTTGCCCGGCTTCGGTGCGCTGGCTTCGAGCAGGCACGCCAGCTGCGCCGCCGCGGCGACGTCGGCCGCCGTCAACGCGCGCGCGGAAACCGTGGACACCGTCATCGTCGGTGTGCGGGCGACGCATGCGTCGCCCCTGCCTCTGCGCGGCGCGCACTCACCCGCGCCACCACGTGATCCACGATGGCGCCGGCGACGTCGACCCCGGTCGCCTGCTGCAGCCCCTGCCAGCCGGGAATGCCGTTCACCTCGAGCACGTAGACGGACCCGTCGCGCGCCGGCAGGAGATCGACCCCCGCGTAGTCAGCCGACACCGCTTCCGCCGCGCGCAGCGCGAGATCCTCCCAGTCGCGCGGCAGATCGAGCGCACGCGTGCCCGCGCCCCGGGCGACGTTGGTCCGCCACTCCCCGTCCGGGGCGAGGCGCTCGATGGCGCCGACGACGCGGCCGCCGACGACGAACACGCGCGCGTCGCGCCCGCCATGATCGATGGCCCGCTGGACGTAGAACACGGCGCGGACCTCGTCGAGCGCGCGCAGCACCCGCAGCGCGACGTCCGGCTCGCTCACCCGCACCATGCCGTGGCCGAGCGACCCGAAGATCGGCTTGATGACGACGTCGCCCATCTCGCGGACCGCGGCCATCGCGTCGTTGATGCGCTCGCAGACGACCGTGTCCGGCGTCGGCAGACCTGCCTCGCGCACCAGCGTGTCCGTGTAGAACTTGTCCACGCAGCGCTCGATCGTCCGCGGCGAGTTGACGACGAGCACGCCGCGCTCCTCGAGCCAGTGCAGGGCGTCCACGCGGTAGATGATCTGCTCGAGCGAGCCGAAGGGCACGATGCGCGCCAGCACCGCGTCGGCGTCGAGCAGCGAGATGCCCTCGCTCGTGAGACTCGCGCGCGCGCGCGCCTGCCTCGCCGAAGCCGAGCGAAGGCGGGAGACGACCGCTTCGTACGGCACGACGACGGCCGTGTGCCCGCGCTCCGACAGCGCGCGCGTCAGCTCGTCGGTATGCCAGCCCGTGCCCGCGTTGAGAATGACGATGTTCATGACAGCAGCGATGCGCGCAGCACGTCAGCGTTCAGCCGTCCGCCGTGGAACGTCCGGCCCGTCGCCGCGCTCGTCAGCCACACCTCTGCCGGGCTGAAGAGCATCGGGTCGATCTTATAGAAGTCGTTGTCGTAGCGCGTGAAGAGGTCGTAGAAGGGCGTGCCGTAGTCCTTCGACGAGGCGGCAGGGAGCCGCTCGGCGAGCGCCGCCAGCTCATCGTCGCCCGCCTGCACCACGTAGCGCGCCTGGCCGCCGTACAGGATGCAGTCGTTCGTGCGGCCGACGGCGCGGATGTCGTTCTTCGCGACCGGCGGGACCGGCGCCGTCCCGATGCCGCTGAGGACACGAGTGACGTCGAAGCCGATCGTGTCCATCTTGTGGAGCCCGGTCTCGAGCACGCGCGCCACGATTTGCACGCCGCCGGCGATGCTTGACGTGGGCGCGACGGCGAGCGTCAGGGCGTCGGGCGTCAGCCGCGCCTTCCTCGCGACCCAGGCGGCCACGTCGTCGGTCGGCATCGCACGCCCTTCGAGCACGAGCACGCCGCGGGACGCGTGCTCCGCGTAGCCCAGCCTGCCGAACAGCTCGCGCTCGACGCGCGCGTGCGCGCGCAGCGGGCCGGAGCCCATCGCAAAGTACCCATCGGGATCGATCGCCCATCCGGCGTACTGCGACGCCATGCACGCTTCCGCCGGATGGTCGGTCCACACGTGCACGGCCGGCCACGTGTCCTCGCCGATCGTGACGCTGGTGAACTCGATGGACCCGAGGCCGCCCATGCACAGCTCGGCGAGCGCGCGGCCCGCGGCAAGGCCGCCGGGCACGTCGACGCCCGCGTCGATCACGCGCGCGCCGCTCGCCAGCGTGTGCGGCGTCACGCGCAGCTCCGCGCGCCGCTGCAGATATTCGTCCGCCAGCAACCACGCGCGCTCGTTCATCCCCAGGTCCGCCATCGCCGGATGATTATTGACGATGGTAGACTCCCGCGCCATGAAGCTGACGGTGCCCGCGCTCCTGTGCGTGTTCCTGGCCCCCGCCGTGCTGGCGCAGCAGCCGCCGGACCAACCGGCGGTCACCGTGCGCGGGCAGACGTACACGCCGCGGTCGATTCTCGCCCGCAACATGGGCAGCGAAGAGGATCAGACAACCGCCTTTCCCCCGCACAAGGTGATCGGCAACGTCTATTACGTCGGGACGAGGACGCTGAGCTCGTTCCTCGTCACCACGCCCGAGGGCCACGTCCTCATCAACAGCACCTGGGAGCGCAACGTCCGCACGATCGAGAAGTCGGTCGCGCAGCTCGGATTCAGGTTCGCGGATGTCCGCGTGCTGCTCGGCACGCACGCGCACGGCGACCATCAGGAAGGCGACGCGCTGGTGAAGGAGCTGACCGGCGCGCAGGTGATGGCGATGCGCGAAGACGTCCCGGCACTCGAGGCGATCAGGCCGGGCGGCAAGAGCCATCCCATCGACCGCACGCTGAGCGACGGCGCCCAGGTGGTGCTTGGAGGCACGACGCTGGTTGCACACCTGACCGCCGGGCACACGCGCGGCTGCACGACCTGGACGATGCGCGCGCAGGAGGGCGGCAGGGCGTACGACGTCGTCTTCGCCTGCAGCTATCGCGCGCCGGGAACGGTGACCCCGCCGATCGAGCAGGAGTTCAGCCGGACGTTCACGCTGCTGCGCACGTTGCCGTGCGACGTGCCGCTCGGCGACCACCCCGCGCAGTACAACCTGGCGGCGAAGTACGCGCGTGTGAAGGCTGGCGCGCCGAACCCGTTCGTCGACGCGGCCAACTGCTGGGTGGAAGCCGAGATCCAGGAAGCGATGCTGCGCGCGCAGCTGCAACAGCAGTGAGTGGTCCGGCTGAAGCCGGACACTACGCATGCATCAGACCAGCCGGACCCAGACGTCTTCGCGGGGAACCGCGCGGCCGACGACGGTCGCGACCCCGACGCCGCCGGCGCGCAGCTTCTGCACCAATGCATCGGCCTCGGCCTGCGGCACCGCGATGAGCAGCCCGCCGGACGTCTGCGGGTCGAACGCGATCTCGACGAGGCCCGCCTTGACCGAACGCTCGATCGAGATCTTGTCCTGCAGGTAGTCGCGGTTCCGCTTGCACCCGCCGGTGATGTGCCCCTCCTCCGCCAGCTTCGCCGCGCCATGGAGGACCGGCAGGGCCTTCGACTCGAACACCAGGGTCACCTCGCTGCCGCTGGCCATCTCCTGGCCGTGCCCGAGCAGGCCGTAGCCGGTGACGTCGGAGCAGGCGTGCACGGTGAAGCCGCGCATGATCGCGGACGCGTCCCTGTTCAACGTGGACATGGACGTCACCGCGGCCCGCGTGCTGCGGCCGCTCACCTTCCGCCGCTTCAACGCGGTCGTGATGATCCCGGTCCCGAGCGCCTTGGTCAGCACCAATGCGTCTCCAGCGCGCACGCCGACATTGCGGATGACGCGGTCGGGGTGAATGACGCCGGTGACGGCCATGCCGTACTTCACCTCCGGATCGATCAGGCTGTGCCCGCCGATCACGACGACGCCGGCTTCCTTCGCCTTCTCGGCGCCGCCGCGCAGGATCTCCCCGAGGACCGCCAGGTCCATCTTCCCTTTCGGGAAGCCGACGATGTTGAGCGCCGTGCGCGGCTCGCCGCCCATCGCGTACACGTCGCTGAGCGCGTTGGCCGCCGCGATCTGCCCGAACACGTACGGGTCGTCCACGATCGGCGTGAAGAAATCCACCGTGTTCACCACCGCCAGGTCGTCGCGCAGGCGGAACACTCCCGCGTCGTCGGAAGTCTCGGTTCCGACGATGACGTCAGCGTGTTCGAACGACGGAAGGCTGTGCAGGACCTGCAGCAGGTCGGCCGGGCCGAGCTTGGCCGCTCAACCGGACGCGGTCACCTGCTGCGTGAGTCCTGCCGCCTTGAGCGCCTTGCGGCGCGTGCGTGTGGGCATGTCTAGGACGCGCGCTTGAGCCTGCGGCTGTCGCCGACGCGGATCGTGACGCCCTCGCGATCCAGGTACTCGAGCAGCGGAATCGCGTACTTGCGCGTCGTGCCGAAGAGATCGCGGAACGTCGCGGGCGTGATCTCGCTGCGCTCCGACAGGTGCTGCCGCAGCTCGGCCTTCACTCTATCAATCGACGCGGAGAGAAAGTAGAGGTCCGGCGAGACGCGGACGATGGCGCGCTCGCGCTCGAGGACCCGCAGCACCTCGGTCAGCCTGGCGGGCGCGACGCCAAGGTCGCGCTCGATCTGCTTTACATCGGGAGGCGACAGCGGCGCCTGCTCGAGCAGGGCGCGGATGCGGCCCGCCATCCCCTGCTCGTCCTCGCGCAGGCGCACGACGTGATCCGGCATCCGCAGCAGGCTCCCGTCGCGCGCGATCGCCCGCTCGGCGACGAGCCGATCGACGACCGCGCGGAACACCCGCGGCGGGACCGTGCCCGCGCGCCGCTCGCGCACGTCCTCCATCTCGCGCCCCGGCTGCAGCGGATGCTCGCGGTGGAACTCGCGCAGCAGCGCCGTCACGCCGTCCTTCAGCCCCTCCCACTTGCCGGGCGTCGTGAAGAGCCGATCGCCGTCAACGGTCACGACGCGCAGGTCCGTCATCGCCTCGAGCTGCGCCGCGGCGTGCTCGTCCGTGGTGTTGAGGAACTGCGCCACCGGGCCGAGCGCCACCGCGAAGCTCTCGCTGTCCTCCAGGAACACCGTCACGACCGCCGCCACATCGCCGCCGGCCAGAGTCGCCAGCTTCTCCGGGAGCTGCGGCTCCGTGCGCCGATGCCGCGGGGCCCACGGATGCAGCACCATGCCGCCGCCGAGCGTGCGCTGCGCGGTCTCGTCGCGAATCACGAAGCGGTCGCCTCGGAGCGCGAGCATCGGCTCGAGCAGCACGAGCTGGGCGAACGCCGCGTCTCGCGCCCTCACGGCCTCGCGCCCGTCCAGCAGGATCAGCCGCGCGAGGCCCTCCGCCGCGCCCAGGTGCACGCGAACGCGCTGATGGTTCTTCAAGCCGGACGCCGCCGTCGGCCTCACCTCGATGCGCGCGTCGAAGCGCGTGGTGGCGTGGCCGACCTTCTCGTGACAGATCACCTGGCCGCGCTCGATGGACGCTTTCTCCGACCCGGTCAGGTTCATCGCGACGCGCTGGCCCCAGGTCGCGGCCTCCACCGCCTGGCCGTGCACCTGCAGGCTGCGCACGCGGAAGATCTGGTCGCCCGGCACGCACCGCACGTGGTCGCCGACGCGCACCTCGCCCGTGATCGCCGTCCCCGTCACCACGACCCCGTGGCCCTGCATCACGAACACGCGGTCCACCGGCAGACGGAAATACCCGTCCGGCGCCGCCGGCGCGTCCGATCGCACGACGTCCGCGATGCGCGCGCGCAGCTCCTCGAGCCCGCGCCCGCTCACCGCGGAGAAGGGGACTGTGGGCGAGCCGTCGAGCACCGTTCCCGCCACCAGCGCGGCGACCTCTTCCTCCACCTCGCGGATCCGCGCCTCGGCAACGAGATCGGTCTTCGTGATGACGAAGATCGCCCGCCGCACGCCGAGCAGGTGGACGATGTCGAGATGCTCCTCGGTCTGCGGCATCACGCCGTCGTCGGCGGCCACCGTGAAGAGCACGAGGTCGATGCCGTGCGCGCCGGCGAGCATGTGACGGATGAAGCGCTCGTGGCCGGGGACGTCCACCACGCCGGCCTGCGTGCCGTCGGGCAGGTCGAAGTGCGCGAACCCGAGCTCGATGGAGATGCCGCGCTCCTTCTCTTCCTTGAGGCGGTCGGTGTCCTGCCCGGTCAGCGCCCTGACGAGGCTCGTCTTGCCGTGGTCGATGTGCCCTGCGGTGCCGATGATGTACGGCATCTCACCACCGCGGGATGAGGTCGTCGGGGTCGAACACCGTGCGCAGGTCGAGCAGAAAGCGGTCGTCGTTGATGCGGCCGATGATCGGCGGGCGGGCGGCGCGGAAGCGCGCCGCGACCGCGTCCGCGCTGTCCCGATCGTGCCGGACGGCAACGGCCCACGTCGGAATCTCCTCGGTCGGGAGCGCACCGCTGCCGATCTGCGACGTCGAGCTTTCGAGCGCGACCGAAAAGCCCGGCCCGAGCGCGCGCTCGAGCGCCGGCAGCAGCCGCGCGGCCATGGCCTCGAGCTCGCGCAGCGGCCGTGTGAACGCCCGCAGCGCGGGGATCTCGCTCACGACGTCCGGCGACTGCTGGTACAGCGCCAGCGTCGCTTCGAGCGCGGCCAGCGTCAGCTTGTCGCAGCGCACGGCGCGGTGCAGCGGGTTCTTCGCGATCCGGTCGATCCACGCCTTCCTGCCGACCAGCAGGCCGGCCTGCGGGCCGCCCAGCACCTTGTCGCCGCTGAAGGTGACGACGTCGGCGCCGAGCGCGACGCGCTCGCCGACGAGCGGCTCCTTCGGCACGCCGTAGCGCCCCAGATCGATCAGCGCGCCGCTGCCGAGATCCTCCATCACCGGCAGGCCGTGCTGCCGTCCGATGGCGACGAGCTCCGGCAACGGCACCTCGGACGAGAAGCCGACGATGCGGTAGTTGCTGGTGTGGACCTTCAGCAGCAGCGCCGTGGCGGCGCCGATCGCCTGCGCGTAGTCGTCGGGATGGGTGCGGTTGGTGGTCCCGACTTCCCGCAGCACGGCGCCGCTGCGGGCCATGATCTCGGGAATGCGGAAGGCGCCGCCGATCTCGATGAGCTCGCCGCGCGAGACGATGACCTCACGGCCGCTGGCCATCGTGTTGAGCGCGAGGAGCACGGCGGCGGCGTTGTTGTTCACCACCGTGGCGGCTTCGGCGCCGGTCAGGCCGACGAGCAGGCGCTCGACGTGCGATTCGCGGCGGCCGCGCTCGCCTTCGTTGAGGTCGTATTCGAGGTTGGTGGGATACCGCGCCGCCGTGACGAGCGCGTCGATCGCCGCCTCGGCAAGAGGAGCGCGTCCGAGGTTGGTGTGCAGGACGGTGCCCGTGGCGTTGACGACCCGCTGGAAGCCGCCTGCCGGCTGCCCCGCGAGGCGCCGCGCGAGGCGATCGAGAATCGCGCCGTCGTCCAGCTCGCGCGCGTCCACCGCGCCGCCCGCCCGGATCGCCTGCCGCAGCTCGTCGAGCACCTGGCGGCACTGCTGCGTCACGTAGTCGCGATTGAAACGAGCAAGCAGGGGCGCACTCTTGGTATGGTGGAGGAGGCGGTCGACCGACGGCAGCCCGCGCAGCAGCTCCTGGCTCACGCTACGCTCCAACCACATCCGGAGAAGGAAGGCGCCCGGTGGCGCCGCTGGTCTTCAAAACCAGTCTGGGGGCCGTAAGGTCCTCGGAGGGTTCGACTCCCTCCCTTCTCCGCCACTCGTCGAGCAGCACGCCCACGGCGGCCGCCGGCGTCGATCGCGCCGCCTCAGGGCCGAGCGTCGCGGCGAGATCGCAGACCGTCAGGCCGACGGCCTCCGCCGCGGCGCGCGCGAGAAAGGCGCCCTGTCCAGCGAGCACGGCCGGACACCCGGTTCCACGACGTTTCATGACCTGCCGAAGGCCAGACGCGATCTGCTTCACTTGCGAGTCCCGCAGATGCCGCGCAATCGCGTCCACATCCGCGTCCTCCAGCATATCGAGGTCCGCGCACACGATCCGCGCCAGCCGGGCGGCCGCTTCCCGGCGGCTCTTCCCGCGGCCGTCGGCCGTGTCGCACGTGTAGTCGCTCTCCTCGATCGTACCGAGCCATAGATGCGCGTCGGCTGAGGTCGCGAAGTGCTCGGCGGCCACGCGGCATCGTCGTCCACGCAGCGGCACCCAGCGGGCAATCGCGCAGGCCGGGGTGCGCAATGCGCCGGTATACACGAGCTCGCCGCTGCGCAGGCGCGCCGGATCCGTCTTCCCGCGCGCCACCACACGCCCGCCCACAATCGGAATGATGTCGGTCGTCGTGCTGCCGGCGTCCACGAAGATCGCGTCGGAAACGGTGCGGGCCACGAGCGACGCGCTCGCCATCCAGTTCGCGGCCGCGACACGGAGCGGCTGCCGGCGTGCTGCCTCGGCGCTGCGGAAGCGGCCGTCCACGCCGTAGATCCACACCTCCGCACCCGGGAACGCCGTGCCGAACGCGTCCAGCACGGCGGCAACGCCCTCGCGCTTCGTCGTGTAGCAGTCGGCGAGCTCCGCGGTCATCGTCACAGCCATGACATCGGTCCGGCCGAGCGCGTCCGCGACCTCGGCCAGGACCTCGGGCAGGCGCTGCGGCTCGCGCCACAGCGCGAACGGCCGCTCGACGACGCGGAGGCCGGACGCGACCTTGATGTTCGCGCCGCCCACGTCCCACCCTGACACGGATCGACTCATGGGGTCTGACCCCATGATACGGAGCGACGCACGGTCACGCGCGACGGCAGCTCGCCCCGGCAGGCCGCCAGCGCCATCGCCGCAACGTTGGCGCCGACCGCCTTGCGAACGCCCAGATACGCCGTCGTCAGCCTCGGATTGACCTCGATGACCACCGCTTCGGTGGCGGTGAGCACGACGTCCACGCCGACGAACCCGCGGAGGCCGGGAATGAGCTCGCACGTGCGGACGGCGACCTCGAAGGCGCGGGACCGCAGCGGATGCGCGAGCGGCGTGTTGCCACCGTCGTAGACGAGCCGGTGCGTCCGGCGGCGTACCCGCTGGCGATTGAGTGTCAGCGGCATCGCGCGCGTCCCGTCGGCGAGCAGCGACACGCTGGCCGCCGTGCCGGCGACGTATTCCTGCACGAGCAGCAGGCCAGCGCCCGCCGCCGCGCGCGCGTGCGCGACCGCCGTGGCCAGCTCGTGCGCCTGCGACGCGAGCGCCACGCCAAGGCAGCCCGCGCCCTGGGCCGGCTTCACCACCACGGGAAAGCCGAGCGCCGCGGCAATCGGCGCGGCCGCGCCGTCGTCCCGGAGGATGCGCGTCCGAGGATGCGGAATGGAGTGCCGCTCGAGCAGCCACGCCAGCGCGCGCTTGTCGGACGCCTGGCGAATGGCGGCAGGGCTCGAGCCGAGCAATCTCGCGCCCTTCGATTCGAACCGCCGCGCCACCTGCTGATGCACGCGCCCGAGCTCGGGCGCGATCAGCCACACGGCATCAGGATTCGACGTGACCACGTCATGACCCGCCGCCGTCAGGTCCGCGACGAGCGCGGTACGCATCGCCTGTCCCTCGCGGAGCAGCGCCGGAGCCACAGACCGCCGGCCGCGCCGGCTGCTGCTTACGTGCTCGTGGACCAGGATGCGCATAGGTCGTGCAGGCGGAAGTGATGCTTCCCGAGCTTGCCGCCGTAGTTGCCGGCCGTGATGGCGACGACGCCTGGCCGGCAGGCCGCGTCGATGCCCGCGCGCAGCGAGTCCTCGATCGCGGGGCGATCCAGGCCGTCGACGACGATCTCGAGCACGGCGTTCACGTTCTCGGGCAGCGCGCTGTCCACGCCGACGCGTCCGCGCAACGTCGGGCAGAACGCGTCGTTGGTGGACGCAATCATGCTCTTGTAGCGGCGCGCCCCAATCTTGCTGCCGGCGCGGACGATGCCGCCGGGGAACGGCAGGATGACGCCGCGCACCGCGCGCATCGCGGTGGCGGCCGCTTCCGCCGCGGCCAGCGCGCTCTTCTGGTCGGCGCCCAGGATCAGCAGGTTCCCGCCGCCGATCGCCTTCTGGATGCCGAACGTCTCCTGGATCAGGAACTCCCCTTCCATCACCGGAATCCGCCAGTAGCGGACGCCGTCGATGACCTTGCTCGACTGGAACCGGTCGCCGAAGTGCCGCAGGACGCCGCCGACGGGCGCGCGGCTGGCCGCGTCCGGCAGCCCGTCGAAGCACGCCGTGGTCGGGCACGTCAGCACCGTCTGCCCGATGCGATCGAGGAGCCGCGTGGTCAGCCCGGCCTGGTCCACGCCGAACACGAGCAGGCTGATGCCGGGACGGCCATCAGGCGTCGCGGCGGGATCGAGATCGCCTTCGATGCCCGCCTCCACCTTGCAGCCGATCACCGACGTCGCAAACCCGGTCATCGCCTGCCCGGCCGTCCGCGCCCACGCCGCGGACCCGGCGGTGATCACCACGCGGGCGGCGTACATGTCGAACGCCTCGGCAAAGGTGTCGCGGATGGCTACGCCTCGCCACTCCATGTCAGCCCTGTCTCGCCGAAGCCTCGGCGGAGGCGGACCACACGAACAGCTCGCCCTTGCCCGGCACCGACGAGTCGCCGTTATACCGGTGGTAGCTGCCCTTCGCGTCGTCGGTCGGCAGCGTCACGCCAAGCGTGGCAAGGTGCCGCGCGAGGATGCGCAGGAACGTCGGCGTGTACGTGGACGCGTAGGCGAACGTCGGCATGATCGGAATCGGCTTCAGCGACACAATCGTGCCGCGCATCATCCAGGCGCCGGTCCGCAGCTCGGCGCCAGCGCCGAGCACGATGGTGCCGCCCTTCATCTGCAGCCCGGCGAAGTCGCGCACCGGCCCGCCGATGACGATGATGCCGCGCTTCATGCGCATGCCGACCTCGAGGCCGGCGCTGCCGCCGACGACGATGGTGCCGTCGGCCATGCCCGTGCTGCTGCCGCGGTACGCCGCGCCGATCTGTCCCCCGGCGTTGCCGCTGATGCGGATCGTGCCGCCGGACATCTCGCCGCCGACCCAGTCGGACGCGCTGCCGGTGACCTCGATCGAGCCGCCCTTCATGTACGCGCCGAGGTGCATGCCGACGTCTCCGCGCACGGCGACGCGGCCGCGCGTCATGCCGCGGCCGATCCACTTCACCTTCCGCAGGTCGCCCTCGATCTCGAGGTCGTCGCCGGGCGAGCCGACGACCGAGAAGAACTCATCCAGCCGCCGCTGGCGCTTGCCGTGAAACACCGGCAGCGCGCGCACGGCGTCGAGGCCGAGCGGCGCGATCACGTCAGGCGAGAGGACCTCCGCCTCGAGCGGCACCGTCGGCTGCTGCTGCAGCGTCAGCGTCATCACGACCGTATCTCGGCGTTCCGCACGCGTTCGAGCTCGACCGGATAGTTCTCGAACGACATCGTGTAGACCTTCTGGAAGAGCGGCCGCAGGTATTCCTCGATCGTCTCGTCGTAGGCAGGCCGGACGATGAACTCGCGGCCGTCGTTCACGGCCCGCACGTCGCCTTCCTCCACCACCACGTCGCCGGCCTTCAGCACGTAGCGCGGATAGGAGAACAGCACGCCGTCGTCCGGCTTCTCCGGGTAGATGGCGATGTCCGCGTCGGCGCCGACGCCGAGGTGCCCTTTCTGCGGCATGCCGAGGGCGCGCGCGGGGCCGGCAGAGGTGATGATCGCAATCTCGGAGAGCGTGTACTGCCGCGTGATCTCGGGCAGCGTCATCCGGCTGCGCGCCGCCTCGGGCAGCGCCGCAATCTGCGTCTTGCGGAACTCGACGTCCATCAGCATGCGGATGATCTCCGGGTAGCGCCAGAACGCGCCGCCGTTCGGATGATCGGTCGTGAGGAACACGCGCCACGGATCGTCGATGAGGAGCAAAAGCTCGAGGCCGACGGCCCACTGGACCGCGTTGACGAGACTCCTGTCCTTGTAGACGTACGGCACGATGCCGCAGCCGGTCTCGTTCTCGACGTCGAGATTGCCCCACTTGCGGCCGGTGAGCTGATACAGCAGGTGCTGCCACGGGCCGTCGGCGGTGATCGTCACCGCGTCGCCGAACAGGATCGCGCCCGCATCCGTCGTCAGGTTCCTGCGCTTGTTGAACTCCTCGGCCACGGCGGCGGCCTGCGAGCGCATGTTGCCCCAGTCGTCGCCGCCGTAGGCGTGGAACTGCAGGTGCGCCAGGTGCGCGCGCCGGCCGTCGATGACCTGCATCGTCTCGATGGTCGTCTCGAAGTTGCCGGGAATCCCGAGGTGATTCGCGTGCAGATGCAGCGGGTGCGGCAGCGCGAGGTCGTCCACGATCTGCGCGAGCTCGGCGATGATCTTCGCCGGCGTCACCCTGCTGTAGCCTTGGATCGGCTCGTGCAGCGTGCCGGCGTTCTTCCCCCACTTCCACGCGGCGACGCCGCCGGGGTTGACGGCTTTCACGCCGTAGACTTTCGCCGCCCAGATCAGCCACGCGACCACGTGACGCGCGCGCTCGGCCTCGCCCGCCTCGAGCAGGTCGAGCACGATCTCGTTGTTCGCCATGAGCAGCAGCGACGACTTGTCCACGATCGGCGTGTCGTGCAGCTCCTCGTGCGTGTGCTTCGCCGACAGGATCGGCACCGCCGCCTCGTTCACCGTCGTCCAGCCCATGCCGGCATAGAGGTAGCCGGTGGCGAACGTCGTGGGCGTCATGCCGCCGAGGCCGGCGCGGCGATCCGGCGATCGCAGGAACTTGCGCGCCGCGCGCTGGTTCTCGGGCACGAGGCCGCGCGCGAAGTTCAACGCGCCGCCGGCGACGTGCGTGTGGACGTCCACGCCGCCCGGGAACACGAGCAGGCCCGTGGCGTCGATCGTCCGCGCGCGCTGCACGTCGGCGACAACGCGGCCGTCCGCGACACAGATGTCCTTGACCACGCCGTCCACGCCGTTGGCCGGGTCGTACACTCTGCCGCCAGTGATTCTCAGCATGGCGGCACGCAATTAGGAATTAAGAATTCAGAATTATGAATGCGTAACGCGAATTCCGAATTCCGAATTCCTAATT
>VFYY01000116.1 GCA_016871375.1 Acidimicrobiia bacterium
TCGCGCGTGGCGGCCAGGTCCACGTAGGCCAGCAGGTCGCGCCCGTGCGTCGTGGCGACGAACGCCTCGGTGCGATCCTCGACCCATTTCACCGGGATGCCCAGCTTCCTGGTGACGACGGCCGCGACGTACTCCTCCGCGTAGATGTTGATCTTGGCGCCGAACCCGCCGCCCACCTCGGGCGCGATGGCGCGCACCTGGTCCTGGCCCATGCCGGTCATCGCCGCGATCATCGTGCGCAGGATGTGCGGGTTCTGCGTGGACGACCAGATCGTCATCGCGTCCTTGCCCGGCTCGTAGTGCGCGACGACACCGCGCGGCTCCATCGCGTTCGGCACGAGCCGGTGGTTCACCATCCGCTGCGAGATGACGACCTCCGCCTGCGTGAACGCGGCGTCGATGGCGGAGTCGTCCACCGTGCCGTCGGCGCTGACGCCGGTGCCGCTGGGCACGAGCGCGACCGCGAGGTTGTTCGGGAAGTCCGGATGGATGACGGTCGGCGTGCCCGTCATCGCCAGCTCCGGATCGACGACGGCCGGCAGCACGTCGTACGTGACGACGATCGCGTCCGCCGCGTCGCGCGCCACGTAGCGATCCCGCGCGACGACCACTGCCACCGGCTCGCCCGCGTAGCGGACGGTGTCCACCGCGACCGCGCGATGCGGCGGCGACGGGAACGGCGTGCCGATGGGCATCGGCGCGAGCAGCTCCGCGATCTGCGCGCCGGTCAGCACCGCCTCGACGCCGTCCATCGCCGCGGCGGCGCTCGTGTCGATCGAGCGGATGCGGCCGTGCGCGACCTCGCTCCGCTTGAACGCGAGGTGCTGCATGCCGGCAATCTTGATGTCGTCCACGTAGGTGGCGCGTCCCTGGATGAGGCGCGGGTCCTCGCGCCGCCGCACGCGCTCGCCGACGAGCTTGGGAAGAACGGGCGCCGCCATGATTACCTCCGGCCGGCCGCCTGCCGGACGGCGTTCACGATGTGCTGGTAGCCGGTGCAGCGGCAGAAGTTGCCGGAGATGCCCTCGCGGATCTGCCGATCGGTCGGGTGCGGCGTGTCCTGCAGCAGGTTGACCGCCGACATGATCATGCCCGGCGTGCAGTAGCCGCACTGCAGGCCGTGCTGATCCCAGAAGCCCTCCTGCACGGGATGCAGCTGCCCGTTGGCCGCGAGGCCCTCGACGGTCGTGATCGTCGAGCCGTCGGCCTGGACCGCGAACATCGTGCACGCCTTCGCGCTCCGGCCGTCGACGATGACGGTGCACGCGCCGCACTGGCTGGTGTCGCAGCCGACGTGCGCGCCGGTGAGAAGAAGATGC
Source organism: Acidimicrobiia bacterium (assembly GCA_016871375.1). GTDB lineage: Bacteria > Acidobacteriota > Vicinamibacteria > Vicinamibacterales > UBA2999 > VFYY01. The sequence continues at coordinate 1,320 of VFYY01000116.1, forward strand.
TCGCGGAGAAAGTGGACGAGCAGCAGACGCGGCTCCACGTCGGCCTTCCGCACCCTGCCGTTGACGGTCATCGAGACCTGCATGAGCGGTCCTTTCTGGACGGGTGGGACATTGTATGTATGATTGCCGCGTGAACGCGACACTGGCCGCCGCGCTCGCGCTGGTGCCCCTCGCCGGCGCCGCGGCGTTCGCGCAGCAGCCCTCCGTGCACGTCCGTGGCGGGCCCGGCTCGATGACCGTGCAGCCGCGGCCCTGCCGCGTGCTTCCCACCGGCGAGACCCGCCGCCGCATCGTGGACCTCGCCGCGCAGGAGTGGGCGTCCTTCGGCTTCCGTATCGCGGAGCCTCGCGAGGGCGGCGATGACGATCGGGCGCCGGAGACGCCGGAGGAGCGCCGCCGGCGTCGCCCGCGGCTGCCCCCGGACGAGGCGGCGCGCGTGGCGCCGTCGATTGGCGGCTACTGGGCCGTGACGCCGCAGGGATCCTGGATCGTCGCGCGGCAGAACGATCGCTGGAACGGCGAGGACGGCGTCGCCGCGCGCTGGAACGCGCCGTGGTCGGCGGCGTTCGTCTCGTGGGTGATGTGCGAAGCGGGCCTCGGCACCGACGCGCAGTTCCGCCGCGCCATCGCGCACCACGCCTATATCGATCAGGCGATTCGCGCGCGGGACGACCGGGCGCCCGAGGCGGCGTTCGTCGCCTACGACCCCGGCGAGGCGGTCATCGCGCCCGGCGACATGCTCTGCTCGTCGCGGCGGCCCGCGTATCGCACGCTCGCCGAGCGCCGCCGCCAGATGGGCATCGGCGCGCGCAGCCATTGCGACATCGTCGTCAAGGTGGACGAGCCGGGGCGCCGCGTGTTCGCCATCGGCGGCAACGTCCGCGGCGTCGTCAGCCTGAAAAATTTCCCGGCCGTGCGCGACGCCGGCCGCCAGCTGCGCGTGGACACCGGCGACGAGGAGCGGCCGATCTTCGCGCACCTGAAGCTGCGCGCGGCGCCCATCGACGCCAACGCGCTCGACACCAGCCCGGCGATGCGCGCCCGCGACACCCGGTAAATCCGGGCGACCGAATCGGAGCTATGATCCCGGGCATGCGATTCATCAGTGCGTGCCTCGTTGTCGTGTCGGCGGGCGCGTCGTTCCTGGCGCAGACCCCGGACCCGCCCCCGGTGAACAGCGGCGCGAACCCCTATCGCATCGTCCGCGACTGGGCGCAGCTCACGCTCGAGAAGCGGCCGTGGGGCGGGTCGAACGGCGTGGCCATCGATCGCGACGGCCGCTCGGTGTGGGCCACCGACCGCTGCTCGCCCGGGACCGCGCCGGGCTGCCTCGGCCACACGGGCAATCCCGTCCATCTCTTCGACGAATCCGGCAGGGAGGTGCGGGCGTTCGGCCGCGGCATGTTCGTGTGGCCGCACGGCATCCACGTCGATCGCGACGGCAACGTGTGGGTGACCGACGCGCGCGTGCCGACCGACGAGGAGATCGCCAAGTATCCGGGCGAGCGGAACAAGGGCAGCGTGGTCGTGAAGTTCAGCCCGCAGGGCAAGGTGCTGATGACCATCGGCAGGCCCGGCGTGAAGGGCAATCCGCCGGAGGCGTTGACGGAGCCGACCGATCTCGTCACCGACCCGGCCAACGGCGACGTCTACATCGCCGAGAGCCACACCAACGTCAACGACCCGAACCTGATCGGCCGCATCTCGGTGTTCGATCGGAACGGAAAACTCCTGCGGGTCATCGGCAGGACGGGGACGGCGCCCGGCGAGTTCCGCACGCCGCACGCCGTGGAGTTCGACTCGCGCGGCCGGCTGATCGTGGCCGACCGCCACAACCACCGCATCCAGATCCTCTCGAAGGAAGGGACGTATCTCGGCGAGTACCGCGAGTTCAGCCGCGTCAGCGGCATCGCCATCGACGGCAACGACACCATCTACACATCCGACGCCGAGTCCAACGAGCGCGTCCATCCCGGCTGGCTGAAGGGCATCCGCATTGGCAGCCTCAAGGACGGCAAGGTGACGATGTTCATCCCGCCGCACAAGACGGAGTCGCCGGACGGCGCCATGGGCGAGGGGATCGCGCTCGACAGCGCGGGGAACCTGTTCACCGCCGAGGCCACGATCAGGGGCGTCGCGAAGTACACCAGGAACTGACGGACATGAAGGCAGGCGAGTCTGGCCGCGGCGCGGCGGAGCACGCGTTGCGGGAGGCGGACGAGGCGCTGCGCGAGAGCGAGCGGCGCCTGCGGCTGGCCACCGAGGCCGCCAACGTCGGCCTGTGGGACGCGGATCTGATCGCGAATACCGTCTGGGTGTCACCGGAGTGGAAGCGCCAGATTGGCTATGCCGACGACGAAATCGAGCCGACGTTGCGGGAATGGCCCGAGCGTCTGCACCCGGACGACGCGGCGGAGGCGATGGCGAAGGTCGACCGCTTCCTGGCCGGAATCGAGCCGGCGTACGCCAACGAGTTCCGGCTTCGCCACAAGGACGGCACCTACCGGTGGATCTTCGCGCGCGGCGCGCTCGTCCGGGACGCGCAGGGTCGCGCGGTGCGCATGCTCGGCGCGCATGTCGACGTCACCGAGCTGCGGCAGACCGAGCACCGCCTGAAGCAGGCGGAGGCCGAGGTGCGCGCCAGCGAGGAGCGCTTCCACCAGTCACAGAAGATGGAGGCCATCGGCCGGCTGGCGGGCGGCGTCGCGCACGACTTCAACAACCTCCTGACGATCATCGGCGCCTACTGCGAGGCGCTCGGGACCGAGCTGACGGCGCAGGAGCACGCCCAGGCCGTCCGCGAGATTGCCGTGGCCGCCGAGCGCGCCCAGACGCTCACCAGCCAGCTCCTCGCCTTCGGCCGCCGCGCGGTGTCCGAGCCGAAGGTGCTGGACCTCAACGCCGCGATCGCCGAAACCGCGAAGCTGCTGGTGCGGACGATCGGGGAGCACATCACGCTGGTGACGCGCCTGGGAGGCGCGCCGGCGCACATCCTGATCGACGGCGCGCAGGTCACGCACCTGCTGGTGAACCTTGCGGTCAACGCGCGCGACGCGATGCCCGAGGGCGGGCGGTTGACGGTCGCCACGTCGTTGGTGCGGCTGGATGCCGACGCGGCCGCCCGCCTCGACGTGGCGCCAGGACCGTACGTCCGCCTGGAGGTGACCGACACCGGCCACGGCATGACGGCGGAGGTGAAGGAGCGCGTCTTCGAGCCGTTCTTCACGACGAAAGCCGCGGGGGAGGGCACCGGCCTCGGCCTGGCCAGCGTCTACGGCATCGTGCGCCAGAGCGGCGGCGCCGTGGAGGTGGCGAGCACACCGGGCGAGGGCAGCACGTTCACCGTCCTGCTGCCGCACGTGCCGGCCGCTCGTGCCGTGAACGCGGCGCCCGCGCACGACGGCGACCTGCGCGGCAGCGAGACGGTGCTCCTCGTCGAAGACGAGCCGCAGGTCCGCGTCGTCGTCGAGCGGATGCTGGCGAGCCTGGGGTATGCGGTGATGGCCGCAGGATCGGCCGACGAGGCGTTCGCGCTCCTCGACGGCGCGGTGAAGCAGCCCGACCTGCTCGTGAGCGATCTCGTCATGCGCGGACCGAGCGGGCGCGAGCTCTACGAGCGCCTCGCCCCGCGCATGCCGTCGCTGCGCGTGCTCTTCATGAGCGGCCACACCGACGACATCGTGCTGCGGCACGGCGTGCAGCACTCGGAAGTCGCGTTCCTGCAGAAGCCCTTCACGCGGAGCGTGCTGGCGCGGCGCGTCAGGGACGTGCTCGATCGCGCCTGATGCTGTCTACCGGAACGCCTTCACGCCGCTCGCGTGGCGAGAACAGGCGAAGATCGTCAGGCCGCGCTCGATGCCGGCGTCACGCAGGTCATCACCAGGCCGGCCATCCCTCAGGAGGTGGCGGCGGTGATGGCGGCCGTTGCCGCGCCGCCGCGCTTGCGCGCGAGGAAATACAGGGTGGACGGCCGCGTGCCCGTCTCCTCCACGTCGAAGCCGCCGGACTCGAGGACGTCGCGCCAGCGCATGGGATCCTGACGCGGGTGGTGCGCCACGGAATGGGGCGAGACGAGCCACGTCGCCCAGTTGACGTGCACGATCAGCAGCAGAAACTCGCCGCGCGGCTTGAGCACACGCGCCACCTCCGCAATCGCCTTGACGACGCCGTCCTGGCGCAGGTGGTCGATCGCGTACGAGCTGATGACCGCGTCGAACTCGCCATCGCGGAATGGCATCGCGCGGAGGTCCCCGCGGACGGCGTCGGCGCGCTCGGCGGCACCCGCGATGCGCGCGTTCGCCATGAACCGCTCGGGGGTGTTGTCCTCGATGCCCCAGTACCCGTCGTACAGGTCGAGGCCGGTCACGGTCGCCTTCGGCCGCGCCAGCAGCACGCCGACCGCGGCGCGGCCTGAGCCGGCGCCCGCGTCGAGCACCCGGCCGGCTCCGCTGGGCAGAAACCGCGCGGTCGGCAGGTCGAGCGGCCGCTCGAGGCCGAAGGTGAAGTTGATCAGGACGATGCCGGTCGCAGCCCAGATCGCCACCACGGCCGCGGCGGCGATCGTCCACCGCGGCCACCTGCGCCGGAGCGCAAGGCCGCCGGCCAGCGCCGCCACCGCCAGCGGAATGGCGAGCCCGTAGCCGACAAACCAGCTGTAGCCGAAGTCGTAGCTGCTGAACATGGGACCAAGTGTAGAGAAGGGGCGCTGAACCGGCGGTGAACGCCGCGTTCAGCGGGCGTTCAGGTCCGGTTGCGCTATAAGACAGCCGTGCGCGTTCTCGTGGTCGAAGACGAACCGGCCCTCCTGCACCAGCTGCAGCGCGCGGTGACGGAGGCGGGCTATGCGGTGGATACCGCGTCCGACGGCGAGCGCGCCGATTTTGCCGTCCGCACCGAGAGCTACGACGCGGTGTTGCTCGACCTCGGGCTGCCGCGCATCGACGGGCTGACGCTGCTGCGCGGCTGGCGCGCCGCCGGTGTCGCCGTGCCCGTGCTGGTGCTCACCGCGCGGGGCAGCTGGCACGAGACGGTCGAAGGCATCGACACGGGCGCGGACGACTACGTCGCCAAGCCGTTCCGGATCGAGGAGGTGCTGGCGCGCCTCCGCGGCCTCATCCGGCGCGCCGCGGGGCGGCCGCAGCAGCTCCTGCACTGCGGCGGCGTCACGCTCGATCCGCGGCAGGCGCGGGTCACCCGCGACGGCGTCCCCGTGAAGCTCACCAGCCATGAGTTCCGGGTCCTGTCGTACCTGATGCACCATCGCGACCGCGTCGTCTCGCAGGGCGAGCTCACCGAACACATCTACGCGCAGGACGCGGACCGCGACTCGAACACGGTGGAGGTGTTCGTCGCGCGGCTGCGCCGCAAGCTCGGGTCCTCGCTCATCGAGACGGTCCGCGGCCTGGGGTACCGGGTCGGGGCGCGCACATGACGCTGTCGCTCCGCGCGCGCGTGATTCTCGGCTCCGTCTGCTGGACCATCGGGCTCGTGCTGCTGACGTTCACGCTGATGTCCCTGGTGTTTCAGCACGCGCCGGACATGCCGTTTCTCGGCCGGCGGGCCGCGATCCACTTCGTCTGGACCGAGCACGCGGTGCTGATCCTGGTCGGCGCCGTGCTGGCGATGGCCGCGGGGGCCTTTCAGGTGCGCCGCGGCGTGTCACGCGCGGTGGACGACCTGAACGCGCTGCTCGCGCACCGCGAGGAGGCCGCGCGCCGCGCGGTGGCGAAGGCGGGCGACCTCGCGCATGGGTTGAAGACGCCGCTCGCGCTGATCGCGCGTGAAGCCGAGCTCGCGACGGCTGCCGGCGACACCGGGCTCGCGTCCGCGATCACCCAGCAGGTGGACCGCATGCGCCGCCAGATCGACTACCACCTGGCACACGCGCGCGCGGCGGCATCCGGCAACACGTCCGGCGCGAGCTGCTCGATCCGCGAGTCCGCCGACGGCCTGGCGCGGACGCTGCTCCGGCTGTACGCCGATCGAACGCTGTCGATCGACGTGCGCGTCGATCCGTCGCACGTCGCGCGCGTGCAGCGCGAGGACCTCGACGAGATGCTCGGCAACCTGCTCGACAACGCCTGCAAGTGGACGCGCGCGCGCATCGTCATCGCCTCCGCCGACGCGGGGGACGCCGTCGTGGTCACCGTGGACGACGACGGGCCGGGGCTGGCGCGGGAGATGCGGGACGCGGTGCTCGTCCGCGGCGTGCGCGCCGACGAGCAGGCCTCGGGGTCCGGTCTCGGCCTCGCGATCGTGCGCGACCTGGCGGAGCTGTATCATGGCTCGATCGCGCTGCACGATTCGCCCCTCGGCGGCCTGCGTTCGTCACTCTCGCTCCCGAAATGGCGCTGACGGCAAGAGCGAATCACAAATCACAAATCACAAATCACAAATCACAAATGACGGAGTACGTCTTTCTCGCCTTCCTGCTGACTGGAAGTGTGTCCGGCGAGTTCGACGCGACCGACGTCGGCGCAGGCGCGCGCGCGTCGTGGCACCCGGTGCCGCTCGTCGGCGTCGAGGGCGAAGTGTCGTACTACCCGGGCGACCTGGGTGGCCCCGCGGCGTTCAGCGGCAGCCGCGTGGAAGGATTGTTCGGCGCGACGGTCGGCCCGCGGCTGGGCCGCGTGCGACCGTTTGCGAAGCTGCGCCCGGGCTTTCTCCGCGTCGGCGGCGCCCCGCGGCCGATTGCGTGCATCGCCATCTTCCCGCCGCCGCTGCGGTGCACGCTCGCGGGCGGGCGCACGCTCGTCGCGCTCGACGCGGGAGGCGGCGTGGAATGGCTGTCGTCGGGGCGCACGTTCGTGCGCGTGGATGCCGGCGACCGGATGGTGCGGTATCCCGCGCCGGCGATCGACAGCGGCGGCGCGGTCCGCAGCGACGCGTTCACCGGTCACGACTTCCGGTTCACGCTCGGCGCCGGCGTGCGCTTCTGATCGGCGGCAGCGCGCCGCCGTCAGTTACGGCAGCGGTCCACGGCAAGGGCTCCACCAGCGGTCGCGCCGAGCTCCTGGCACACGCGCCGGCGCTCGGCATCCGGCAGCGTGTTGTCGATGAACGCGAGCAGCCGCTGCGCCTGCGCGTGGCCGGGGTCGCGCTCCAGCACGCGGCCGAAGTGCACGCGCGATTCCCCGGGCCGCCCGCGGAGGATCGCCAGCACGCCGAGGCCCATCGAGCCGTCCGGCGACGCCGGGCTCAGGTCGCGCACCCGCCGCAGCACCGGCTCCGCCTCCGACAACCGGCCGGTGACGATGAGGCAGCGGGCCATTTGCCCGTAGGCAAACGGATCCTGCGGGCGCGCGGCTGTCACCACGCGGTACTCGCGCACCGCGTCCCCGCAGCGGCCGCTCTGCCGCAGCGCTTCCGCCAGCAGCATGCGTGGCACCCAGTGTCCGGGCGACCGCACCGTCGCCTCCTGCGCCAGCAGCACCGGGTTGTCCCACACGACATTGCGGACGATGGTCAGCGCGGCAAGCGAGACGAGCAAGATCGCCGCGGCGGTCGCCGCGATCGTCCGGTCGCGTCCCGCGCGCGCCCACAGCGCGCCGAACGCGAAGCCCCACGCGAGGAAGAGGCCGGCGGCCGGCAGGTAGGCGCGATGCTCGGCCATCGGCTCGCCGCGTCCGAAGGTCGCCAGCACGCCCGACGGCACGAGCAGCAGCACGAACCAGACGATGCCGAGCGGCAGCAGCGCGTGGACGCGGCGGAGCGCCCACGCGGCCGCGAGCAGGGCGGCGAGGCCGCCCATGCCCAGCAGCGCGCGCACGTCGAAGAGGCCGCGGATGGCGGGCACGTCGTGGAAGACCGACTGCCCCTGCGGGACGAAGAACAGCAGCAGGTAGCGCCAGAATGCGTCGATCGCGATCAGCGCGAAGCGCAGGTCGGGCGCAGCCTGGCCGCCGTACTCGAGGCGCATCAGCACGGCAAGCCGCACGCCGCCGGCGACCGCCATGATGGCGAGCATGGGCAGCTCGAGCCCGCGCCACCGGCGGCGACGCTCGTCCGGCCCGTCGTCGAGCACGAGCCGGTCGTAGGCAATCAGCACCAGGGGCAGCATCGCCGCCGGTTCCTTCGCCAGCATGGCAACGATCCAGAGCGCCACGCAGGCGGCCCACCAGCGCCCCCCGCCCGCGCGCATCCACCGCGCGCCCGCGAGGAACGCGAGGAGGAAGAAGGTCGTATAGAGGACCTCGGATCGGCTGGCGATGTAGCCGACCGCCTGCGTCATCATCGGGTGCACGGCGAAGAGCGCGGCGGTGGCGAACGCGATCGCCGTGGACGACAGGTCGCGGCGGCGGGCGTCGCCGGCCGCGAGGAACGCCACCCAGAACACGAGCACGACGTTGACGGCGTGGAGCAGCACGCTGGTTGCGTGGTAGCCGGGGGCGCGAGGTCCCCACAGCGCGGTGTCGAGCGCGTAGGACAGGTTGACGACCGGCCGCGTGAGGTCGCGCAGCATCAGCCCCCGCACGTCGAGCGTCAGAATCGCGGGGTTTTCGACGATCAGACGAAAATCGTCGTAGACAAACGGATTGTCGAGCGCGTTAAGGTAGACAAGGACCGCGAGCAGGGCGGCGCAGCCGGCGGGCAGGGGTACGACGCGGGTCACCGGCATGCAGCGGTTCCGATTGTATGCAAGCGCTTCGAGTGCTGCACGTCACGCCCTACGGGGCTGAGGCCTGGGCGTACGGCGGGATCCCGCGCGTGTCGGACGCGCTCGCGCGCGGGCTCGCCGGGCGGGGCCACCACGTCACCGTCTGCACCACCGACGCCCGTGATGCGCGACGCCGGATCGGGCGGCCCTCCGGCACGCGGGACGCCGTGGACGTCCGCGTGTTCCCGAATGTGTCCAACCGGCTGGCGTACGACTGGCAGCTCTTCATGCCGCTCGGCCTGTCCTCGTATCTGCGCCGCCATCGCGGCGACTTCGACGTGGCGCACCTGCACGCCTGCCGCAACCTGCCGGGCGTGATCGCGGCGACACACATGCAGCGGGCGGGTGTGCCGTACGTGCTGGCGCCGCATGGGACGGCGCCCGTCCTCGAGCGGCGCCGCGCGGCCAAGCGGATCTTCGACGTCGTGGCAGGCCGGCGGGTGCTGCACGGCGCCTCCCGCGTGCTCGCGGTGACGCAGGCCGAGCGTCGTCAGCTCGAGCGCGAGGGCGTGGCCCCGGACCGCATCGCTGTCGTGCCGAATCCGATGGCGCTGTCCGAGTTCGACCCGCCGCCGGCCCGCGGCGCGTTTCGCCGGCGCGCCGGAATCCCTGGACCGCTCGTCGCGTATCTCGGCAAGCTGACGCCGCGCAAACGGGTGGACGTGCTGGTGCGCGCATTTGCCGGCATGCCCGGCAACGCCACGTTGGTGGTGGCGGGCAACGACATGGGAAGCGACGGCACCGTGCGTGCCGCCGCGCGTGCCGCCGGCGACCGCGCACGCATCGTGTTCACCGGATTGCTCGAGGGCGCCGCGCGGCTGGAGCTGCTCGCCGACGCCGACCTCGTCGTTTATCCGTCCGAGCACGAGATCTTCGGTCTCGTGCCGCTCGAGGCGCTGCTTGCAGGCACGCCGGTGGTCGTCGCCAACGACTCGGGGTGCGGCGAAGTCGTGGCGGCGATGGGCGGCGGACTGGTCGTCAACGGCGACGCGGCCGCGGTTCGCGGCGCGATGGAGCACATTCTGGCCGCGCCGGCGCACTGGCGCGACGCCGCCGCGCAGGCGGCAGAGCGCATCAGGACGACGTACGCGCCTGACGTGGTCTGCGCGCAGCTCGAAGACGTTTATCGGCAGGTGGCCTGCCCCGAGCGGAGTCGAGGGGCGTGACGGGCGTCAGCTTCGTCGTGCCCGTTCACAACGGCGCAGCGCATATCACGGACACGGTGGCGTCGATTGCCGCGCAGGCCGACGGCCGTCCGCTCGAGATCATCGTCGTGGAGGATCGCAGCACGGACGGATCCGCCGCCGTGCTGCGCTCGTTGGCGCGCGCGCATCCGCTCACGATCGTGAACGGGCCGGGCCGCGGCGCCGCCGCGGCGGTGAATGCGGGGATCCGGATGGCCGCGCATCCCATCGTCTGCCAGGTCGACCAGGACGTCGTGCTGGAGCCAGGGTGGATGACGACGCTCGTCGCGGCGCTGCACCCCTCGACTTCGCTCGGGACAGGCGACCCCGCGGTGGCGGCGGCGCAGGGATGCTACGTCACCGACGCGCGCGCATCGTTCTTCGCGCGGGTGATGGCGCTGGACCTCGAGCAGCGGTACGCGTCGCTCGCGGAGGACTCGGATCACGTGTGTACGGGGAACACCGCGTATCGCGCCAGCGCGCTGCGCGAGGCCGGGCCGCTCGACGAGTCGTTGGGCTACGGCTACGACAACGACCTCAGCTACCGCCTGCGGGCGGCGGGCTACCGGCTGGCGTTCTGCGGGGCCGCGCGGAGCCGCCACCACTGGCGCGAGGGCTTCACCGGCTACCTCGCGCAGCAATACGGGTTCGGGTACGGCCGCCTCGACGTCGTCTCGCGCCACCCGCGCCGCGTGACCGGCGACGCCGTGTCGCCGGCCGGAATGATGGCGCACCCGCTGATTCTCGGAGTCGCCGTGATGCTCTTGGCCTTCGGCGCTGTCGCTGCGGGCGCCGCGCTCATCGGCCTTCTCGCGGTCGAACGGGCGATCGCGGGCGTGCGCGCCTGGCGCATGTTCGGCGACCCCGCCGCGCTGGCGTTCCCCGTCGTCCACCTCGCGCGCGACGCCGCGTGGCTCGCGGCCGTCGCCGTGTGGACGGTGCGCCGGGTGACGAGGCGCCCGGTCCGGCCCGAGCACAGCATGATCAGGAGGTCGCCCGCGTGAGCCGCCTGCATCGGGTTCTCGTGCTGATTCCGGCCTATAACGAGGCCGCAAGTCTTCCCGCGGTCGTCGGCGCGCTGCGCCTGCGCCGTCCCGATCTCGACGTGCTCGTCGTCAACGACGGGTCCACCGACGACACGAGCGGGCTGCTGCGCGAGCTCGGCGTCCGGTGGCTGGAGTGGCCCGATCGGCGCGGCGTCGGCCGCGCGCTGCGGGCGGGACTCCGGTACGCCGCGCGCCAGGGCTACGACCTCGTGGTCCGTCTCGACGCGGACGGGCAGCACGAGGTGGACGACGTGGAGCGGCTGCTGGCGCCGCTGCGTCTCGGAGCGGCGGATGTCGTCCTCGGGTCGCGCTTCGCGTCGTCGAACCGCAGCCACGATCCGAGCGCGGTTCAGCGCTCGCTCGGCGCGGTGCTGTCGATGGTGACGCGGCGGACGGTCACCGATCCGACGTCGGGATTCTGGGCGATGGGGCCGCGCGCGGTCGCCATGCTGGCCGAGCATCATCCGGGCGGCTACCCGGAGCCGGAGCTGCACCTGCTCCTCAGCCACAATGCCATGCGCATGGTGGAAGTGGAGGTGCAGTGGCGCGCGCGGCTGCACGGGCGGACGTCCCTCACGCCGGTGCGGCTGCTCGGCGCCGGTGCACGGGTGGCGCTCGCGCTGCTGATCGTTCCGTTCCGCGCCAGCCTGAGGTCCGGCCATGACTGATCGCGTCCAGGTCGTCGCACTGGCGGGCAGCGTGGTGCTGCTGCTGCTGGTGCTGGAGCTGGTGCGGCGGCGCCGGCTCGCCGAGGAGTATTCGGCGCTGTGGATCGTGTCCGCGCTCGTGCTGATCGGGATCTCGCTGCGGCGCGACGCGCTCGACTTCGCGGCGCGCTGGCTGGGCGTGTACTACCCGCCGGCCGTCCTGGTGCTGATGCTCGTCGCCATCATCTCGGTGGCGTCGCTGTCGTTCTCGGTGATCCTGTCGCGGCAGCAGCGGCAGATCGATCGGCTGATCGAGGAGAACGCGATCATGGCTGCCGAGCTGCGCGAGCTTCGCGCGTCAGATCGCGGCGGGCGGGTCGGGGCCGTAGCGGCCGCGGATGTGGTCGCCGATGCCGCGCAGCGTGGCGCCGAGCCGCGCCCCCAGTGATCCG